>QHQA01000206.1 GCA_003219695.1 Verrucomicrobiota bacterium
CCAGGCCGGTCTGAATGTGGTGCGGATTTACCATGCGCCGCCGCGCTGGTTTCTTGATCGCTGTGTTGCCGCCGGGATGCGCGTGCTGGTGACGCTTCCCTGGGAAAAGCATATCGAGTTCTTGCGTGAAAGATCGACTCGTAAACAAATCGCCGACGCCGTTCGCGCTGCCGTGAAGTCACACACAGGGCATCCGGCAATCTTTGGTTACCTGGTCGGCAACGAAATTTCCAGCACGATGGCGCGCTGGCTCGGTGGGCGACGCGTGATTGAATTTGTAGAGGAATTAATTCGCATCGGACGCGTCATCGATCCGGATGCCCTTTTTTCATATGCCACCTATCCGCCCACCGAATATCTGCTGCCGCAGAATGCCGATTTTTGTTGTTTTAATGTCTATCTCCACAACCAACAAGATTTCGAGGGTTATCTGTTGCGGCTGCAAAATCTCACCGGCGAGCATCCGCTTATCCTGGGCGAATTCGGCATGGACACCATTCGGCATTCGCAGGAGGAACAGGCCGAAATGCTCGGTTGGCATGTGGATAGCGTGATAAAATGCGGTCTGGCCGGAACCATTTTTTTCACATGGACGGATGAATGGTTCACCGGCGGTGAGGAAATTACAGACTGGGCATTTGGCATCGTCACGCGAGAGCGCAAACCCAAGAAGGCATTCTATACGCTGGCAGAAAAACTGGGGCGAGATGATTCGGCCTTGCCGCATCGTTCTTTGCCGCGGGCGCCATTTGTCTCGGTTATTGTCTGCTCGTACAACGGCGGCAAAACTCTTACGGCATGCCTCGATTCGTTAGGCAAGCTAAATTATCCCGAGTACGAAGTTATTCTGGTCGATGACGGTTCGACCGACGATACAGCCTACGTTGCAGCGCAGTTCCCACAGGTGCGATACATTCACCAGAGCAACCATGGGTTGAGTCACGCCCGCAACACCGGCGCCGCTGCCGCCAAAGGTGAAGTGCTCGCCTATACCGATTCTGACTGCATGGCAGATGTGGATTGGCTGTATTATTTGGTCGGCACACTTATCAGCGGCGATTATGCCGGAGTCGGCGGACCGAACGTCACGCCGCCGGCACAAAATTGGATTCAAGCGTGCGTTGCTGCGGCACCCGGCGGTCCAAGTCATGTTCTGCTTACTGACACGATCGCCGAGCACATTCCCGGCTGTAACATGGCTTTTTACCGGTGGGCGTTTGAAAGCGCAGGCGGTTTCGATCCCGAATATCACAAGGCCGGGGACGACGTCGATTTTTGCTGGCGAATCCAGCAGGCTGGCTGGGTCATTGCATTCAGTCCAACCGCGATCGTCTGGCACTATCGGCGTTTTACTCTTCGCGCTTTCTTGAAACAGCAAGATGGCTACGGTGAAGCGGAATCGTTGCTGCGCTTCAAACATTTAATCTTCTTTGGTCCGACTGGCACTGCGAAGTGGCGCGGCCAAATCTACGGGACACCGCGCTTCAGCTGGTTTGTTAACCGCCCAGTGATTTACCACGGAATTTTCGGGGAAGGTTTTTTTCAATCGATTTATCCTGCGCCCCAATCAGATGTAGCCGCGTACCTGAGCAGTATTGAATGGTTCGCGCTGACGACTTTCCTTTTCGGTTTGGGAATTTTTCTGCCCGCGTTGCGCATCGTTCCTTATCTGATGCTGGGCGGCACCCTATGCGTGGCGCTGTCGTACATGGTGCGGGCTCAGATCGAACCGAAATTCGATACGGTGCGCGCGAGGCTCCTCGTGATGCTCCTGGCGTTTGTCCAGCCGCTCGTGCGCGGATTTTCTCGCTATTTCACGTGGCTGCGCTTCAAACGCACACCGGCAAACGTGATTCGGAAGCACGAACATTTGCCGGAACGCGCCCGCTTTGCAGGCAGCCTGACCCGCCGAGTTTTTTGGAGCGAGCAGGGCAGGGACCGTCACTATCTGCTGGGGGCCGTCTTTCAGTTATTGGATGAGGAAGGCTGGCGTTATTCCACCGATAGCGGGTGGAACGAGTGGGACATTCAGATCTATGGGAATTTTTGGTGGAGCATAGCGCTTCAAACCGTCACCGAATACCACGGCGGCGGGAAATGTTTGACCCGCGTTCGGCTTCGCAGCCGTCTCGTCACCACCACGATCATTCTTAATTTGATTGCGGTAAGTCTGTTGATCTATCGCCAGCTGAACATTTCGCATGTTGAGCTGTGGTCTATTGTTCCATACGGGCTCTTTTTGCTGTTTCTGTGGACGCGAGCACGCGCGCTAAAATCGCGAGTAGCAGAACTGGTTGATGTTGCAGCGCACCGCGCACATCTGCAGCGGGTGACGCGCAAAGGTAAGATCGCGACGCGAACAGCAGAACCGGAGGTTCCCGTTGCAGTGAACGTGAGCGAACCCGCGACACCGCATTTGCCGGGGTAGGTCTCTGGTAGGGACGCCGGAGTGCGGCGTCCGGTCGTCGCTGCGCGACGACCCTGCCGTTCAGAACTTCAAATGCACCTTTCCTAAGCCTCGTTCGATTCTGCCGATTCGTTTCGCGCGCAAGATGGACGCTGTGCGTTGTGCGTGTCGGTTCGCAACGATCGCCACCATCCCGATCCCCATGTTGAAAACTTGGTACATCTCCTGAGCATCGACGTTTCCATTTTGCTGCAAGATTTGGAAAATGCGTGGGATCCGCCAGCTTTTCGTCTCGATGATCGCATCACAGTTTGAAGGTAGAACCCGCGGCAGATTGTCGATGAGACCGCCGCCGGTGATGTGGGCCAGGCCTTTGATCATGCCGCTCGGGACTTTTGTCAGGAGGGGCTGATAATTTTTGTGCACGCGCAACAGTTCTTTTCCGACTGTGATGGTCTGTCCGGGCGATGCGGGTAGAAGCGAATTAAGTTTCAGCCGCATTTTCTCAAACAGAATTTTTCGCGCCAGCGAATATCCATTCGTATGAAGACCATTTGACGCGAGACCAAGAACAACGTCGCCCTGTGTGATTTTGCTACCGTCGATGATTTTCGACCGATCGACGACGCCTAAGATGCAACCGGCAAGGTCGTATTCGCTTCTCCGATACATCCCCGGCATCTGCGCGGTCTCGCCACCGAGCAAGGCGCAACCGGCTGATCGACACGCTCGCGAAAGTCCACGCAACAATTGGCGGAAAACTTTCGCTTCGAGTTTCTGGCAACCGATATAATCCAAAAAGAAAAGTGGGCGTGCGCCGAGCACGGCGATGTCGTTGACGCAGTGGTTCACCAGATCGGCGCTTACGGTGTCGTGTTTGTTCATCGCAAACGCGATTTTCAATTTCGTTCCAACTCCATCGATGCTGGCGACAAGAACCGGCTCGCGCATACCGGGAAAATTCGCTCGAAACAGTCCACTGAATCCGCCCATCTTCCCAAGAACTTGTTCGGCGGCTGCCGGATGAGTTTTCTTCAGGAGTGACTGAATTTGGCGCTTCAGTCGATTGCCGAGATCGACATCGACGCCCGCGCGCGCGTACGCTTTTTGTTTCTTTGTCATTCCGAGCGAAGTTGAGGAATCTCTGTTTCTAATCTAAACAGCAAGAGATTTCTCGACTCCGCTGCGCTTCGCTCGAAATGACAAACTATTACTATTTCAAATCGGCGAACAGGGTTGGCTGCGCTTCCTGATCGGCGAGCGCTTTGGCGCGGTTTTCTCGTTTTTCCATGATGAACTTGTCGAGCGCGGGATCGACCGGCAGCGGATAATTGCCGTTGAAACAGGCGAGACAAAATTCGTTCACGGGTTTGCCGGAGGCGCGCACCATGCCTTCGACATCGAGATAACCGAGGCTGTCCACACCGAGATACTTGCAGATTTCTTCCATCGACATCTGATTGGCGATCAATTTTTCAGGATCAGGAAAATCAATTCCGTAGTGACAGGCGAAACGGTGTGGC
>QHQA01000044.1 GCA_003219695.1 Verrucomicrobiota bacterium
GCGCGACATCAACAGTGTGGATCTTGCCGTTCACGCCACCGAAATTACGAAAGCGCTGAAGAGTTACGGCAAACCAGAGCTTGCACTCACAGGATGAAGCGATTTTTTTTAGCGGTTGGATTTTTCGTTGTGCTTCTGCTGATTTGGGAGGTGCTGTTTCGAGCCAGAATTTGGTCGCCTGTTCTTTTGCCGTCACCCTGGGAAGTCGCGAGCTATTTGAAGAGTGCAGCTACCGACGGAACTCTGGAGAAAGCAACCCTCATCACCATGCGGCGGTTGCTCGTCGGTTACTTCATTGGACTTGTGGTGGGACTTCCGCTCGGGCTCTTGACGGCGCGCTGGAAATTATTTGCCGATACCATCGGCACGATGGCGCTTGGCCTGCAAACGCTCCCCAGTGTTTGCTGGGTGCCGCTCGCGCTCTTGTGGTTTGGTCAAACAGAAGCCGCCATGCTTTTTGTAGTGATAATGGGAACGCTCTGGTCGGTGGTCATCGCTACCGAGACTGGTGTACGCAATGTTCCCCCGATTTATCGTCGCGCGGCATTAACCATGGGCTCGAAGCGATTTCACATCTGGTTCAGGGTAATCTTGCCCTCGGCGCTTCCGTTCATCGTTAGCGGAATGAAGCAAGGCTGGGCATTTGCCTGGCGTTCATTGATGGCTGCGGAAATCTTCGTTACGATCCTGACCGGTTTTGGCCTCGGGCAGCTTCTACACTATGGTCGTGAATTAAACGCCATGGAACAGGTCATTGGCATCATGATTGTCATCGTTGTGATCGGTTTACTCGCGGACAAAATTTTCTTCTCCCCGATTGAAAAGTTTTTGCACCGCCGTTGGGGAACAAGTCAGGCATGATGTTTCGCGAAAAGCGAGCACCGGTGTCCGCGCAGCGGGAGGTGCGCATTACCAATAGGCTGGGATTGCACGCACGCCCTGCCGCTCACTTTGTAAAACACGTCAGGACCTTTCGGTCGGAAATCTGGTTCGTCACAGCTGGCGGTCGATATACTGCTTCAAGTTTGATCGAAGTGCTCCGCGCCAATCTCGATTACGGAGCTACGGCAACACTCAAAGCTCACGGTGTGGATGCTGAGGAGGCCGTCGAACGACTAAAACAATTGCTCCGCGAATTGCACAGGTTCGACGAACCCTAACGCAGAGGCTGGGCGACCAGAATTCCGCTGTTCGAGCGGTAGCGATACACGTACTTCGAGAGCTGGTCGTCCATAACAACTTTGCCGTAGTTACGCGACGAGGAAGCGTGCATGAAATGCAAAACACCATCACTCGTGCGCGGTTCCAGGCCAACATGCGCAGTACATCGATGACCTGCTCGATTTCACCCGTCTTAGGCGCGGCAAATTGCAATTGCAACTTCGCAGCGCAGATGTGCACGAACTACTGTGGCACGCCATCGAGATTGTGCGGCCCGAGATCGATAATCGAGACCTCAAGGTTGCAGTTGCTCTCGAGGCGTCTTCGCATACTCTGCGCGTGGATGCCCAACGGTTGCAACAGGTATTCTGGAACGTGCTGCGCAATGCCTGCGAATTCACTCCGGAGCATGGCGCGATTTCGGTGCTCATACACCCAATCCCAATTCGCTTTGCCTCGAGATCAGCGACAGCGGCATTGGAATTGCCCCCAAGTTTATCGGCAAGATCTTCGATCCCTTTGAGCAAATTGACCCGCGCCGCGAAGGCCTCGGTCTCGGGCTTGACATTAGCAAAAGTCATTGTCGAGATGCACGGTGGCGTGATTTCTGCACGCGGCGACGGGCCTGGCAAAGGAGCCACTTTCGGTATTACGTTGCCGCTTGTATCGGACAGTGCGCACGCATCGGCCAGTTGACCGCACCGCAGCGACTACTGTCCCGGATTCTCAGCAGAGAGCACCACTGGCTAGCGCAGCGGACGCGCGACCAGGATCCCGCTGTCTGAGTGATAGCGATACAGATATTTTGAGAGCTCCTGGTCCACAATGACCTGGCCGTAGTTGCTCGGAGAGGAGGCGTGCATGAAATGTAAAACGCCGTCTCTGGTGCGCAATGCGAGCCCAACGTGTGCGGTCGAGTAAAGTCCGCTTCGGTCGCGCGAAATGATTCCAATAATGTCGCCGCTGCGCAGTTTCGGTTCAATTTTGGCGACCCGACTTTTTGGAATTTCATAGAGCGGACGCGAGGAGACATTCGCTTCCATTCGCGCCAGCGGACCGAGCAGCGAACGATTCGAGGCGAGGTAACGGTAATGTCGCCAGCCAACGCTCATCTCGCGCGCGGAATGCGGGACGCTGCGTCCGCCAAGGTCGCGCGTGAGATCCTCAACCAAACCGCGGCGATCATTATCGTAAAGCCAGTCTTCCAAATAATGCAGACGCGAAAGGTAATCGCCGGTGCACTGCCCGCCGCGGTATCGGTCGAGTTCGATGTAATACAGCAAACGCTCCGGCGTCCAATTCGATTCCGGCTCGTTCAACATCCGGGCGAAACCGAGGGCGATCTCGAAAAACGTCCAGCAATCTACTCCGTTGAAATTTATCGAGGGCGATTCAATCCGGTTGTCGATTTCAAGCGTAAAATGTTTATAGCGTGTTCCCACCAGTGCTTGCCCCACTGCTGCTGTTCGTTCCCCGATGGGCAAAGCTTTCCAATTTTCTGCCCTGGCCTTTGCGACCAGCCGATTTAACTGGTCTTGTCCCTTGAAAACGGTGCTAAACGGCAGCCGGGATTGCGACGCCAATGCGACGGAGCAAATCAAAAACAGCGGAATGAAAACCTTCCAACTTGGCATAACCGGCAAAACTCAACGCGAAACGGATAAAGTTACAAGGTTACAAGTTAAAAAATTAACAGGGCGCCCCTCGCGGCGCCTAAGCAAACTTTGTAACTTTTTTAACTCTTTTAACTTTCTAACTGTCCCATATCCTTTAACACTGTGCCAATTCGTTTTCCTAAAAAGAGCAGGCGAAATATTGTCCGCGAAACGTCGCGTGATGGCGCTCCTGGCCCGCGCTTGCGACATTCGACGCGTGTCCGGCTGCGTCCGCGGTCCGACTGGCACAAGCGCAATTTTCTCACCAGCGTCTTGATCCCCTCGCTTTTCACCAAGCGCTCCGGCGGTCCCGCCGCTCCGCAATTCCCGAAAATCCGTCAGGGCGAGATATGCATCACCTGGATCGGTCACGCCTCGTTTCTCGTTCAAACTCACGAAGTGAACATTTTGATCGACCCGATCTGGTCGAAATGGCTCAAGGTGATCAAGCGATTGAAGCAGCCGGGCTTCGAAATTCATCATTTGCCTTCGATCGATTTCGTTCTGGTAACTCACGCGCATTTCGATCATCTCGACCGGCGGACCCTGCGGCGGGTGGCGGCGGATCAGCCAATCGTTGTGCCGATAGGCGTGGGAAATTTGGTGCACGATCTCGGCTTCCACATCGTGCACGAGCTGGATTACTGGCAGACAATCGAGCTCGGACCGCTGAAGATTTCACTCACGCCGTGCCACCACTGGGGAGCGCGGTTCCTCACGGATTTGCATCGCGATTTCGGAGGATTCGTTGTCGCGGTGAATGGCCGAACAATTTTTCATTGCGGCGACACTGCCTATTTCCCGGGCTTCAAAGAAATCGGCGACCGCTTTAATGTCGAGGTGGCGTTGCTTCCCATTGGCGCATATGAGGCGCCAACTGGCCGCGAAGTTCACATGAATCCAGAAGAAGCCGTGCGAGCTTTTCTGGAACTGCGCGCCAGGACTTTGATCCCGATGCATTACGGGACCTCCCCTCTTGGGTTCGAGCCGCTCGAAGAGCCGCCGCAACGATTGCTCGCAGCTGCGCGCGCTCACGGCATCCAGGAAAAGCTCCTGGTCATGACCGAGGGGAAGCCAGTCATTCTGTGAAGAAGAAAACGCCGAACGCCGAACGTGCGGTAGACCTCGTTCAATGGATACCCAACGGCATTGTGCGCGAAGATGCGCCGGTTTACGGCGCGCTAGAAAAGACCGATTCAACTTCCAACGCCCAACGCTCAACGCCCAACGCTCAACAAGCAAGTAGGCCGCGCTTCGACCTAGAAGATCAATTGCTCGAATTCAGCGCGCGGATCGTCCGATTCGTTGACGCGTTGCCAAATACGAGAGCCGCAAATCATCTCACAGGCCAGCTCCTTCGCTGCGGGACTTCACCATACGGCAACCATGGTGAAGTTGAAGCCGCCGAATCACGCAAAGATTTCGTTCACAAATTAAAGATTTGCCTGAAGGAACTGAAAGAGACCCGACGCTGGTTACGACTGGCTTGCAGATCGTCGATTGTGTCGGCGCCGAAAACGGCTGCGATCCTCAACGAGACCGAAGAATTGATTAGGATTTTCTTCTCCAGTATCCGAACGGCGGATAAGAACGCGAGATGAGGCAGCGAGTCTCCGAGTTGAGCGTTGGGCGTTTTCTCTTCTAGAATGTCCGCTCCGCGCTCCACGCGTTCGGAAATTCTTGGCGCGTTATCAGCCGGTTTACTCGTTGTCTTCTTCTGTTTCATTCTGCTCTGGCACGATCCGCTCCTCTTTTGGAATGACGATTATGAATTGTCGGTGCTGCCGGTATTCGCCGATGTGGCGCGCAGTTGGTCGGAAGGAAATTGGCCAATCCTCAGCCCGTATTCCTGGGTCTGCGGAAATCTGGCCGGCGAATTTCAGTACGGCACATTCTCGATTTTCGTGAATGCGGTCGTTGTTCTGATCTGGAAATTTTCCCTGACGTTTCCACAACAGGCAGCGGCTCTTGCCATCACACATCTTTTCGTTCTGGCGACGGGCGCGTTTTTGCTCGCGCGTGATCGCCGATTTTCAGTTCCGTTGTCGATCTTTGTCGCCCTGGTCGCTTCGCTAAACGGCTGGATCATTTGTTGGGGCGCCACCGATTGGTTCGGCGCGCTCGGCGCATTTACGTGGCTGCCATGGGCATGGCGGGGCGCCGAGCGCGCGCTAGATCAACAGAGAACCAAATGGCGATTTCTCTGGCCGGCGCCGTTTGTTTATCTACTGGTGACCGGCGGGTTTCCCTACACGGTTCTCATGTTGCTGCTCTTGATCGCGTGGCTGTCCGTCAAGTCGTTAGTCGAAACGCGCAACATTTTCTCGGTTTTGCCGATGCTCTTTGGCGTCGCGCTCGGCTTCGGATTATCCGCGCCCGCATGGCTGGCAATCCTCGATTTGGTTCAGGGTTCAGCGCGCGAGTTGCAGCCGGCAGCCGCGCACTGGCAATGGCGCGTTCCACCTGCGGCGCTGCCGGGGTTAATCCTTCCCTCATGGACAGTGAACTGGACCGATTTCTCCTCGCGCTTAATGCCGCGCACGGCGACCGAGCTGGCGTGCGGCTTGGTTGCTCCAGCAGCGCTCATTGCTGGATTCATCTGGCGCGGGCGCATGCTCGTTAGGCAAATTAAATGGGAGTTGCTCCTGTTGTTCGTCGTGCTGTTGTTCTCAATGCTTCCTACAGCTGGACTTTTTCGATGGAGTTTTCGCTGGCTGCCATTTTTCCATTTGGTTCTCGCGATTTGTGCCGCAGAGACGCTGCGCTTCCGGCCGGGATTACCGATCCCGGCTACAGCGGCCGTTGTTCTCACCTCATTGACAGCAATTGCAATGTTAATCTTGCATGCAACCGGCTCTTACGCTTTCCCGCTGACATGGATTTTTCTCGGGCTAGCGGCGATTTGGTTGCTGTTAGCGCTTTCGTCGCGCGATTCTAAATTTAACGAATGCGCACCTGTAGCGATTACATTTGCGGCGTTTCTTGCGACATATTTCTGCCTTCCGACGAACTGTGGCGTGCCGAGATACAATTTTTCTCAGGACCTGCTTAAGCCCTCGCCGCTGGATCCGGAGCGTCTTTATCTGAGCGTCTATCCATGGGCAGAGCTGACCTATGCCACCTCAAATAAACCCCAAAGAGTCGGTCAAACTCTGCGCCCCGGCAGCACATCGATGTGGGCGGCATTGCATTTCATCAATGGCTACAGCCCAATCCGGGCCGCCGGCGTGGCGCGCGAATTCGCAGCGAGCATTCACGGCGAGATTAATCCGGATGCGGGCACCTATTTGCTCAGTCAACAAGCTGGCAAGAATGGCGAACTGGCTTTGCTAGGCGTGGACGGAATTGTTGTTGCACGCGAATTGGATCTTACCCCTCAGCCGAGTTCTGAGTGGGAGCTGGTGGTTTCAACGGATGAAGGGCGAGTCTTCCATCGGCTCGGCGCTCCGTTGACGCGAGTGCGTTCAGTCACGTCAATCAATTCGCGGCCTAACGAACAATTCGCTTCTGCAACGATTTCGGAAATTAAGAATTTGCGAAATTGGGTGGAAGCGGATGTCGATGTGCCGAATGGCGACCGTCCCGCGTTGCTGATGTTTTCGCGGCCGTACTTTCGCGGATATGAAGCGCGCTTGGGCAATCAAAAACTCGCCGTCACTTCCTATCGCGGATTATTTCCCATGGTGGAAGTCCCGGGAGGCACGAATGGGCGGCTCACTCTAGCCTATCGGCCCTATTGGCTTATCTGGGGAAGCGGCGCTGCCGTAGTCTGCGCGTTAACCGTTGCATTGAATCTTGTCGCCGCGATTCCGCGAAGATGTCGAACTCTGAGGATTTGGTTCGATTTTATCCAATCGTGAAAAGCTTATCCGTCGCGCTCGCTCTATTTTTCTCAGCCGTCACTGCGACGCTCGGCGATCTCAGGCCTGTCGATTCGAACGCTCCCGTTCTGCAATATTTCGCTCCTGTTCAAATCGCTGCCCGTCCCGGGCATACAGACGCGCCGAACTTTACTTTCGATAAGCAGAAGCCGTTGCTCACAATAACATCTGTCCGCCAATTATTCGTTCATCGAAACGGAAGAGGCGTTACTATCGTTCTAAACGAAAGAGACAGACGGCGCTACGCGGAGCTGACGCGCCGATTTACAGGCCGGCTGCTAATTTGCGTCGGTGCAGGTGACCTCGTCAGTATCGTCCAAATTACTGCGCCGATGGAGAACGGGATGATTGAGTTCAGTGACGCCAGCGGTACGGGCGATATCGCAAAATATCTTCGTCGTCGATTTGGCATGTAGCGTGGCGAAATCCTGAAAGCAGCCGCCAACGCCTCTACAATTTTTTCGGTTCCTCTAGTAACTCGATCACGCGTTTGAGCAAACGGCCGGCGCCACCGCCGTCGATGCTGCGATGATCGAAGCTCAGCGTGATTTGCGCTTCGGTTTTGGGAACGAATTCATTTTTTGATTCGTCCCACGACGGAACTTTTTTGCCGGCGCCGAGACCGAGCAACAACGTTTGGTCGGGCAGAGGAATCGGCGTGCCCCATTCCATTCCGAATATGCCGAAGTTTGAAACGGTGGCGATGCCGCCGGCTTGCATGTCGGGTGAAATCCGCCGTTGCCGCGCCAGATCGACGAGTTCCTTGTATTTCGTCGTGAGATCGGCAAGCGAGGTTTTGTCCGCGCCACGAATGATCGGCACCATGATTCCGTCCTCCGCTTCAACTGCAATGCCGACGTCAATAGTCTTTGATTGCACAACGCGATTGCCGATCAGTTTTGCGGCTGCGCCCGGATTCTCCGCAAGCGCAAGCGCGAGCGCGCGCAGCGCATAAAGACCGGGCCCGGGCTTTGGACCGCGCGATTGCCGGTCTTTCAATACTGGATCGAGATTCACGGACGAGCCGATGGTCGAAAGCGGACGCATCCAACTCCGTCGCATCGCATCGGCCACGCCGGCGCGGATAGCTGAAGCTTCGTGCGCGCTTTGCTTCTCAACCTTCTGCAGGAAATTTTCGAGATCTTTAATGGTTACGCGGTTGCCTGTGCCAGTCCCCGTGATGCCGGCGAGATCGGCCGTTGTTAATTGCAATTCGGCCATGCGCGCGCGCACGCGCGGGGACATGAAAGTTGCACCTTTGGTAACCACAGGAACCGGCAGGCCGCCGACGCGTGTGCCTTCGCCATCGCGCGCGCCAATTTTTTTCTCGCGCGCCGGCGCGATTTCCTGATCTGCGCGCGCGGGAATTTCCTCAGCGACTTCCCGCTGCGGAGGAGGCGGGGCATGTTTGGCGAATCGCGCCGCGTCTTCTTCGCTCGCTTCCACGTAGCCGAGCACCGCACCTACGGGATACGTTTCCTTCAATTGCACTGTGATCTTGTCGATCTTGCCTTTGCACGGCGTCGTCACACCCATGACAGCCTTGTTCGTCTCGACGTCAAGGATTTCCTGGTCATCGACGACCTCGTCGCCCGGTTTGACCTTGATATCGACGATCGTGGCTTCGGCGATCGATTCGCCCAACTGCGGCATGATGATTGGAACTTGCGGCATAAAGTTTATTCTCGGAGCAGTTGCCTCGCCTTCGCGACAATGTTTTTCGTGTTTGGCCGATGCGCGCTCCAAAGATTTGGATGATAAGGAATCGGCGTGTCTTTCGCGTTGATCCGCTGCGGGGCCGCATCGAGCAGATGAAAGCCCTGGTTTGTAACACGTGCGATCACTTCGGCCGTCGCGCCGCCCCAGGGAAATGATTCGCCCACGCAAAGCAAACGCCCGGTCCGGGCGACAGACGCCAGCACGGTGTCAGTATCGAGCGGTTTGACTGTGCGCAAATCGACCACTTCGAGTTCGAATCCTTCGCGTGCCAGCTCCTCCGCCGCGGCGAGCGATTCCTGCACCATGGCGCTATAGCTCACAACCGTGAGATCGCGTCCCTCCCGCGCGACACGCGCGTGACCAGTAGGCAAACCTTTGCCCGGCAGTTTGTCCGCCTTGAGATGGTAATAAAGGTACTTGTGTTCGCAGTAGATGACCGGATCGTCGATCGCCACCGCTTCAATCAACATCGTGTAAGCGTCCTCGACCGTGGCGGGCGTCATCACAGTCAGCCCCGGATAATGCGCGTAAATCGATTCCATCGATTGACTGTGGAATGGGCCGCTGCCTTTCGTCCCGCCCGAGGGCAAGCGGACGGTGATCGGCACCGGCACGCCGGTTCGCCAGTAATGTGTGCCGGCGTTATTCAGGATTTGATTGAGCGCCAGGCTGGAAAAATCTGCGAACTGCATTTCGACAATCGGCCGCATTCCCTGAATCGCGGCGCCAATCGCAGTGCCCACGATCGCGTCCTCGCTGATCGGCGTGTTCAGGACGCGCCCCGGAAATTCCTTTGCCAGACCTTTTGTTGCTTTAAACGCGCCGCCAAACGTCCCTCCGACGTCCTGGCCGTAGATGAAAACGCGCTCGTCGTCGCGCAGCAATTTTGCCTGCGCTTCGCGGATCGCTTCCAGATAGGTGATGCTCATGGCTTCGCGATGTTAAGTCGCTGAACCGTTGAAGCGCCCCGCTCGCGAAGGCTTTCGGAGTTGAAGCGTTAGAGTGAAAAGCGGCGTCAAGCCGCCGCACTCCAAAGCGCGCTGCGCACGCGAAGAATTCGCGCCGTCGCCGATTCGCCGGTTCGCCGTTTCTTGGTTAGTCGTCATTCGTCATTGATTTGATCGGCCAGCTCGCGCGTGGAGATGGCGGACCAATCTTCCTTGCCGCCTTCGGGCGCGGCTTCTTTTTGCGCAGTGGCAATCGCTTCGTCCACCTGCGTGGCTGCCTCTTTGCGCCACGCAGCCAGCGTCTCAGCGTCTAACAGATTCAGATCGATGATTGTCTGCTCGGCGACTTTCAGACAGTCGCGAGCGAACGGCTGGCGCTTAACCTCCTCCGGAACATAGCTGGCGTCATCGTGCTCCCCGTGACCCGAAAGGCGCAGCACCTCCGCAACGACTAACTGCGGCGGGCGCCCGGCGCGGGCGCGTTTCACCGCACCGCCGATCACGTCCAGGCACGCGGAGAGATCCGTTCCGTCGAGACTGTAGCCCTCAAAACCATAACCGATGGCGCGGTCAACCAGGTCATCACACGCGAACTCGCGATCGTTAGGCGTGGAGTAAGCGTAATGATTGTTCGTGGCGACGACCACCAGCGGCACTTGCTCGACGGCAGCGATGTTCATGCCTTCGTGGAACGCACCGGCCTGCATACCGCCTTCGCCGATGCAAGCGAGGCCGACGAAGTTTTTCTCGCCTCGAAATCGTTTCGCCATTAACGCGCCGACTGTGACTGAAACCATCGCGCCCAGGTGACTGATCATGGCGAGCTGATTGTCGCGGGGCCGCCCTCGGTGAATGTTACCGTCGCGTCCGCGCATTGGCCCCAGGCGAGAGCCAAGGTAGGTGCGCGTCACGTCGACCAGCGGTTCGCCGAAGGCGAATCGGCCTGCCTGGTCACGAATCAGCGGCGCAAAGATGTCGTTTTTCTGCAAAAACAGACCGCACGCCACGCTGACCGCCTCCTGGCCTTTGCCGATATAAACGCCGCCGGTGATCAATCCGCCGCGATACAGACTGACCAGTTTTTCCTCAACCGTGCGCGCCAGCAGCATCCAGCGAAACGCCTCGAGGAAACGCTCATGTGGCGGCGTAGCCTTTTTCGTTTTTGGTTTTCCGGTGCGCTGCGCCGTTTGAAGCATCGAGCAATTTTAGCCAAGATCGATGAGCGTGCGCAAAAAAATTTTGCGTGGTCGAATTACACAGGTGGAACGCGTTGTCCTCAACGCGTTGACACAAAAACCCGTCTGCACCGCGTGATTTGTCGTCTTCGGAGAAGCCGATCCATCTACCGCGACGCGAACGCCAGGCGACCTTGTCTCCGGTTCTGTTCGCCGCCGTTAGATCTCGGTTCGGCGGAAACTCGCGGCGGGGCGGTCAGCTTCATTCCAACCAGCCTGCTCACGCCGCGCTCTTCCATGGTCACGCCGTAAAGAACATCCGCTTTGGCAATCGTGCGTTTGTTATGGGTGATGATGATGAACTGGCTCTGCTTTACGAAGCGTTCAAGCACACGGATGAAACAGTTAATGTTGTTTTCGTCCATTGCCGCATCCACTTCATCGAGGATGCAGAACGGGCTCGGCCGTACCATGTAGATGGCGAATAGCAACGCCACTGCGACCATGGAGCGTTCGCCTCCGCTCAGCAGCGAAACGCTCTGCAATTGTTTGCCAGGCGGCTTGGCGGTGATCTCGATGCCGCAGTTGAGCGGATCGTTCTCGTCGAGCAACGACAAAGCGGCGCGGCCGCCGCCGAAAAGCTCGACAAACATTTCGCGAAAATTCGCGCAGACTTGCTCGAAAGTTTCGGCGAACAATTTCCTTGTCGTCGAATTGATTCGAGCAATGACGTCGAGCAATTCGCGTTGCGAATTTGTGAGATCGGTGTTTTGCGTTTCGAGAAATTTGTGTCGCTCCTCGAGCTCGTCGTACTCCTGGACGGCATCGAGGTTCACCGGGCCCATGTTGTCGAGCTGCATCCGAAGATCGGCGATAAGCTTTTCAAGATTTGGAGGGGCGAGCTCTGGCGAACCCGGCGTCGCAGAGCCTGTCCTGAGCCCGTCGAAGGAAGCTCCGCCCTCCATTTTCTCATTGCGCTTCAATTGTGCGCGCAAAGTCTTTTCGAATGCCGCTTCGTCGGGCGCGAACGCGCGAAGATCGACGTGGTAGCTGCGCGAAATGTGCTCGACCAGATTGTCGATCTTCATCTGCAATTGCGACTCGCGCACCTGCTGCTGGGCGCGGCGGTCCTGCGATTTGCCCAGCGAATCGCGCAAATGCCGCAGTTCAATTTCGCGATCGGAAATCGTGGCCAGGCGTTGGGCGCGTTGGTCGCCGATTTTCACAGCGTTCGCTTCGGCCTCCTCACGTTGCGCCATTTGAGTCTTAATTAAGGCTTCCGATTCACGCGATTCTTCAGTCTGTTTCGCCAATTTTTCTTCGTACATCGCAATGTCAGTCTGCCGCGCAGCGATCAGCTCGGCCAACTCAGTGTCGCGAGCGTTCATCGGTTCGCGCTGCGCGATCAAATTTTCATGGCGCTGACGCTCGGTCGCGACGACCACGCGCAGTTGATTCATCTTCTCGGTCAACTCTTCTTCGCGCAGCGTGGTCGTTTTCTGCGCCGCTTCGAATGCGGACAGTTCCGTCTGCGCTTTCGCCAGATGCTGGCGCATGGTTTGAAGTTCGCCCTCCAATTGCGCAATCCGTTGGTCGGCCGCTGCGATCTGACGCTCCAGCGCATTTTTCTCCGATCGCAAATTGTCGGTCCTGCGTTCGGCCTCGCTGAATTCGCGCTGGAGCTGTGAAGCAATTTCGAGCGCGGCCTTCGCTTCGTCGCGTTTTGCCAAAACTGAATCTCGCTCCCCAGCCAGCGCGGCTTCTTCTTTAGCGAGATCGGCGATTTGGGCCTTGCGTTCCAACATGGAACTCGCACGGGCTTCGCTGCTGCCGCCGAACACGATCCCTTCTGCCGAAATGAATTCACCGGCGAGCGTTGCCATCGCCAGCGCGGGTTCATGCTTTTTGCACTGGAGCGCCTGTTGCAAGTCGGAGAAAATGGCAACGTTGCCCAGTAATTGCCTAACGAGCGGTTCGAGCGCTGGCGGTGCGGCCAGTTTGTCGGTGGCCCAGGCGAGGCCGCCGGCCGGCAGATCTTTTGGTGCCGGATCCTGCGATGGCCGCGCCAACTGTGGCATGAGCAGCGCAGCCTGACCAAGTTTCTTCTTCTTGAGTCGCGCGATGATTTCGGCCGCAGCCTCCTCATCCTTTAGAACAACGGCGTGCAGATTCCGGCCCAGAGCGGCTTCAATCGCTGGAATAAATTTGGGGTCGACGTCGAGTTGCACAACAAGGGAACCGGCAATCGCATCGCGGAACTTTTTGGGATCGTCAACACCTTTAAGAACTGCCTGCGAACCTTGCGCGAGACCTTCGCCCTCTTTGTTGAGCTGGCGCAGCACGTCAAGGCGCGACCGCTTTTCCGCGAGCGTGCGCTCGACATCGGCAAGCTCTTGTTCCAGTTGGGAGAGCTCTTTCTGTTTCTCCCGCAGACTTGCTTCGATATCGATTTGGTTACGACGCCTCGTCTTAACTGGAGCAGCGAGTTGGCTGACGAGTTTCTCCCGCGTTTCGCCTAACGATTGGATTTCGTTAGCGAGTTGCTCGACCTGTTTGCGTGTCAATTCGCTGCGCGCTTTCGTTCCGGAGAGTTCCTCCTCAAGCGCCGAAATTCGGCTTTCGCATTTGGAAGACGCAAGTTGCAGTTCCTGCAACCGCGCACCGCGCTCAACGCGATTTTTCTGAATTTCGCCGGTGAAGCTGGTGAGCTTGGTGAGCTCGGCGTCTTTGTCTTTCAGGTGTCGCTCGATTTCTGCGATCGAGTTGTTGATTTGCTCGATGTCGGCGGCGTGCTGTTCGCGCTTCGTTTCAGCATCGGCGATGTCGCGCTGCGCTCGCTCGATCAGCTCGGCAAGCTCTTCTGCGCGCTGGCGATTGAACTCGATGCGACTGCGGTGCGCGGCAATTTCGCTTTCCAGCCGCTGCATTTCGGCACGCGACTCGGCGATCTCGCTGTCAATCTTATCCAGCGCGCGGCGTTCTTCGGTGAGGGCGTTTTCGCCGTTGGTGATCTTGATCCGTGTAGCGTCCTCCGAACCGGTGAGCCGCTCAATTTCTTCGCGAGAGATTGCCAGTTCGCGCTCGAGCGACTCGAACTGTCTGCGCGCGTGATGAGTTTCGAGCACGCGAAGGTCTGCGTGCAATGCTTGGTAGCGCCGCGCTTTGCCGGCCTGTCGCTGAAGCGAGCCGATTTGCCGTTTCACTTCTTTGATCACGTCGCCGATGCGCAACAGATTTGCTTCGGTCGCTTCGAGCTTGCGCAGCGCCTCGCGTTTTTGCGCTTTATATTTCGTGATTCCGGCCGCTTCTTCGAACACCGCGCGGCGATCTTCCGGACGCGAACTCAGGATCATGTCGATCCTGCCCTGTTCCATCATCGAGTACGCTGTCCGCGCAACGCCGGTATCGGCGAAGAGACTTTGAATGTCGCGAAGCCGGCAGGCCGTTTTGTTCAGGAAATATTCGGAGTTGCCATCGCGATAAACCCGGCGGGTCACCTGCACGTCATGCCAGTCGATCCCGAGCTCTGCGGCGCAATCGGTAAAGGTGAGTGAAACCTCCGCAAACCCGACGGGCTTGCGTTTCTCGCTGCCGCTGAAAATCACGTCCGCCATCTCTTCGCCGCGGAGCGACTTGGCAGATTGTTCACCGAGCGTCCAACGCACGGCGTCCAGCACATTGGATTTTCCGCATCCGTTCGGCCCGACGATAGCGGTGACACCCTCGTGGAAATTAAAGACAGTTTTATCGGCAAACGATTTGAAGCCGAATAGTTCGAGCGATTGTAAACGCATTTTGGGTCAAACCCGGGCCTCGGCAGCCTCAATACAGCGATCCTAGGGTGGTTACAAGCGCAAAATCACACAATTTGAAGGGGTTCTGAAGGCAACCAGCCACAGGATATTGTGTCTTCGGTCGGCCCGGCGTTTGGCCTTTGCCTCTCTGCGCTCTGCCCTTTGCTAACAACTTCGACGCGACCATTTCCTTCCATTCGAAAGCACGACCCTTGGCCGGGAACCTTACCGCACACTCTTGTCTTAAACAACTGAATCACTCAGGATGCAGCGATGGCGGGTGAATCAACGGCGCAGATCCGACAGGCCGAGCGTGTCGATCATCAGTTGATTCGTGGCATCGGCATCCCGGCGCTGACCGCCAACATCATTAGCTCCACTATCGGGGCCGGCATTTTTGTTTTGCCCGCAGCTGTCGCGGGAACACTCGGGCCGGCGGCGCCTCTGGCGTTCATCTGTTGCGCGATCGCCATGGTGTTGTTTGTCACCTGTTTCGCAATCGCAGGCAGTCGCGTATCGCTGACCGGCGGGCTTTACGCCTACGTGGAAGTCGCGTTTGGCCGTTACATTGGATTTCTCGCGGGGGTGCTTTACGGGCTCACGGCGCTAGGCGCGGTCGCGGGCGTGGTAAATGTTCTGGTAAATTCAATCGTCATTGCCGTGCCGTTTCTCAGCGGCGGGATAACGCGGATCATCCTCATGATTCTCGTTTACGGTTCGCTGGTTGCGATCAACGTGCGTGGGGTGCGCGGAGGCGCGGGCGCGGTGACCGTCGTCACGTTCGCGAAACTCCTCCCACTGCTCGTGTTCGTCTGCGTGGGAATCTTTTTCATTCATCCGGCGAATCTCATCTGGCAGGCGTGGCCGAACAGTAAGTCGTTAGGCGACGCAGTGATTCTCTTGATCTTCGCCTTTGTTGGGATCGAGGTCGCGTTGATGCCGAGCGGCGAAGTAAAGAACCCTGCGCGCACTATTCCGCGGTCGATTTATCTGGCGCTCGTTATCACCACGATTACCTACATGATGATCCAACTCGTCGCGCAGGGAACGCTAGGCGCCAATCTGGCAAACTACAAGGACGCGCCGCTGGCTGAAGCGGCTGCGAAATTTCTCGGCAACACGGGCCGCACCCTGCTGCTCGTAGGCGCGGCGATCTCCGCCTTCGGATTCGTCACCAGCGACATTCTGAGTTCGCCGCGGATCATTTTCGCTTTCGGCCGCGACGGGGTGTTGCCGCGATGGTTCGCGCACGTCCATCCGCGTTACCGCTCGCCTGACGTGGCGATCGTCGCGTACGCCGCGATTGGCTTTGCGTTGTCAATCTCCGGAACATTTGAACGGCTGGCCGTTCTCTCCAACGTCGCCGTGCTGTTGATGTATCTGCTCTGCTGCGCCGCATGCTGGTTTTTAGTGCAACGTGACATCCGCACCAATGGCGGCGAGCGGGTGTTCAATTTTCCCGGAATGAAAATCGTCCCTGCGCTTGCGATCGCAGTGATCTTCTGGATTCTCGGCCAGGCTTCGCTTAGCGAAAGCTCTATCGGCGACGATACGCGCGCGGGTCTGCGGCTCGCAGTCGTCGTGCTCGCCATCGCGTCGGTGTTGTATTTCGTACGGAAATTCACCGCACGTTCCGAGCGCGCGAACGCGTGATTCCGGGGAGCGCACGCGCCTCGCGTGCTGGCGATCGCGCCCTCGCGATCGCGAACTTCGTTCAGCGTTGAACGTTGAGCGTTTTTCCGCGAGACTTCCGCCCATGCCTCAAAATTATCTCGGCGAGTTCTATTCTTTCCTGCGTTTCCCCAGTGTTTCGACTGATGACGAGTACAAGGCAAACCTGGTGGAATGCGCAGATTGGCTTGTGAATAAGCTCGGGAGCATCGGGCTGGCGACACAGCTCGTTCCCACACGCGGCCATCCCATTGTCTGGGCGCGCAACAAACATCAGCCCGGGCGCCGCACTGTTTTGATCTACGGGCATTACGATGTGCAGCCGCCGGATCCGCTGGAGCTGTGGGATTCGCCGCCGTTCGAGCCTGTGTTGAAGGACGGCTACGTTTTCGCTCGGGGCGCGACCGACAACAAAGGCCAGATCCTTTCGCACATCCTCGGCATCCAGGAAACGATAGAACAAAACGGCGATCTGCCGGTGAATGTGCACTTGGTGATCGAAGGCGAAGAAGAAGTCGGCAGCGTGAGCCTTCCAGGTTTCCTGAACGAAAATCGCGACGCGTTGAAATGCGATGTGGCGGTTGTTTCCGACACCGGAATGATCGCGCGCCAGACGCCGACGTTGAGTTACGGGCTCCGTGGAGTCACAGCCATGGAAATCAAGGTCACCGGCCCTAAAATGGATTTGCACTCCGGTGTTTTTGGCGGCGCGGTGGCGAATCCGATTACTGCGCTTGCGCAGTTACTGGCGATACTTCACGATCGCGACGGTCGTGTGGCGATTGCCGGTTTTTACGACCGCGTGAAGCCGTTGGAAGATTGGGAACGCGAAGCGTGGCGCAAACTTCCGGTTGATGGCGACAAACTGATTCTGGAGGAAACAGGAGTGCCTCAGCTTTTCGGCGAAGCTGGCTACAATTCGATTGAGCGCATCTGGGCGCGCCCTACTGCAGAGATTAATGGCATAGGCGGTGGCTATCAGGGAAAGGGAACGAAGACCGTGATCGCCAGCCACGCTTTTGCAAAATTAACGTTCCGACTCGTCCCCGAACAACGAGCCGACGAAATTCTCGAATTGGCAAAAGCGCATTTACGAAAGAATCTGCCCAAAGGCGTGACGATGGAAATCACCACGGGTCATAGCGGTCCATGGTACATCACCGATCCGCACTCGCAGTTGGGCGAGGCTGCGCAACGCGCGCTGCGCAAAGCATTCGACCGCGAGGTCGCACTTATTCGCGAGGGCGGCAGCATCCCTATCGTCTCGCAGTTTCGAGAAATCCTCGGCATCGAGACGCTGCTAATGGGACTCGCGCTGCCCGATTGCCGCGCTCATTCGCCAAACGAAAATTTTCCTCTCGAAAATTTTGAAGGCGGCATCCGTCTCAACAAAGCAGTCCTTCAAGAGCTCGCGTAATGTCATGTCGACCGAAGTGGAGACATCTCTCGATCCTTGAACGGTCGTCAGAACAAAAATCAGAGATTCCTCGACGGAGCCTGTCCTGAGCGAAGTCGAAGGGCTCGGAATGACAGCGGGATGAAGTGGCTTGTGATTCTCGCGATGTTATTCGGCACAGTTTGCGTTGCCAACACGGCCGAAGAATCCCTCAGCACAAAGATTAAAAAAGTTTTTGAGCCTGAACGTACGCCGACTCCGGCGCGCAAACATCGAAAGCACGCGACGAAAAAAGAGTCGCCGACACCGTTTCCAACGCCTTCGCCAAAAACGAAGAAAAAGATTTCTCCGACTCCATCTCCCACTGCGACGCCGAAGAGCAAATCAAAGCGCAAAAAGGCAAGCCCAACGCCATCACCCGCGCCTGAAGAAACTCCGTCGCCAACTCCGGCGGAAACACCAGCGCCTTCGCCCTCACCACGCGCTGGTGCAGGAAAGAAAGTCGCGCCTAACGTCAGCCTTTCACCTGATGAAATAGCTGGTTACGAAAATTACCCGTCCAAAATGCGGCAGATTCTCGACGCCGGGCTCGCGCTGACAAAACAAAATCTTGGTTACACCTATGGCTCCGCAGATCCCAAAAACGGCGGCATGGATTGCTCCGGCTTCATTTACTACGTCCTTCAGCAAAACGGCTTCCCCGACGTGCCGCGCGATTCCAGTCAGCAATATGTCTGGGTGCGCAAGGCGGGAAATTTCAACGCGGTCCTGAGCCGCAAGGAAGATTCATTCGAGTTCGACGCGCTCAAGCCCGGCGACCTGCTCTTTTGGCGCGGTACCTACAATATCGATCGCGATCCGCCAATCACGCACACTATGATTTATCTCGGTCGCGAGAAACGAACGAAAAAGCGCGTCATGCTCGGATCAAGCGACGGCCGCACCTACGACGGCAAACAGCGTTGGGGCGTTAGCGTTTTCGATTTCAAATTGCCGCCCCCAGCCAGCAGCGGTGATGCCAAGCTCAGCCCGGTCTTTGTTGGCTACGGCCGAATTCCCGGTTTGAGTGGAGATTGAACTGTCAGATGTGCAGATTTGATTCCTTGTCTGCTCACGGCCGCTGGATCAAATCGAATAGGAAATACAATCCGGTGCCTAAGATGAGAACGCCGAGTAATCGAAGCTGCCACACGTACGAGCGGCTTTCGATGTACTTTCGTGGAGGGTACCACTTGAAGATCGGCGGCCAACGCTCACAAGAGCGGAGGTAATACCGTTGGATGCGGCGCGCAAAGAACGTGCAAGCAAAACCGATGACTATAAATCCCGACACGACAAGAAAGGAACCCTACATAGCTTCATTTACTCTCCGGTGAGCATGGGATTACACGCCGGGGAATTGTAACGCGGTAGAGCTTCTATCGACAGCCCCGAAGAAATTTGAATGGGAAGATTAAGACTATTGATCATCTTCAGTTTCTGGAGGAGTTGGAGATGTCTTCGGTTTTGTCGCTGATGTTAGCTGAGCCGGATGACGATGAATGCGACGCTCGTATCCGACAAGGGCAATCGCGATCAGAACGAGCATTGCGATCAAAACGACGCGTTGTTCGTTTTTTGAGAGATCGAAAATTCTGAACAGGCGCTTCATCTGTAGTTAATTCTATCACGTTGAGCCCTTCGGCGTTGCTCAGGAGAGGCTTCGCGAAACATCTCTGGCTCCTTCGGGTGCCGCGCGGATGAGATCATTCAGAGATTCCTCGACTTCGCTCGGAATGACAAAGAATACCAGGCGTTTCATTTTTTGCGTAGCGAATCGGATCTTGTATTCCGGCTTCGCGAAAACCTTTGAGCCGCAGGAGACAGGAATCGCATTCGCCGCAGGCGAGACCTTCCGATGTTGGATCGTAACAACTGTGGGTGAGCGAGAGATTGACCCCGAGCTCGACCGCTTTGCGAATGATTTCGGCTTTCGACGATTTGATGAGCGGCATGTGAATTTGAAAGCGTCTGCCTTCGACTCCGGCTTTTGTTCCGAGGTTTGCGAGATTCTCAAACGCTTCGATGAATTCTGGTCGGCAATCGGGATAACCACTGTAATCAATCGCGTTTACGCCGAGAAAAATGTCGTTGGCGCCAATCACTTCCGCCCAGGCAAGCGCGTACGCGAGAAAGATGGTGTTGCGCGCGGGGACGTAGGTGATTGGAATGCCGTGCGCGATTTCTTTTCCTGAACGTTGCTTCGGCACAGCAACATCATCGGTGAGCGCCGAGCCGCCGAAGACGCGCAAGTCGATCTTTGCCACGCGATGTTCTCTTGCGCCTAACGAGTCGGCGACGCGGCGGGCAGCCTGCGTTTCGATCTGGTGGCGCTGGCCGTAATCTAATGAGAGGGCGTAGGTTTCGTAGCCTTCCGCGAGCGCAATTGCCAGCGTCGTGGTCGAGTCAATTCCGCCGCTTAAAAGAACGACTGCAGGGTTCTCTTTGTTCATAACGCAAGGCGCAATGTCAGGTCATTCGCCGGCGCGCCCGGCGGTCGCGCCCTACCAGTTTACTGATCACCGCGCGTAGCTTTCTTGTCGGGATACTCGGCGCGCACGGTGAGCGCGATTCCGCCGCGGGCGGAGAATTGCGCGGTCACGATCGCTTCGCGCGGTGCGCAGGCTTTGACGAAGTCGTCCAGAATGCGGTTGGTCACCGCTTCGTTGAACGCTCGCTCGTTCCGATACGACGCGAGATAAAATTTCAGCGATTTGCTCTCGACGCAGAGACGGTCCGGCACGTAATCGATGTCAATCCTGGCGAAATCGGGCTGGCTCGTGATGGGACAAACGGAAGTGAAATCGTCCGTTTCAAAATGAATCCGATAATTTCGGCCAGGTGCGGGATTTGGAAAGGTCTCGAGACGCGCCTCCGCGGGCGAGGATGGCAACTTCGCATTGCTGCGTCCGAGCAATGTTAATTGGTCTGCACGTTGTCGTTTTGCCATCGCGGTGAAGTTAACGCGTCACTCGCACAGCGTTCAACCAGCGCTTCTGGGGAGCACAGGCTGCCAGCCTGTAGTTGCCGGCAACCCTGCCGGCAACATCTTCGCGCACGTAATTGGAACAGAAACTATTTGGCGGCGATCCCCTGTGCGCCGAGCGGCAGTCCTCCATCGGTGTCGATCAAAGTTAAACTGCCATCCTGTTCGACCCGAAAAGAGACGACTGATTGTAAACCACCGGCAAGCACGTACAAAAACTTACTACTGACGTTCAGCGCCATATCGATCGGCGCGCTGTTGGCACCAATATCGCCAGCGACAGAATTAATCAAGGTCAGTGTTCCGTCATTGCTGGTGATGTCATAGCTGGAGATCGTACCGTTGCCAGTATTGGACACGAAAGCCGAATGCCCGTTGTTGGTGATGACCACCCAGCACGAGGCTGTTTGGGAATTTGCTACAGAGCCGCTGATCACACTCAAAACGCCGTCGTCTCCGGCGCTGTACGAAGATGCCGCTGATTGGTTTGGCGAGCCGCCAAAAGCCTCTGAAACAACCAAAAAGCCGGGGTTGTTAAAAGCGAAGCCAAATGGCGTCATGCCATTGGAAGGATTATCTATCGGCGCGCTGGGCAGTCCGTTGCTATCGATAGTGTAAGTATCAATCCGGTTGCCCGCCTTTTCAGTCACCACCAAGAGTGTGCCGTCGTGATTGAAGCTGACCTGAGCAGGATCTGCCGCCGTGCCGCCAATCAACGGCTGAGTAGAACCCGCTAGTGGCGTCAGCGTTCCGTCGTCGCCTACGGTGAACCCAGTAATGTTAGGAGTTCCGCCTTCGTTAAGCACGTATAGCAGATTGTCGTGGACCGTCAGACTGATTGGCCGGACGCCGCCCGAATCAACGACATCAACGAGATCGAGGCCCGATTGCGATATGTTCAGCACGGAAATCTGATTGCTGCCAGCATTGACAGCAAACAGGAATTGCTGGCTCTGATCTAAAATTAAGGCGCCTTGTGAAGCGAGCGGGTCAGTCGGCGGATCTGTGCCTTGTGGAACCGGATCTCCGGCGCCGCCAGTGGAAAATTCACCCGCAGGAGTTAGCATTCCAAAAGCATCGCGGCTGAAAACCATCACTGCGTTGTCGGACTGATTCGTCAAAACATAAACCGCACCGGCTTGGAAGTTCCGGGGCGCCGGCGTGGGCCTCGGTCGTGGTGCTGGATTTGGCCGTTGAGCTGCTGCATTGCTAAGTGACGCCAGCATCAATAAGCTGGCAAATATTGCGATACCCTTTGCTTGCGTGTGCATCTTTTCTCCCTGGTTGATATTTTTTAGTGGTAATCGCATCCGCTTTCGTAGTTGGCCTTAATTTTTTACGCCTTCAAATTAGCGATTTGATGGAATCGTGGCGTCTCCAGTGAGGTCGGCCGTAAGTGACGTGCCGGGTAGAGTTATGATGCTTAGGCCCGCGCCGGATCACTAATATCTTGCGAGCGGAAGCTTTGGCGTGAATCGTCCGTCCGTTGTTCAAGTGCACGCAGATCTTCGGCCGCATCGGGATACCTTGCCGCCAGCGCTTTGACATCGCCGATTTCCACGTCAGCGGGTTCGACGCCCGGCCATTCGGTGCTCGCGCCGAGGAACCAGCCCCGAAAGCTTTCGGGGATCACTCGCGCGGTGTAAAAGGTATTGCCAGAAATCAGAAGCTGGCGAGCGGTCCGGTCATGTTCGCGTCTGTTTCTCGTAACAGGAAGTAGCTTGAAAATCCGCCCGGTCTGATCAAGCTCATGGACTTCAAATCGACATCCTTCATGGCACATCAATCTACCCGATCAAAACGGCTCCTGTCGCACACGATTGCCGAATGGGCTTGCTCGCTAAAGTACGAACATCTTTCGCCCGAAGCGATTCAAGCGGCGAAATTGTTTTGGTTCGATTCCTTCGCCTGCGCGCTCGGCGGTAGTCAGCAAGAAGACGCGAAAATTCTGCTGAAGCATTACCGGGCGATGTCCGGCATCCAAGCGACTTCCAGAGATTCCTCGACGGAGCCTGTCCTGAGCGAAGTCGAAGGGCTCGGAATGACAAACAAACACCACCACGCGACGAGCAACGGTCGAGCCACTGTGTTTGTATCCGGCTTTAAAACGAATCCGGTCGATGTCGCATTTTTGAATGGGCATATGATCCGCGCGATGGATTACAACGACATCTATTGGAAAGCTGATCCATGTCATCCGAGCGATCTCATCGCTGCGCCGCTGGCGCTTTGCGAAAGTGAAGGTTTGAGCGGCAAAGATTTGATTCTCGCCACCGTCATTGCGTACGAAATTGAAATGCGCCTTTGCGAAATCGGACGCCCGGGTGTACGCGAATACGGCTGGCATCACGCGACATTGAGTGCTTTCGCAGCGCCGGTCGCCGCGGCTCGCGTGCTGAATCTCACACCTGAGCAAATGGTTTCGGCGATGGGCATTAGCGCGTCGCGAACGTTTTGCCCCGGCGCAGTGACAGCGGGGAAATTGACGAACATGAAGATCACCGTCGATCCGTGGGCTGGACGGATGGGCGCCGAGAGCGCGCTGCTCGCGCGCGAAGGATTTTCCGGGCCAGAGCACATAATCGATGGGAAAGAAGGTTTGTTCGCCGTGTTCAGTCATGTGGAATACAAAGGACAGCCGGCAACGTTCGACGGCGAAGGATTAGTCAAAGATCTGCCGGCCTCGCCGAAGTCGCACTATCGCATTCTCGATTGCGGGATGAAGAGTTTTCCGATTGAAGCACTAAGTCACTCGCCACTCACCGCGATGATGAAGACGGTGAAGGAAAACAACATCAAGGCCAATGAGGTGAACGAAATCAAAGTGGAAGTGATCGCGCGCGCCGCCGACATCCTTGGCGATCCACACAAATATCGGCCCACCTCGAAGGAGACTGCCGATCATTCGCTGCCCTACTGCATGGCTGTCGGACTCGTCGATGGCATGGTGACCCCGCTGCAATTCCGCGAAGAACGCGTGCGCGATCAGTCGCTGATTCCGATCATGGACAAAGTAAAAGTGGTCGCCAACGACGAGTTCGAAGCGCTATTCCCGAAATTCCAGCCGAGCCGCGTGACCATCACCACAAACGACGGCAAATCACATTCTACGCGGGTCGATGTTCCCAAGGGCGATCCGCGTGATCCGATGACCGAGGAGGAAATCGCGGTCAAATTCAACGCACTCGGCGGTGATGTGATCGGAAAGGATCAGTGCAAGAAGTTGCGGAAGTTCGTGATGAATTTGGATAGCGCTAAGAAGCTTGACGAGCTTCTGGATCTGACAATCGCACGCTGAATTCGCACCGTCATCCCGAGCGAAGTCGAGGGAGCCCGTTGCAATCCTCAACGGTAACGCCGAGGGGTCCTTCGACTCCGCTACGCTCCGCTCAGGATGACAACGCGAATTGTTACGCCGTCCCGCTCCCCTCGCCTGCGCCAAACTGAATTCCCTGCGCCAGTGGCAGCTCGCTGGAGAAATTGATCGTGTTCGTTTGCCGCCGCATGTAGCTCTTCCAGCAATCGCTGCCACTCTCCCGACCGCCGCCGGTGTTTTTCTCGCCGCCAAACGCGCCGCCGATCTCCGCGCCGCTCGTGCCGGTGTTTACGTTTGCGATCCCGCAATCGCTTCCCACGGCGCTCAGGAATTTCTCCGCCTCACGCACGTCATTCGTGAAAATCGCACTTGTTAGGCCTTGCGGCACATTGTTGTGGATGGCGATTGCTTCATCGAAATCGCGATACGTCATCAAATAAAGCAACGGCCCAAATGTTTCATGCTTCACGATTTCGAAATCTGGCTTTGCGGTTGCCAGACACGGTTTCATGTAGCACTCGCCGGGAACTGTGAGTCGCTCGCCGCCATAGAGCACCTCGCCACCTTCATCTTTCAATCGCTGGATCGAATGCTGGACCATATCGACGGCGTTCTTGTCGATCAGCGGCCCCATCACTGTTTTCCGATCCAGCGGATTTCCAATCGACAGGCTCTTGTAAGCAGCCAGAAGTTTATTGCGAACCTTTGACGCAACCGATTCATGCATAATCACGCGCCGTGTGGAGGTGCAGCGTTGACCGGCAGTGCCGACTGCGCCGAAGAAGACCGATTGCGCTGCCATGTCGAGATCGGCGCTCGGCGCAACGATGAGCGCGTTGTTGCCGCCGAGTTCCATGATCGTTTTGCCCAGGCGACCGTGCACTGTTCTCGCGACGTTCAGACCCATGGCTACAGAGCCAGTGGCCGAGACCAACGGAATCCGGGGATCGTCGGCTAATTTTTGTCCAACCGTTTTTCGATCGCCGACCAGCAGAGTAAAAATCGCCGGATCGGCGCCCGTGTCGCGACACACCCGCTCGCAAATTTTCGTAACTGCAATCGCGGTGAGTGGTGTTTTCTCTGACGGTTTCCAAACCGTAGCGTCGCCGCATACTGCGGCCAACGCCGCGTTCCATGACCAAACCGCAACGGGAAAATTAAACGCGCTAATTACAGCGACGACGCCCAACGGATGCCATTGTTCCATCAGTCGGTGACTCGGTCGTTCCGATTGAATCGTCAGGCCATAGAGCATGCGCGATTGGCCGACGGCGAAATCGCAGATGTCGATCATCTCCTGCACTTCGCCTTCGCCTTCGGCGATGATCTTGCCGGTCTCGAGTGTGACCAACTGGCCAAGCTCGTGTTTTAGCTCACGCAGTGCGTTACCAAGCCGCCGCACGGTCTCGCCGCGCACCGGCCCGGGCGTGCCGCGCCATTTCAAAAACGCTTCCTGCGCTCGCGCGATCGCTTTGTTGTAATCATCAGCGGAGGCCGTGTGCACGCCAGCGAGTCGCCGGCCATCTATCGGCGAAATTTTGTCGATTTTGGCACCGCCTCCGCGCCATTCGCCGTCAAAGACGCCGGGATTTTCGTCCGTGATACCGAGTTTATCGAGTACTGTTTCCATAATTGAAATGGTAGGACGGACCGCCGGGCCGTCCGTCGCGTTGCGGCACGCCCGGCGGTCGCGCCCTACCGCCGCTGCTGCCTGCAAAATTTTCGCATCAACTCCATCGCTTCATCAATCACCTCCGCCGTAATGTCGAGCGCCGGACGAAACCGAATCGAATTCTCGCCGGAGCGAAGCGTAAGAACCCCGAGGTCGAAGAAGCCGTGCCAAAATTCTTCGCGAGTTTTCGCATCCGGCAGGTCGAAGGCGAGAAACAATCCGCGGCCGCGCGCGGCTGAAATCAGCAGCTCTTCGCGCTGCAAGTCGCACAGTTGATCCAGGAAATATGCGCCCACTTTTCCAGCGTTCTCCACTAGATGTTCCTCTTCGATGATGCGCAGAAAATGCGTCGAGCGCACCATGTCGGTAAAATTCCCGCCCCAAGTCGAATTCAACCGGCTGGGCAGCCGGAAGGCGTTATCTGCGACTTCGTCGATGCGCGGACCAGCCATGACGCCGCAAACCTGCGCTTTTTTTCCAAACGCCAGCAGGTCCGGCATCACATCGAAATGTTCGCAACACCAGTTCCGGCCGGTCACGCCCATGCCGCACTGCACTTCATCGAAAATCAGAAGGATATCGTTTTCGTCGCAAATTGTGCGGAGCTTTTGCAGCCATTCACCGCGGAAATGATTATCGCCGCCTTCGCCCTGGATCGGCTCGATGATGATCGAGCAGATGTCGATGCTACGCTGATCGACGAATTCGCAAATCTCGCGCTCGGCTATCTGTTCCCGCTCAATCACGTCCGCCTCGCGCTTCGATTCAGGCAACGAAAAATCGATGCACGGACACGACACGCGCGGCCAATCGAACTTCGCGAACAAATCCGTCTTGCGCGGATCGGTGTTCGTCAGGCTCATGGTGTAACCGCTTCGTCCGTGAAAAGCGCGACGAAAATGTAAGACCTGTGTGCCGTGCTCGCCATGACCTGTGGCCATGTTTTTTCGCACCTTCCAGTCCATCGCCGCCTTCAAACAATTTTCGACGGCAAGCGCGCCGCCCTCCATAAAAATATAGCGTTCGAGGGGCGGCAACCCCATCACGTGCTCGAACGTCGCTACAAATTCGGCGTAGCCTTCTGAATAAACATCCGAGTTGGCGATCTTGACTTTCGCCGCGCGCAATAGATCGCGTCGCACTTGCGGATCGTCGAAGTATGGATGGTTAAACCCGACCGGCATTGATCCGAAGAAACCGTAAAGATCGATCAACCGCCGATTATCAACAGCGTTGTATAAATGAGAGCCGCGGCTTTTGTCGAGATCCACGACGATCTTGAAACCGTCGAGCAACACGTGTTGCTCGATCGTTTCAAGAACTTTCGACGACGCGATTTGTTTTTGTTTGTCGCTCTTTGCGGTTCGGTTCCTAGGTGAAACTGCTCCCTCGAGCACGGGTGGGATACTCATTGTTGATCGTAATCTGTGGCGTGAGCGCGGTCAATGGGTAGCGCACGCGTCCCGCGTGTTGGTTGCGGTGTCTCGCCGCAACAATCTTCTTCGAGCCGCCGCGAGGTGGTGGTAGCTTTAAGAAAGTTCGTGATGGCGGGACACCATCGCCAGCACGCGAGACGCGCGCGCTACCCTACACAATCCCATCGTGCAATAGCGCGTGTTTTCCGGCCAGCAAATCTTGTACGAGAGCGTAGCCGCGCTTGTCCACGTTGCGCGTTGTGCCAGCGAAGTGATGATCGATACGCATCCGGGCCGAGCGGCAGAAATAATCCGCGACGGAAAGAACTTCGTCAGCCGGTTTACCTTGGCCAATTAGCCATTGAGCATAAGAACATGTCGCGCTGATCGCAAATAACTCGGTCGCGATCCCAACAAATCTCGAGAGGAGCAATTGCTCCCGATCCAGTTTCGGACCGAACCGCGCCATGGCATGAAATAAACCGCGGGCGAGTCGTTTGCTCGTGCGCGCGGCGTAATTGACGTGGCCACGGAGTGTTTCGTGCAGATTGTCGATTTTGCCCGCGCCGTTCAGCAGCCACTGGCGCGGATACCAACCGGCATAAAATTTTCCGGAACTTAAAACGGCCTTCGCTCGCTCGGACATGGGCAGTTGCGTGTTGAAAATCGCGCCGCCCACTTTTAAATGCGGATCGAGCGCTTCCCGCGCAATGAACAGCCGCATGATTTCGCTCGACCCTTCGAAAATCATGTTGATGCGGCAATCACGCAGGAACCGTTCTACCGGCACCGGCTCCTCGCCGCGCCCGGCGAGTGATTGCGCAGTTTCGTAGCCGCGCCCACCGCGCACCTGCATGGCCTCGTCGGCGATGCGCCAGGTGGTTTCCGTGGCCCACATTTTGCACATGGCGGTTTCGATACGCAGGTCGCCTGCTTTGCGATCGACCAGCGCCGATGTGAGAAACGTCATCGCTTCCATGGCGAATACGTTGCCGGCCATCTCCGCGATTTTTCCCGCAATCGCCGCGTGTTTGCCGATCGGGACACCCCATTGAATCCGTTCGCCCGCCCATTTCCGGCAAATCTCGAGCAAGCGCTTGGATAAGCCCGTGCACGCAGCGGGAAGCGTAAGTCGCCCGGTGTTGAGGGTCGTGAGCGCGACCTTCAAGCCCTGGCCTTCCTTGGCGATCATGTTCTCGCACGGCACGCGGACGTTCGTGAATTTCACGATGCCGTTGTAAAGCGCGCGCAACCCCATGAAGTGACAGCGATACGTAATATCGAGTCCGGGTGAATCGACATCGACAATGAACGCGGTGATCTGTTTGCGCTCGCGGCCGCCGACCATTTTCGACGGCGTGCGCGCCATCACCACAAGCACGCCGGCTTTGATCAGGTTTGTGCACCACAGTTTTTCGCCGTTGAGGATGAACGCTGAGCCGTCTTCGGTCGGCTCCGCGCGCAGGCTCATGTTCGCCGGATCCGAGCCGGCGTTCCATTCCGTTAGCGCGAACGCAGAAATCTCATGGCGCGCGACGCGCGGGAGATACTTTTTCTTTTGTTCCTCCGTCCCGAAAAGGAGCAACGGTTGCGGCACACCGATCGATTGGTGCGCGGAGACCAGCGCAGTGACGTTTGCGTCCCAGCTTCCAAGCAACATCGCCGCGCGTCCGTAATTGACCTGTGATAAACCGAGGCCGCCGTACTGCTTCGGGATTTTCACCCCAAACGCGCCCATCGCGAAAAGATCGTCAATGTTCTTTTGCGGTATTTCGCCCGTCCGATCGATTTCGTCGGCATCGACACTTTCGCGCAAATATTTTTGCAGGCTGGCAAGGAATTCCCCGCCCGCCGCGCGATCCTCGACCGGTTGCGTTGGATAAGGATGGATCCGCGAAAAATCGTAGCGGCCGATAAAAAGATTACTGGCGAAACTGCCGCGGTCTTCGAGCGGATCGCGCGCGGCCTCGGCCAGCTCAAGTGCTTCGCGCTGGCCTTTGGCCATCTTCGATGTATCGATGACCGTGGCGGGCGGAGGCCTTTGCCGCTCGCCACCGGACGAGTCCGCCCGACTGGCGGACTTCGCGCTGGTTTCCTCAGTCCCGCGACTGCGGGATTTTTCCGGCGCTTCCAGTGGCGATTTCATATCAAACACCCGTCATGTCGAGCGAAGTCGAGACATCCCGTTGCGAAACCTGGCGTGATTCCACGGGATTCCTCGACTTCGCTCGGAATGACGAAGCATTAGTCTTCATAAAATTTCGATCCGTCTCTGGCGTGCTTCTTCAAAATCTCGCAGGGCGAAAATTTCTCTTCGGTTTGCGCCACTCGTTCCAAATGTTCGGCGATCTTCTTCAGTCCAAAATGTTCAGCGAAACGCAACGGTCCGCCGCGGAACGGCGCGAAACCTGTTCCTAAAATCATTCCGTAATCTGCGTCCTCCGGCGAATCGATCACTTTTTCTTCCACGCAGCGCGCAGCTTCATTGACCATTAGAAGAACAAGCCGGTGCGCCAGTTCATTTTCTGTAGCTGGCGGCGGTGACACCGGCTGGGTTGTTGCGTTACCGGGGTCACCGCCCCCGGCTACAACGTGCGCGTGCCGCCATTCCACCAGCGACTCGTTAGGCGTCTGCGTCTTTCCTTCGTACTTGCGAAAACCCGCGCCCGCTTTGCGGCCCAGCATCTGCTGATCGCGCAACCAAAACAGAACAGCGGGAACGTGATCCCGCTGGCCGTAGGCTTTCTCGAGTGTGTTGCCGATATCAATTGTGATGTCCACGCCGATTTCATCGATCAATCGCAACGGCCCCATCGGCATTCCCCACTCCACCAGTGCATGGTCAATCTTGTTCGCGTCCAAGCCGCTTTCGAAAAGCTCGGCAGCATCGAGCAGATACGGAAACAAAACCCGGTTCACTAGGAAGCCCGGGCTGTCGCGCACGATCACTGGCAATTTTCCGATCTGTCGGACAAAGGCGAGACTTCGGTCGCGCGCTTCCTCAGATGTTTCCTTCGCGACGACGACTTCCACTAGTTTCATCCGGCTCACCGGATTGAAAAAATGCAGACCGATGACGTGCTCGGGCGAGACCGTCACTTCGGCCAATTCGCTGACCGGAAGCGCTGACGTGTTTGTGGCGATGATGGTTTTCGGGCCAGCTTCCATCGCTAGCTCGCGGAACACTTGTGTCTTGATGTCCATCTTCTCCGACGTCGCTTCGATCACAAACTGCACATCGCGCAATTCCATCGGGGCCATTGAGGCCACAATGCGTGCGCGACCTTCTTTTGCTTTTTCCTCCGTGATCAATCCGCGCTTCACCGCGTCGCCGTAAATTCTTTCGATCGTCGCCAAACCGCGATCGATCTGTTCGCGCGCGATGTCGCGCAGGATCACAGTCACGCCGCGAGAGCTGAGCCATTGCGCGATGCCCGAGCCCATCACGCCCGCTCCAATCACAGCGGCGTGCACTACTTTTTCGGGCGGCGTTCGCGAAGGTCCTTTCTTGTATTTTTCGGCGAGGAAGAAATTGCGGATCAGGTTTTGTGTCGATTCGGTTTTGCCCAGTTCAACAATCGCTTCCAGTTCCATTCGCAATGATTGATCGGCCGAAATTGAGAGAGTTTTGCTGACGATTTCACCCGCACGTGCTGGCGCAGGATTGCCGACTTGCCGTGGAGGGCGGAGCTCCTGCGACGCCGGGCTCGCGGGAGTCCGCTCCTGCATTTCGCGTTTTCCGTCGCGCAATTTGTTGCGTGCCTGATCGATCAACTGATCGCGCGGCGCGAGTTCATCCACCAGTCCCAGCTTCAAAGCTTCCTGCGCAAAATGAAGTTTGCCTTTCAAAATCACCTGCGTGGCTTTCTCAGCGCCGATGAGGCGCGGGAGGCGGGTGCACCCGCCCCACGCCGGTATCAACCCGAGCGTGGTTTCGGGAAGGCCAATCCGCGTCGCGGGATCATCCGAAGCGACGCGATAATCGCACGCCAGCGCGACTTCGTACCCTCCGCCGGCGGACGCGCCGTGGATCGCAGCAACGGCCGGAATTTTTAGATCGGCAAGCCGCGTAAAGATCTGCTGGCCTTTGGCAATGAATGCGCGCATGTCGCCGGACTGCGCCTGTTGCAACAATGTCTTCAAGTCCGCGCCAGCAATGAAGATCGATTTTTTCGCCGAGGCGAGAATCAATCCGCTCAACGAGGCTTCCTGCTCAATGAAATCGAGATGTTCATTTAGTTCATCCAGCGTGGCGGCATCGAAAATATTCGCGCCCGAATCCGGGCGGTCGAAGGTCAGTACACAGATGTGGTCCTGGCCAATCTCGCGCCGAATCATTGGTGCTGTAGCAACTGAGGGCATCACATTCATTTTGGCTACTTTCTAGCAAATTCCAAGCGGAGAGGTAGGGACGCCGCGCTGTTCCGAAAGCTCTCGGGAGTCATCACAGGCGCGACGAGCCTACCATTGCGTCTCTCCAACGCGAATGTTACAAACGCGGCGTGGTCGGCAAGATTCTGGAACCCGAGATCAGAAGCATGATCGACGCCCGAAATTTCGGCGCGTTGCGTGAGCTGTTTCGCGAGTGGCCGCCAGCCGACGTGGCTGAAGTTATCCTTGATCTGCCGGAAAACGAACAAGTCATCATTTTCCGGATTCTGCCACATGCTCTGGCAGCGGACGTCTTTGAATACCTCGATTTTGATGCGCAACAGAAGTTGTTGCATGCCATGGCCCACGAACAGGTGGTTGGCATCCTGAACGAGATGTCGCCGGATGATCGGACGGCGCTGCTCGAGGAAATGCCAAGCGCAGCGGCCCGGCAGTTGATTCGATTGCTCTCGCCGGAGGAGCGCCGCGTGGCCACGGCGCTGCTCGGTTACCCCGAAGACAGCGTGGGCCGTTTGATGACGCCGGACTTCATCGCGGTGAAAGAAGATTGGACCGTGCAACAAGTGCTCGATTACGTTCGCGAGCACGGCCGGGACAGCGAGACGCTCAACGTGGTCTATGTCGTCGACGATCGCGGCAAGCTCATCGATGACCTGCGGATCCGCGAATTTCTTCTGCGGCCGCTCGACGCGAAGGTAAGCGATTTCCGCGATCACACTTTCGTGGCGTTGAACGTGACCGAATCCCAGCAGGACGCGCTGAATATGTTTCGCAAATACGATCGCACCGCGCTGCCGGTGGTTGATTCCAGCGGCGTGCTAGTTGGGATCGTCACCATCGATGACATGCTCGACGTCGCCGAACAAGAAGCCACCGAGGACATCCAGAAATTTGGCGGCATGGAGGCGCTGGACGAGCCCTACATGCGCATCTCTCTCTGGAAAATGATTCGGAAACGCGCCGGCTGGCTGGTGATTTTGTTTCTAGGCGAAATGCTGACCGCGACCGCGATGGCGAATTTTCAAGATGAAATCGCGCGCGCCGTGGTGCTGGCCTTGTTTTTGCCGTTGATCATTTCCAGCGGCGGCAATTCCGGCTCGCAGGCATCGACGTTAATTGTGCGCGCGATGGCGCTGGGAGAAGTGACGCTGCGCGATTGGTGGCGCGTGGCGGCGCGCGAGATTCAGGCTGGTCTCTCGTTAGGCGTAATCCTCGGCGCGATCGGCATCTTGCGCGTCGCGCTGTGGTCAATCGTTGGCGAGAAATATTTTCACCGCAGTTTGTACGGTCCGCACTGGCCACTGGTCGCCTTAACTGTCGGGTTTGCGCTTGTCGGCGTGGTGCTTTGGGGCTCGTTCTCCGGCTCGATGCTGCCATTTGTCCTGCGCCGCGTCGGCGCGGATCCGGCGACTTCGTCTGCGCCATTTGTCGCAACACTGGTCGATGTCACCGGGCTGGTCATTTATTTCAGCATCGCGTTGGTCATTATGCGTGGTGTAATGCTGTAACCCTGCCGAAAACCAATGGCATTGCCGAGGTCAACGCCCTCGGCTACAACTGAGGAGGAATCATGTTCTCGATCCAAAAAATCCTCGGGCACGAGGAAAAGTTTTATGACTTGCTCGAGGCAAGCGCGCAGCAGGCGGACGCGAGCGTGCATCATCTCGTGGCGCTCTTGGAAAAACTTCAGCAACATGGGACGCCGGAGAGTTTGGAGGACTTCGCCCACAGCCGGCGTGAGGACAAACGGATCACCCAGGAATTGACCGAGCAGCTTTCCAAAACCTTTGTCACGCCTCTTGAACGGGAAGACATCCAGGAATTGGCGGCTGCTCTCTATAAAATTCCGAAGACTGTCGAGAAAATCGGCGAGCGCATTTTAATCTGCCCCGAGGACTTGCGCGGACATAGTTTTCAAAAACAGATGGAGCTGCTAGATCAGGCGGCCGAGACAGTCCTCGCAATGGTCAAACAATTGCGCAAGGGAATTGACGCTCGCAGGGCGCGCGAAATGAATGCAAAACTACAGGCGATCGAAGGGGAGGCCGACAAACTGGAGCTGGACCGGCTGCGCGATCTTTTCCAGGGCAATTACGAGCCGAAGCAGATCATTTTTCTGCGCGATCTTTACGGGTTACTGGAAAAAGTGATCGACGGCTGCCGGGACGCCGGAAACATCATTCTTCAGGTGGCGCTCAAGTATTCGTAGGCAAGCTCATCGCGTGCTCACGTTCATTTCCGTCGTTATCGCGGCGATCATCTTCGAGTTCAGCAACGGCTTTCACGACGCCGCGAACGCGATTGCCACGGTGGTTTCGACGCGAGTTCTGACGCCGCGAAAGGCGATCGCAATGGCGGCATTCTTCAATCTCACCGGCGCATTATTTGGCGCCGCAGTGGCGGCCACAATCGGCAAAGGACTGGTGGACACCAACATCGTCACACTGGCGACAGTCCTTAGCGCGGTGATCGCCGCGTTCGCCTGGAACATCATCACGTGGTGGTGCGGTTTGCCCTCCAGTTCGAGTCACGCGCTCATTGGCGGCCTGTGCGGTGCTGCACTCGCTGCCGCGCGCGGCGACTGGTCGGTGATCAAATGGAATGCCGGCGTTTGGCCAAAAGTAGTCGTGCCCATGATCACTTCGCCATTCGCCGGCTTTATTTGCGGCGGCTTGATCATGTTTTTGCTTTTTGTCGCGCTCCATCGGTTGACGCCGCACTTCGTTCATTCATTGTTCGGCAAACTGCAAATCCTTAGCGCGGCCTGGATGGCGCACAGTCACGGCACAAACGACGCGCAGAAAACCATGGGCATCATCACGCTCGCGCTGTTCACAGGAACCAAAGCCGGAAACTTTGATCATCTACCGGCGTGGCTGGAGTTTCTCAAAACGCCAGAATTCATTCTGCCCAAATGGGTCATCGGCCTTTGCGCGCTGACGATGTCGATAGGAACAGCTGCAGGCGGCTGGCGCATCATTCGCACACTCGGCCATCGCATGGTGAAATTGCAACCGGTGCACGGCTTCGCCGCGGAAACGACAGCCGCATTGATCATTCAAGGCGCGAGCTACTACGGCATCCCGCTCTCTACTACACACGTGATCACATCGTCGATCATGGGAGTCGGTGCCGTGAAACGCCTCGGCGGAATGAAATGGACGGTCGTCGAGCGAATCGTTTGGGCCTGGATTTTCACGCTGCCGGCCAGCGGGCTGATCGGTTACGCACTCGCACGCATCACGGTGTCTCTCTGACTAATGGCCTAACGAGAGAGAGCTAAGGCACGACCGCCGAGAGCGTTCATGGGTTAGAGCCTCTGCTGTGCCAATATCCGGCGCCTCGGAGACGGTGCCACTGACGGAAGAAGTACGTAAACGGAGGAACTGCCCCGAGAATCCCGAAGCTGATCGCGAGCGCGTACGCTGCGTTAGTGAGAGGGAACGAGGCACCAATGACCCCTAGCGCAAAGAAGGGGAAAAACATCGGTGCTGACAGAGTGAAGGCGAAGACGAAGTGCACGGGCAACAACAGCAAGATTCGCCACGTTTGAAACACTTTCGGGCCGATACGACGAATGCCGGCGATATAAAGGTACGCGGCAGTGAACGAAAATGCGCTGCCGATGAGCGCACCGAGAAAGACGGCAGTAACGTGTCCCATACATTAGGGTCTAACGGGAATTATACTGAATTATTCGACCTATTCAGATTGTAAACCGGATGGCAATAACTTGCTTTTCAATCCTGCCAGCGCGCGAATCGCGAACTGTCATTGCAAACACGTCCATCGAAATCGTCTTAATTGGCTGCCCCTCTCCGTGCACAAGCCGGCGAACGCGTTCGGTGGTTTCTCGCGACAAAGTCACCTCCCCACAATGCTCGCACGCGAGGGCAGGAATGCGCTCCACCAGCACGCGGCGACCATCCAGATTAAAAACCTCGCTAACGAGTTCGGGTTTCGCGACGGTATGCCCACAGACATGGCACTTCAAACGTCACGTTGTCTTCGTTTCCGGTATTCGATCCATTCGTCCGGGTCGGACCCATAAATAGTGATGATCCTAGCTACCTGCGATTCCATCAAGGATATTTGAAAATGCAACGCACGTTTTGAGACAGCGATTTCATTTCCAGTGCCGGGGTCACCGACCCCGGCTACAGTTTATTCAGATCTTCGATCACTTTCTCGATGCCGCTGACCACCAGCGTGAAGCGATCGTAATCGAGCTTGTCGGGCGTGTCGCTCGATGAGTGGTAGTGCGGATAACGAAATGGCGCGGTGTCGGTGACCATGATGCCGGGGTAACCGTGTCGCCAGAATGACCGTTGATCGGACCAGCTGACACCGGGAATAAACGCGGGAAGGGCCGCACCCTCGGATGGAATCTTTGCGTGTTTGCGAAAGAGCGCGACGACGCGACGCAGCAACCCCCGCGAGTGAACGTTGCTCACGAATCCGATGAAATTGCCGACTTTGGGATAAAAGATGCCCAGGCCTGGTGCTGGATACGTTTGCGAATGCGGCGCATCGGAAAAATAGCCGATCGTTTCCAGGCTGATCATCGCGTCGATTTGATCGCCGCGCGCTTTGCATCTGCCGGCGTAAATAAAGCTTCCCATTTCATCCGATAAAAAATACGGCGGTTCCTCGTTCACGAACGCGACGAAACGCAGAGTGTGTTGTGGCTTTTTGCCAGCAAAGCGTCGCGCCAGGGCGAGCATTGCAGCCACGCCAGTGCCGTTATCGTTCGCGCCAGGCGAGCCAAAGACAGAATCGTAGTGTGCGCCGATCAGGATGATCGGCAGATGCGACGGCTGGGAAGCCGTCGCTTCTTGAGGCGCGGCAGATATTTCTACTTCGATGTTGTGACAGGCCTGGCCGCGCAGCTCGTAAGTGTCTCGTCGCGGGTGAAGGCCAGCGCGCACGAAAGAATCTTCGATGAAATCGGCGGCGGCATTGAGTTGTGCATAATGCCACATGTTGCGCTCGCCGATTTCGCCGGCCAGCTTTTGCACATCGGTGCGGAGCTCTTCGCGCAACGCGATTTCATCAGGCGAAAGCGGCGCTGCGTGTGAAACGTTTTTGCCAGGCATTCTCACTCCAAACCACCAGAGTAACGCCAAAACCGCGGCGACCGCGATGCTAATGCGCAGGACGCTGAAAAGAATTCGCCAGAGCACTCACAATGGTAGGGACGGATCGCCGAGCCGTCCATCTGCTCCGGCGCGCCCTCGCCGCGGCGAGCAGGCTGTGGTCGCGCCCTACCAAATCATGCTACCCGATTTTCTTGCTGAAGCGCACCGCGCAAAGGGAAAACAAGGCGGCGCCCATGCCGGCCAGGATTAGGATCGACGACCAGAAATCGGTGAGACTTGCGCCGCGTAGCACGATCGCGCGCATCAGCTCGATGAAATAGGTGGCGGGCATGAGCGCGCCGATGGCATAGAAAATCCACGGCATCGTTTCCCGCGGAAAAATGAAGCCGGAGAAAAAGATTCCCGGCAGCAGGAAAACAAGTGCAAGCTGAAATGCTTCCATCTGCGTTTGCGCCTTGGTCGAGATCAGCAAGCCCAGGGCGAGCAGCGTAAAAATGTAGAGGAACGCCGAGACGAAAAGCGCCACAACGCTGCCATGAATCGGCACAAAAAAAATCCAGCGCAGAATCGCGAAGAGCAGCGCGGCCATCGCCATAGTGATGCACAAATACGGCACGATTTTTCCCAGCATTAATCCCCATCGTGAGAGCGGACTTACCAGCAGTTGCTCGAGCGTGCCTCTCTCGCGTTCGCGGACGATCGAAAGCGCCGTGGCGAACACCGTCGCCAATTGCAGCGCCGTGCCGATCACGCCGGGCACAAAAAAATTCGGGCTCTTCAGCGCGGGATTGTAAAGCACCTGAGGCCGCACTTCGACCGGGATGCCGGTGCGTCCGGATTCCTTGACCAACCGCGTCAGCGAATCGTTGAACGTCACGCCGATGGCTGTGTTCAACGCTTGCAGCCCGGTCGTGGAGCTGGATCCATCGATTAACACCTGCACGTAGGCGGTGTGGCGCGCGCGCAAGTTGCGCGCGAAATCGGGCGGAATCTCGATGCCCAGATACGCTTCGCCGCGGCGGATCGTCGCCGCAAGCTCGTCGGCGCTGCCCACCACCTTGACGATGCGAAATGTCCCCGTGTTCACAAATTCATCGACCAGCCGGCGGCTGTCCAAACTCCGGTCCTGATTCAGCAACGCCGTCGGCATATGCTTCACATCCAGATCCAGCGCGAAACCGAACGCGATGATCTGCAAAAGTGGCGGGAAAAACATGAAAAACAGCGCCGTGCGATCGCGAAATACCACGATGAATTCCTTGTAAAGAATCGCGTTGAATCCCCGGAAAAATTTTTTCACGCCGCCTCCTTTTCTGCTGCGCCCCTTGCATGTTTCGCGCTCAAGGTCACAAATACGTCTTCCAGCGACGGCCCGATCTCGTGAATCTCGCTTTGGCTGATCCCGACGCCGCGCAGTTTTTCCTCGATCTGTGAGCGCCGCACGTTTTCATCAACAAGCAGGTGCATCGATTGACCAAACACGGTGGCGCTGCGCACACCGCGCATTTGATGCACGGCCTGCAATGCCGTGGTGACATGATCGCAGGTCACATCGAGCCGCCGCGTTCCCGACGGATTCACTTCCGGCATTTTTTTCAATTCATCCGGCTCGCCGCACACGATTAACTTCGACATGTAAATGTAACCCACGTGGTCGCACCGTTCCGCTTCGTCCATGTAATGTGTGGTGACAAACAGCGTCATGCCGCCCGCGGCAAATTCAAAGAGCAAATCCCAAAGCTCGCGACGCGCCACCGGGTCGATGCCGGCGGTCGGCTCATCCAGGAACAACACCGTGGGTTTGTGCATGAGGGAGCACGCCATGGCCAGACGCTGCCGGATGCCGCCGGAAAGGTGCGAGGCGCGTCTGCCGATGTACGGTTCCAGATGCGTGGTGGCGATCATTTCGTCCCGCCGCTGATTCAATTCGCGGCCGTTCAGGCCATAGAGTTTTCCAGCAAAGATCAGGTTCTCGTTTACGGTGAGTTCGTCGTACAGCGAGAATTGTTGCGACATATAGCCGATCATTTCTTTGATTGGCTCCAAATCTCGCACGATGTCATGCCCGCCGATGCGAGCTGTGCCGTCGCTGGGTTCCAAGATTCCGCACAGCATTCGAATCACGGTTGTTTTTCCCGACCCGTTCGGCCCGAGAAAGCCAAAGATCGATCCCTTGCCGACGGAAAACGAAACATGATCGACAGCCGTGAACGTGCCGAAACGTTTCGTCAGCCCTTCGATTTCGATCATCGGTGCACTCATTGCTTGTCATCTTGAGCGGAGCGAAACGAAGTACAGCGCAGTCGAAAGATCTCTAGTTGCTGCCCGCCCATTGTAAAAACAGAGATTCCTCGATTTCGCTCGGAATGACAGACGCGTTTTGTGCGGCGAAAATTCGTGTCCATTCGTGTCCATTCGTGTCCATTCGTGGTTGTTAGCTCATTTCACATTGGGAAAATAAACGTCGGCAGCCATGCCTGCCCGCAGACGGTGGTCGTTTGCCGGGAGGCGGACTTTGACGCCGAAAACCTGTTTAATGCGATCTCCTACGGTCTGCACGTTGCGCGGAGTGAATTCCGCCTGGCGACTGATCTGCTCGACCACGCCCGGGAAATCGACATGCGGAAATGAATCCACGCGCGCCCGCACCTGTTCGCCATCCTTGATGAAGCCCAGCCACGTTTCCGGCACATACACGCGCACCCAGAGATGTTGCGTCAAAAGCACGGTGGCGACTTCCTGGTTAAATGGCGGCACCAAAATGTCGCCCACCTTCACACTCAATGTTTCCAACACGCATTCCGCCGGCGCGACCACCTGCATCTCGGCCAGTTGCGCTTCGATGTCGGCAAGCTGCGCGCGCATCTGCATCACCTGCATCCGCGCGGCCTCGACATTTTTTTCCTGCGATTTCGCGGAGCTGTCAGCCTGCTGGGCTTCGTTGGGCGAAACGACTTTACGCTGGAGCAATTCTTTCTCGCGTTGCGCGTTCGACCGCAAAAATTCCAACTGCGCCGCTTGCGCGTCGGCGTTGTGAATGGCGGTGTCGATTTGCGCCTTGGCCAGATCGCGCCGGGCGCGAAGCTCGTCCGCCTCCAGTTGCACGATCAATTGGCCCTGGTTCAAATGGTCGCCTTCCTGCGCAAATATTTTTTCTACGCGTCCGCCCGAGCGCGGGCCCACATGCGCCTCGTCCACTTCGATCGTTCCCGAGACCGCCTTGCCACGGCCGCCGCAACCGGTCAGCAAGAGAAGTAATGTCAAAGCTCCCGCTACGGCGAGGTAGGGTCGTCGCGCTGCGGCGACCGGACGGCGCAGCGCGCCGTCCCCGCCGTCCCTACCCTGCTGATCTTGCCTGGCGAGCAAAGCGTTCACGCTTTCCGTCCCTTTGCTGTCACCGCGCCTTCGAGAATAATCTTAAGAATCCCGGTGAACCCTTCTTTCGGCAGCATGCCAAGCTCCTCCATCTTCGGCGGATTCATGATCGATTGAACCATGGTCAGCAAAATTTCGATGATCAATTTGGCCGGAACATCCTTGCGCACCATTCCCGCCCGTTGGCCCTCGACGAAAAACCTTCCGAAGTAGCGCTGGATTAACGCGGCCCGACGGCGTTCGACGAGCTTGAAGACATCCGGCGCTTTCTGGCGCATCTCACGCACGAACGGCGGTTTAATCTCATCCAATTCGCGTTGCGTACCGGCCAACAATTCGCGCAAAGCCGCTGGGAAATCGTGCGGGTGCGCACGGGTAACTTTCTTCAGCATCCCTTCGACGCCTGCGAATTTATCGGCCAGCACGGCCTCAAGCAGATCGAACTTGCCAGGAAAATGCGCGTAGAGCGTTTTCTTGCTGATGCCCAGCTCCTCCGCGAGATCATCCATCGTCACACTGCGGAATCCGTGACTAAAAAAGTGGACTCGCGCGGCATCGACAATGCGCTGCCGGTTCGGATCGCGCTTTCGGCTTCGCGGCCACGGTTTCGGTGCGCGTTTCATCTATGCATAGGAGTCTTATCACAATACGGAAACTAATCCAGTGTATTTAGTTTCCACGGTCCAGCTGAGCAAATGATGTTTGACTTCGAGGACATTTCGGAATGAACCGCCTCGGTATTAGACGAAAAATACTCGCCTTTAAATACGAACTCGCATAATTCTCGTTACGTCTATGCGTCGCGCTTGGATACGAGCTCTCGTCTCGTTCCTTTGCGGGTTTGTCCTCGTCGGAGTGCTCTACCGCACCCAGAGTGAGTTGTCGCTGCGCGCTTCTTCCCGTTTTTTCGTGAGCCTTAGTGACACGATTTGGACGTTGCTCGATTGGCCTCCTTCGGCGTTCTACACTTGGGTTCCACACGAGCGCAGCATGGGTCCCGGCACTGCTGTCATCATCGGCCCAGTCATCACCAACATTGTAGTTGCTAGCATCCTGTTTTACGTAGGGTTTACTTTATGGACGAAGCGCCGGCGCAAGCGTCTGGCCGGTGCGTTTGAAACGCAAAAGCTCGACTGACAGTCCAATGAATAAAAGGAGCGTGGCTAAAAAAGTGTTCCCGTAAAGTTGCGCGCCGCGCGGGAAGATCAAGCCGAGAGCGAGCAACGCGATCGTCGGCAAGCCCCACCACAAAATGGTGGAGCCTTTTCCAGTGAGCAGTTGCTGCGTTGGAATCGCAAATGGCAGCATGAGCCAGGAAAAAAAGTAACCGAATGACAGCGGCGTGATCATCAGCATCAGCAACAGAAGCAGAGCGAATTCGATTGCATCACTCTCTGCGGTTCGCATATCGCGCGCAGGCATCACCGCGATAAACAAGATGCCCAGTATCAGTGCGCCCCCGACGACGATAGCATTGACGACGGGGAACCTTAGGTCGGCAAAGTTTACGTGGATCGGCGTGTGGGGAGCGGAAGCAGCGTCTGCATCGACATGACGAAGCAAACGGTTACCGACGCTAACGAGCGATTGATTTTTCCACGTGTAACTGCGCATGGGGCGCTGCCCCACGCTGGTTGCGGTGTATTTGAACATTCCGGAGCTCCATTTCTCGAGGTCGCGCCACGCGCGTTGGAACCCTCGGAACGGCGTCGGCAGAACGAGAATTAAGAATGCCAGCGTCACGATGAGACTGGCTGCCGCCGTCCAGTAGCGTCGGTAAAGCAGATAAACGATCGCCAGGACTGGGAAAGCCTTGATCGCGGCGGCAACTGCAATCAAACCACCGGCGAGAATCTCGTGATTTGCCCGCAGCTCAACGAACGCGCCCAGTATCAGCGCAAGCAAAACAAGGTTCGGCTGGCCGAGATGGTAACTCGACCAGATATAGACGATCACCAGCAAACTTGGAACCGTACATAGCCAAACATTTTTCGCGCCGCGTTCGCCGCCGGCGAGAATCGCGCTGAGCCGAGCGCTGTAAAACCAGGCCACAGAGTTGATCGCGACCAGTAGAAGAATCAATCCTCCCTGGCCAAGCAGGCTGGCCCCCGCGAGAAAAATGGCGCAGGGCGGCGGGTACATGAAGTCGTACTTCCCGGAGCGGAAGAAATAAATTTCATGGCCCGCCAGCACATGTCTGCCAGTGTCGTACCAAAGCTTGTAATCCATGAGAGTACGGCCACGGAGGCAGCGGAGCACCGGTAGAGAAGAAAACACGATCGCCGTCGCAATAAAGATCAGCAGCAGGACGCGCATTCCCAGCGCGCTGTCGAATCGGCGCTTCAAAGCTGACCGATCAGCTTGCCCGACAATTCGCGGAAATGGACTGCGGTTTTTCAAAAGACCTGCGTGGAAGTCGCGTCTAGCCATCCAAAAGCGGCACAGAAGTGCCGCACTCCAAAACGTGGCCATCGTTGCCAGCGTGCGGTACGCGCTTGCGTTTTGGAGTGCGACCGTGCTCCGCCGCTTTTCGAGCAACTCGCGCGAGACGTGGCACTGTCCGACATGATGAGGGGTAAGACATCTACTCTAGGGTAGTCGAGGCGATCGGCGGGCGCGCTTTGTGCCAATCTGTGCTTTGCTCGTAGGCGTGCGCGATTTGCAGGACGCGCGCTTCATCAAGTGCTTTGCCTAACAACTGCAATCCGATCGGCAGCCGATGCCCATCTACTTCGGCAAAACCGCACGGCACGCTGATTCCGCAGATTCCGGCCAGGTTCGCTGCGATGGTGAAAATATCGGCGAGATACATTTGCAACGGATCGGCGGCGCGTTCGCCTAATTTGAACGCCGGCACCGGCGAGGTCGGTGAGATCAGAGCATCGACTTTCTCGAACACCATCGCGAAATCCCGGCGGATCAGCTCGCGCACTTTTTGCGCGCGCAAATAATAGGCGTCGTAGTAGCCGGAACTCAAAACGTAAGTGCTAAGAATGATGCGGCGTTTCACTTCCGGGCCGAAACCTTCCTCGCGCGTCCGACCGTAAAGATCGAGCATGTCCCTGGGATTTTCCGCGCGATATCCGTAACGCACACCATCAAAGCGGGCGAGGTTGGCCGAAGCCTCCGCCGTTGCAAGAATGTAATAGACCGCGATGGCATATTCCGTAGTGGGCAATGAGACTTCGATAATCTCCGCGCCTAACGAGTTCAGATGTTTGACTGCGGTTTTGATTGCGGTTTTCACCTCTGAGTCGATCCCTTCGATCATGTATTGCTTCGGCAGGCCTAACCGGATTCCGCGCAAATCGTTTCCCAGTTTTGCGGTGTAATCCGGCACCGGTTCGTTGAGCGCTGTGGAGTCCTGCGGATCATGACCTGCAATCGCGTTCATGATCATGGCCGCGTCCCGGACGTTTTTGGTTAACGGCCCAATTTGATCGAGCGACGAAGCAAAGGCGACCAGACCGAACCGCGAGACCCGTCCGTAGGTTGGTTTTAAGCCGACAACGCCGCAAAGCGCAGCCGGTTGCCGAATCGAGCCGCCCGTATCGGAACCCAGCGCGCCAAATGCTTCATCCGCGGCGACTGCTGCTGCTGAGCCGCCGCTCGATCCGCCCGGCACGCGCGCCAAGTCCCACGGATTGCGCGTCAATTTCGCGGCGGAATTTTCCGTGGACGAACCCATGGCGAACTCGTCCAGGTTGGTTTTGCCAAATGGAATCGCGCCCGCTGCGCGCAATTTTCGAATCACCGTGGCGTCGTAGGTAGCCCGATAACTCTGCAAAATCTTCGACGCGCACGTGCACGGCTGACCGATCACACTGACGATATCTTTGATTGCAATCGGCACGCCGCCCAGCGGAAGATCCACGTTCGCTTTCTCCGCCTCATTGGCGGCGGATTCCATGTCCAGCGAGAGATAAGCGCCGATTTCTTGATCGACTAGTTCGATGCGCGCTCGCAACGCATCAATGACTTCGCGCGGCGAGACTTCGCGGTGACGCAGCAGCAACTGCAGATCGGCAATGCTTAGTGCCGGCAGATCTTGCTGCGTCATTCCACCACTTTCGGGACGATGAAAAGACCGTTCGCCTTTCGGGGCGCATTACTCAGCGCTTGTTCCGCTGTGAACCAGTCGCGCGGTGCGTCCTCGCGAAAAACGTTGAAATTTGGGAGGGCATGGGCGGCTGGTTCCACATCAGTCACGTCCGCCCGGCGGAGTTTTTCAACGTACTCAAGCACGTCGTCCAGTTGCTTCTGAAAGAGCTCCACCTCGGCTTTAGTCAGATTGATCCGAGCCAGCCGCGCAACGTACGTGACATCGAGCCCTGAAGTCTTGGCCATGGCAAGTGCTTTGATTTTAAGGATGCACGTGGCTGATGAGCCACATCACTGCGGCCGCAAGCGCGGTCAGGAGAAAAAGAAAAATGATCTGGCCTTCCCGGCGCTGTTTGCGCAGCGAACGCGGCCGTCTGGCACTCCGCCGTGTGTCGAGCGGAGGAGGGCCTTCCAGCGCGAGAGAGACTTCGAATCGCTTCTTGGTCTTGTTGCCTTTTGCGCCTTGTAGCGCCGCTTGTGCTGGAGATCTCTCCGGCGCAGCCTGCCGCTCTTTTGTCATCATGCGCTCGAGTTTTTCGAGCTTCTCACGCAGTTGCGCTTCTTGTTTTGCAATCTCTTGTTGCTTGCGCCGAAGCGGCGGGGCCGATTTGCGCGAACGACGAAACATCGCCATCACCGGCTGGCCATCCAGATGAAAATGGCGAGCGCAACAGCGCCAAAGATCATCAGCGGCAAACTCAGCGCGACGCCGATCTGCAACCACTCAGCAAATGAACGGCCATCGCCGTTTTCGTACGGGTTCATCGCCGGGTCGGGAAGGGGCGCCTCTCCGGCGGTTCCGCCAGCGGCTTGCAATCGGCTGTGTTGCTCGGTGTAATCGCTGCGCGCATCGTCCACCGTGCTCAAGGCCCGGCTCAGTTCCTTATGCAGATCCGCCGGGTTCCAACTCCTGGGATCGATCGCTTCAATCAATTCCAAGTGTTGCGCGAAACTTTCCCGAGCCGCCCGGATTTGCTCCGCTCGATTTTGCGCATTGTACCCTTCGCGCTCGAGCACCACCAGCGCGCGCGTGAGCTTGTCGCTCATTTCCGCCCGGCCCCGTTCCAATTCCTCTTGGCGACGACTTAGTTCTTCCAACTCGCGTTTTTGCTTTTCGATCTGCTCTTGCTGACGCTTGAGTTGCAACAGTTGCTCCTGCGCCTTTTGCACTTGGGAGTCCAGATGTTCGGCCGAGAGCGCTTCGTCGTCACTCAACTCGAGCATTTGTTCAAGCGGTCGATTCTTTTCTGGCATGCGAAATCGCGACGCTATCCAGGGTCGCCGTAGCGGATATTAGGTGCGCCGTTTAAGAATTCCAGATATTTCCGTCGATGAACCGCGAAAATTTTTCCTGACCAACTCGCTAATTACCAAATTCCAACTTTCAACTTTCAGAGAAGATTCAATCAATCCGGACTGAGGAGCGAATCTTGTTTTCATAGGTGCAATGCGTGATTTCGTGTGAAGGATCAGGCTTCGCAATCCTATGGCGGACGAGAAGCTTCGGCGTGGGAGCCGAGTCCCGTTTTACTTGGTAGCGCGGTTGCATTTCAAGCGCTTCGCGATTTTCTTGTGAGCCACGGATTGGCCTGATTACACCGATGAATCTCGGAAGCCGTCTCTTGAATAGATGACATTTCACTGTCAGCGTCCCGGCATCATCTCCAGAAGAAAGCCCCTGAAATATTCTGTTTCAGGAATTGCGGGCAAAACCGGATGATCAGGAGCCTGTTCGAAGCGGTGCACGCGTCGCGCAGAGCGCCGTGCATCCACGAGGGCGTCCTTGATTGTTTCTGAGAATGCAGCGTCGCTCACGTGGTGTGAGCATGAAAAGGCGGCCAGCAGGCCATCTTTCGATAGGAGCTTGAACGCGCGCATGTGCAATTCGCGATAACCGCGCAACGCGTCGCGCAGTCCGCTCTTGGTCCTCGTAAACGAGGGCGGATCGAGAATTATCAAGTCGTACTGCGCCCCCGCTCTCTCAGCTGCGCGCAAAAATTGAAAGACATCCTGTTCAAACCACGAGGCGTTTAGTTCATTGCGCGTCGCATTTCGTTTCGCGGCAGCAATGTTCTCGGGACTTTCTTCAACGCCGATCACAGTCGCTGCGCCCGCGAGCGCGCACGTCAAGGCAAATGCTCCCTGGTTCGCGAAGCAATCCAACACGCGTCGGTTGTGAGCGTATCCCGCAACGATTCTGTAGTTGTGTTTTTGGTCGAGATAAAAACCGGTCTTTTGACCATGCAACAGATCGAGTTCGAGCTTTACGCCTTCGAGTTCAATCGCGATTTGCGAAGGAGTTCCGCGCAAAACGCCGCTGCGCAATTCCAATCCTTCTGCCTTGCGAACCAGCGCATCGTTTCGTTCGATGATGGTGACATCGCCGAAGAGATCGATCATCGCAGTCACGATCGAATCCTTTCGTCCGTCCATCGCGCGC
>QHQA01000205.1:0-3876 GCA_003219695.1 Verrucomicrobiota bacterium
CGTTAGGCGGAAGGTCGCAGTTCCTAGACCGTACCATATGGCGCGATCTCCTTAAGGGAAGGGCGAGGCCCTGTGGAGGTGCGTTTGACAGTCAGGGTTGTGGCGTAGTCATCACCAATTCGCTTGACTTTTAAAGAGCGGCATAGGCGTAATTGCCGCGATGAAAGCTTCCATTCTCTCCTGCGCCATTCTTCTAACGCTTTCGCTCGGTGCTTTGAACGCCGTCTATGCCGACAGCGCCACCTGGAATCTCAACCCAACGAACGGTGATTGGAACACCGCTGTGAATTGGACGCCGGAGACCGTGCCGAACGGACCCGCTGATGTAGCAACCTTTGCTAGCTCAAGTATCACCGATCTTACATTTTCCGCGGAGACGACCGAGGTGGCGGCGATCGTCTTTAATCCGGGCGCCAGCAGATTCAACATCACTGCCGATCCGGAACCACTCTCAACCGGTATTACGTTGACTATCAGCGGAACCGGTATCACCAACAATTCTGGAGTGACGCAGAAACTAACCGTTGCTCCCTCGGTAAGTTCTCGCAGGGGGACAATCGAATTCGTAAATGCAACCAGCGCCGGCGATGGCACGGTCCTCACTGTTTTCGGCGCAGGGACGAGCGCAGCCTCTGGCGGCAACATCAACTTTCATGACACCTCCACTGCTGGCACTGCCACCATCGTCGCCGAGGGTGCGCTCGCCGGCGACGAAGCAGGCGGAGGCGAGGTTACGTTCGACGGCAACGCCACTGCGGGAAATGCCAGCTTCACCATCGACGGAGCGCAGAGTTTGCAAGGGTTTGCGTATGGCGGCGATGTGACATTCGCCGATTTCTCGAGCGCCGGCGATGCGGTCTTTGTCATCAACCCTGGGCACGGGTCCAATGGCGGAGAGGGCACGATGCTCTTCACCGACAATGCCACCGCAGCGAACGGCATTTTCACGCTGAATGGTCCTGTAGGGAAATTTGCCGATGGGGCCAACATCACTTTCTTCGACGGCGCCACGGCAGGTAACGGCTTTTTCACGGTGAACGGAGGTCAGCAGGCTGACGCCATCGATGGCAGCGCCGTCAATTTCGAAGGATTCAACTTCACAGGGCAAATCGTCAGTGCTGGGACAGCAACTATCATTAACAATGGAGGCAACGGTGCCAATGCCCGTGGTGGCCGGACGTCTTTTCTTTTCGAGGCAGCTACAGCAAGTCAAGCCCACCTTGTCGCCAACGGCGGGCAAAATGGTGGCGGCGGCGGGCAAATCACCTTTGATTCTGATACTGATGGCGGTGAAGCCCGGATCGAGGTCTATGATAATGGTTTATTGAGCGTTTCCGCTGCTACGGCAATCACCATTGGCTCAATCGAAGGCGACGGCTTGGTCAATCTTGGTGCGAGTGCGCTTACCATTGGAAGCAATAATCTCAGCACGACCTTTGCGGGGCTCATTCAGGATGCGGGATCGATCACAAAGCTCGGAACCGGCATTTTGACCCTGAGCGGTGCCAGCATTTACACCGGTGGCACGACCGTTCAACGTGGCGTGCTCCTCGTCGCCAATGTTAGCGGATCCGCCACCGGCAGCGGGCCAGTCAGCGTCACGACGGGTAGGCTTGGCGGCAGTGGCATCATCGCGGGCGCCGTTACGATTGGGACTGGCAGCGGGAGGGGCGCGTTCCTTGCCCCAGCAACTGGAACCAATGTGCGGGCCACGCTCACGATCCAAGGCGCACTCACTTTGAATGCCGCTGCGACCTACACTTGCACGTTTAGGGCCAAGCAGAACAGGGCTAGAACCGACCAGGTAATTGCCAACGGGGTCACCATCAACAGTGGGGCCATGATTGCGTTGGTCGGCCACACCACGGGAACCTTAACACAGGGAATAGTGCTGACCTTGATCAGTAACACCTCCGCTGATCCCATCAGCGGCAACTTTAGCAATTTGCCCGATGGCAGCATTGTTACAATTAACGGCAACAACTTCCAAGCCAGCTATGAAGGAGGCGACGGAAACGATCTTACCCTTACGGTAGTCCCGTAGCAGACCAGCAAGCCCGCACTTTTCTGGCCAAAAATGAATTTAGTGATCTCGATTTTTTGGGCAGCGATTGTCAGCGCGCTGGCGACGGCTTTCGCTGGCACACTGTTTTATCTGCTTGAACAGAAGTCGCCGCTTCTTGGCAATGATGACAAATCTAAAAAGTCGCTTCGCCGAATGATGTTTTGCGTTTGGGTAACATCTGCGTTGCTTTGTATCGTGCTAATGTCTCAGTGTTCGGCGTCAAATTAGGACACCACCAGTTTTAACTTTACTTCACAGCGTCCGGAGAAGTAGAACTTCTTCGGTGAAATCCCTCTGGTTCTTCTCAGTTCTCCTCTTGGCAGTGCTGCTTGGCGCGGTCACTGTTGGGACTGGCAGCGGCACCGGGGCGTTCCTAACACCAGGGATGGGTGCGAGCGAGGCAACCACGCTCACCATCCAAAGCGCGCTTACCTTTAAAGCCGACGGCACCTACAGCTGCCGGCTGAACACCAGGAAGGGACAGGGCCGATCAGGTGATTGCCAACGGAGTCACGATTCAGAACGGCGCGCACGTAGCGTTCAAGGTAACCGGCAACGAGCAACTGCGCACGGGTAAGACTGCCGTCGTAATCAGAAACACCAGCGCAACACCGATCAGTGGCACGTTCGCCAACCTGCCTGACGGGTCAATGTTCAGAATAGGCCCTAATACTTTTCACGTAAGCTATGAAGGCGGTGATGGGAACGATCTCACGCTCACGGTCGTTCCCTGAGGAAAGTAGAAGGTAGAAAGAACAAAATATAAAATCAAACCCAACGTCATCTCCACTCTGGCGTTGGCTGTTGCATCGAATGCGAATGCCGGGAGTGAGGGCCAGCGACACCAACATGGCTTATGCGTTGTCGGCGCAATTGGCGGCGATGCAGCTCAACGTCCGACACAACTTCGTGAACGGAAGGGCTCTGGTGTATGCTCCAGGGTTATTGCTTTACGGCACGGCCGGCCTGAACAGCGCTGGCTTCATCAGCATCAATGACTTGATGGCTGTGGCTGCTGCTGAGATACAAGCGCACGCCCTGACCACTTCCGGCAGTCCCGACCGGGCTGGCAGGAGGCACTAAAGGATGCATTGGAGGACGCGAACAACAACAAGACCTTCACGCAGTCTTCGCCTTCCACGTTCAGCTTCGGTGATTAAAGAAACGCAATCTAGCACTCGAAGTTAATTAGTTTCCAGCAACGAAGGGCTCTCCTGAAAACGGAGAGCCCTTTTGTTGCAACGCTGTTCGCGTCATGTTCGCCGAACATGTGAAAATAAGCTCGACAAAGCTTTTGGTAAGTAAGAAGCTGAACGATCTCTTTTCATCTTGCCAGATCCCAACGACTTTGCGGGGCTAGGTTGCAGAAGAAGCTGAAAGGAATGAAAAACGCGGGCCACAAACCATGAAAACATTGCGTTCTTTAGTCGCGGGTACTCGACCGGCTACAATGCTTGCGGGACGGATCGCGTTCCCGCTGTTTTTCTTAAGTGCAGGGCCGATGCTCGTGCAACCGTGCGCTGGCGCTCCCTTTGGCTTTGAGAACACCGGCAGCTTGACCATCGGACGTTTTCGGCACACGGCCACGTTGTTGCCCAACGGGACGGTGCTCGTCGCAGGTGGCGGCGACTTCGCCAGTACGAGCGCCGAACTCTACGATCCAGCGATCGGAACCTGGAAGAACACCGGCAGCCTCATCCACGGACACGTTGGTGCCACGGCGACGTTGCTGCCTAACGGCAAGGTGCTCATCGTCGGCGGCTACGACGGCAATTTTCCTCGTCGGTACGCGGAACTCTATGATCCAGCAA
>QHQA01000205.1:3993-15840 GCA_003219695.1 Verrucomicrobiota bacterium
CGGCCACATTGCTGCCCGACGGCAAGGTCCTCGTCGGAGGCGGCTACGACACTACCCAAGGAGGCGTCGTCGCGAGCGCGGAACTCTATGACCCAGCGAGCGGGGCCTGGACAGTCACCGGCAGTCTCGGACAAGCACGGGCTGAGCACACGGCCACACTGCTGCCAAATGGCAAAGTACTTGTTGCAGCCGGGACCCCGGGCAGCGGCGGACCTCTCAGGAGCGCGGAACTTTATGATCCAGCGAGCGGGACCTGGACGACCACCGGCAGCCTCGCCACCGCGCGCAGCCTTCACAGGGCGACGTTGCTGCCTAACGGCGAGGTGCTCATCGCAGGCGGTCTTAACGTGAACGCCCTCGCGAGCGCAGAACTCTACGATCCGGCAAGCGCGACTTGGACGGTCACAGGCAGCCTCGCGCAGGCACGCCGTAGTCACACGGCTACGTTGCTACCAAATGGAAAAGTGCTTGTCGCAGCCGGCATCAACGGCAGCAACTTTCTGGCGAGCGCGGAACTCTACGATTCCGCGGACGGGGGCTGGACTGCTACCGGCAACCTCAACACCGCACGCGCTGGTCACACGGCGACTTTGCTGCCGAACGGTAAGGTGCTGGCGGTAGGAGGAGACGCTTTCTTTCCCGTTCACACCACGGAATTATATGACCCAACCAATGGGACGTGGGCTACGACGGGCAGCCCGATCGCACAGCGCGCTCTTCACACGGCGACGTTACTCCCCGACGGTAAGGTGCTGATTGCAGCGGGAAACAGTGAGGGGGCGCGTGCGACCCTTAAGAGTGCGCAATTGTACGACCCGGTCAGCGAAACCTGGACTACCACGGGCAGCCTCAACCAAGGCCGTGACAGTCACACGGCGACGTTACTGCCTAATGGTAAGGTGCTGATTGCCGGGGGAATCAATGCCCTCGCCGTTACTCGTAGAAGCGCGGAACTGTACGACCCGGCTAGCGGCACCTGGACGATTACCGGCAGGCTCAACACCGCACGCCATGATCACACGGCGACGTTGTTGCCCAACGGCAAAGTGCTCGTGGCAGGAGGGCTTGATAGCAATCGCAACCCCTCTGCGAGTACAGAATTGTACGACCCGGCCAGCGGGACCTGGACAGCAACGGGTAGCCTTAACACCGGACGCTATGATCACACGGCGACGTTGCTGCCCAATGGCCTGGTCCTGGTGGCAGCGGGAGGTGATAGTCTTGGCCACTATGTCGCGAGCGCGGAACTGTACGATCCGGCGACTGGAAGCTGGACTGCTACTGGCGATCTCAACACCGCACGTGTTGGTCACACGGCGACGTTGCTGCCCAACGGCCTAGTCCTGGTAGCAGCGGGAATTGATAGCAGTAATTCTATCGCGAGTGCGGAACTGTACGACCCGACGAGTGGGAGCTGGACTGCTACCGGCGACCTCAATACCCCACGCGCTGGTCACACGGCGACCTTGCTGCCAAACGGCAAGGTCCTGGTAGCAGGGGGAGGTAATGACCCCACCGGTTCTCTTGCCAGCGCGGAACTGTACGACCTCGGGCTGGGATTTGTCACACCTGATTGGCAGCCGCAGATCGCGACCGTGACTTCACCCCTTGGATTGGGCAGCAGCCTCATGCTAACCGGCTCGCGCTTCTTAGGCATTTCGCAGGCCTCGGGCGGCAATTTCCAGGATTCATCCACCAACTACCCCGTGGTCCAACTGCGCAGCATCGACAACAGCCAGATTGCCGTCCTCCCGGTCGATCCAACAGCAGGATGGTCCGATACCGCTTTTACTTCCACCCCGGTGAACAATTTTCCTCCAGGGCCAGCTTTGGTGACCGTCTTTACCAACGGCATTCCCAGTGATTCGAAATCGCTTACGGTAGTAACGGTTATGGGCAATCCTCAAGCGCACTGACTGCCCACGCCCACTCCCCTTGGGAATATCGCTTAACTGGCACTTTAGGGAATGACTTGGACACTCTCGTTAGCCACAAAGTAACAAGTCCGGGCCTAGGCCTAGGCGCTTGGCCTTAAGGAACTGCAGGCTCCACGGACATGAGCTGAGGTCAACGATCTCACAATCACGGTCGTACCAGGGGAAATTCGGATTCTCGATTGCAACGATGCGATCCAGCGCAGCATTCCATTTGCTGAGACGGACCGGAGACTGGGATGCAAGCGCGCTTAATACTTTGACTACTGTGGGCGCGAGTAACGCAGATTAGGAAAGCGACTTGTGCAGTGCATCTGGTAACCAGTCACACAACGGAATCCGGCTCCCGCGATAGACGTAACCACCGATTACCGTCTGGCCGGTGATGTGCGGATAATTGGCGTCCAAAGTCCGATCCGCTAAACTGTGCCAGGAAATGCGAAGCGTTGGTTCTCGTGACTCTTATCGAAATCAGACCATTCCGAAACGGCTGGAAGTGCTTTGAAGTGCCCGGCGTCGAGCCGGTTTTCTTAGATCAAGAACAGGCAATCGACAATGCAACGAACCGCGCGTGCTTCCGCTTTGGCGAGATTCGCGTTCTGGATTCAAACGGCGCGGTCGAACGCATCATCCCGTTTAGTGACACGGACCGAAAATTATGACCTGCCAACGGCGTTTGCTCGGCGGCGATGTTCGAGGCCTCTTAACTAGCGGTTCCGTAATCTGGGTGATGCCGACCCGGAAGGGCCGCCCGCTGCTGGAAGTTTGGCTTCGGGTGTCGGCCCAGTCGGCGTTTTAGTCGCAAGTAACTGGCCAATCTGCCGCAGGGTCGCGAAGTTGTCTGCTATGAGCTCTTCATCCTCAATCCGATAACCGAGGTCGTTTTCCAAAAATGCGACCAGGCGGATCAGGCCGAGCGAGTCAATCTGTAGCGGCTCGTCAGGATCAGTTACTGGTGGCAAAGAACCGCGATTGTTGTCTATGTAAACACTGCGATTGTTGTCTAAGTACTCTTTGACTTTCGGCGGTATTTCCATGATTAATTTTTTTCCTCACGCCAGAACGGCGCACCACCGATGCCCACGTCCAGTGGCCATATTGGGCTCATCCCTTTTTGATCCTAAATTGTGCTTGTTAAATTGAAACCATTTAAAAGTAACATGGTTGTTACTTTCACGAACCGCGTTGGTGCTGCGTGTGAGGCGTTGATTCCACGCAGAAGAATACGATGACGAAATTCCCGTTTAGGCTCTATCTCCCGCGCGCGGAATGGTCTGAAACAGAGGAACGTCCACGATCTCACAGTCACGATCGTGCCGTACTATCACGAATCCGCTTGACTTTTAAAGAGCGCCATAGGCACAATTGGGGCCATGAAATCTCCCATTCTGTCCTGCGCCATCATTCTAACGCTTGCGCTCGGTGCGCTGAACGCAGTTTACGCCGAGAGCGCCACCTGGAGCACCAACCCGATCAGCAACGATTGGAACACCGCTGAGAACTGGACGCCAAACACGGTTCCCAACGGGCCGGACGATGTCGCCACTTTCGGACTTTCACAACAGACTAACGTCTTCGTTTCATCATCGGTCGAAGACAACGAGCTAATCTTTAGTCCAGGTGCAAGCCGCTTTACCATTAACGCAACTGACTTCCTGTCCCTAACGATTAGCGGCATTGGGATAACGAATAATTCCGGAATAGCCCAGAACTTCGTTGCCAAAACTTCCTCAGGTTTTAGTCTGACAAACAACGCGACGGCTGGGGACCTGACTTTTTTCACGCTCAAGGGTGGCCATGGGAACAAAAATTCCGGCGGTTTCGCGTCCTTTTCTGGTACCGCGAGCGCCGGTAATGGCACGTTCGTGCTAGAACCTGTTGAGACTCCAGATGCGTACAGGGGCGGATCGGTGGCTTTCGGTGGCAATTCAAGTGCCGGGAACGGCACCTTTACGCTTCAGCCTACCAGCTTTCTTAGTATCGAGGACAATTCGAGCGCCGCTAATGGCACTTTTATCGTCCAGGGTGGTCTTATATTGTTCGGAGGCAATGGGGCCCCCCGCACCGACGGCCGGCAACGGCTTATTTATCATAAACAGTGGAGGAGTTACTTTTTACGAAGGCTCTTCAGCCGGCAATGCCACCTTGATCGCCAACCCTGGGTCAAACGGCGGGGAAGGCGGCCGAATCTCTTTTGAGAACCTTGCGGATGATGGCGGTGAAGCCAGAGTTGAGCTTTTCGGCAACGGCACCCTGGATATCGAGTTCGGAGGGTCTGTTGTCTCTGTTGGCTCAATCGAAGGAGACGGTATTGTCTTCCTAGGCAAGAAGGAACTTATCACCGGTAGCAATGATCTTAGCACAACGTTTTCGGGCACAATTCAAGATAGCGGGGATCATAGCTTTCCTGGCTCTCTTGAAAAGATTGGCAATGGGACCCTAACGCTCAGGGGCGAGAATACTTACCTCGGTGGAACGACAATTGAAAGCGGGAAGCTTGTCGTAGCCAATCAGAGTGGGTCGGGCACTGGCAGCGGGGCAGTGAGCGTCAATAGGGGTAAGCTCGGCGGTACCGGGATCATCGCTGGCGCGACAACTATTGGCACCGGCAGCGGGACCGGCGCGTTCCTTGCCCCGGGAGGTGAGACGAGGACTGGACAGGTTCCACTGACCATCCAAAGCGCACTCACTTTCAACGCCGATGCCACCTACACTTGCACCTTCAAGACGCAGCAGAACGGACACGGGACCAGAGCCAAGGTCGGGATGGTGATTGCCAACGGAGTCACCATCAGCAGTGGAGCCATGATTGAGTTGATCGGCAACATCACGGGAGCCTTGAGCCAGGGATTCGTGCTGACCTTGATCAGTAACACCTCAGCTAATCCCATCAGCGGCACCTTTAGCAACTTGCCCGACGGCAGCATTGTTACAATTAACGGCAACAACTTCCAAGCCAGCTATGAAGGTGGCGATGGGAACGATCTGACACTCACAGTCGTTCCTTGAGTTAAGTTGATGGCTGAGCGTTGAGCGAATCAGACTGGTTCATCGTCTATCTCGGCGACAAACGTGCGGTAACGCGCATCGCTCAAGATTTTCGCACAGGCGGCAGATTCTCGCCATATTTCCAGATCAGCCACGGCAATTCCAACCCACGGATCAAGCGCGGAATGAAGCGGTGCGGCTGAGTCATCAGTCGCAGAAGCCAACCTAAATACAACCGGTCCACCCAATCGGGAATCGGAATCTGCTCGCCCGTGAGAAAACCGAGCGCCGCGCCGGTGCAATGGATCGCCGGCCGATACGACAAATTCTCGCGCAAATAATAACCCAGTTTTTCCTGGGCGCCGCTGCCAATCGCGATGATTACATGCGACGGGCGATTCTCTTCCAGCAGCGAAAGCAGATTTCGATCTTCGATATCCAACCCGTACCGCGGCGCGACATAGCAGTTCTTGCTGACAATTGGAAACGCCTCCCGGCGTGACCACTGGAATAATTTTCGTCGTGCGCGTTCGCTGGGAAGGACCCAGAAGATTTCTTCGGCCCTCTCCCCCTTCAATTTGCGCAGCAGATGCTTCAGATATTTCGATCCGGAGATGCGGCCAATCTTCTCGCGCCGCAACAAGCGCCACAGCAGAACCATCAAACCGCTGTCGGCAATCGCCAGATCAGCCGCAAGCACAGCGCGCCGATATATCTCGTCTTCGCGCAGTCGCGCAAAACAGGTTCCCGAAGGTGCAATCAAAAACCCGCCGCACCGATCCATTGAAGCGAGCGCTTCATCCACATCGCCATTGAAGAAAGAAATGCCGAGAATTTGCCAGGCGGAAAGCATTGGAGCACTAAACGCGCAGGACGTATTTTAGGCATTCTGCCCGATGCGTCGAGCAGGCTTCCCAGCATGCGCTCCCAAGCGGGCAAGATGCCCGCTCGACGAAACAGCCATGATGGCTGTGTTACATTTCGCTTTGGCCAGAAATTTGGTAAGCTCTCGCCCGGTGCAAAAACTGGCGACGGCACGGAAACTCACCCAAGACTCACCACTGCCTGATAGCCGTTCTTCGGTGCGAGTTGTGCTGACTGTTTTGTTTGTAGCCGCGCTGTGGTTTGGACTTTGCAGAGAACTCAGCGGCGAATGGTCGATCAACGAGCAATACAACTTCGGCTGGTTCGTTCCCTTTTTCGCTCTATATCTCTTCTGGCTCCGCTGGCAGGATCGGCCGCGAACCGAAATCCGAAAGGGACAAACGATCCTTGCATTGCTCGCGATTGCCGCGCTGCTGCTGTTACTGCCGGTCCGGCTTTTTGAAATTGCGAACCCGGAATGGCGATTGCTCGCCTGGGCCCACGCTGCCGCAGTGGTCGTGCTAACGCTCTTGCTGATCTGGTGGGCAGACGGCGAAGCGTGGCTTCGCCATTTTGCATTTCCCGTTCTATTTATTTTCGTTGCGGTGCCGTGGCCGACGCTGGTGGAAACCCCGGTGATCCAAGGCCTCATGCGCATTGGGGCGCGCGTCGCCGCGGAAACGGCGATGCTGCTCGGAACTCCCGCACAGGTCGAAGGCAATTTAATCCGTGTGAGCACCGGCCTAGTCGGCGTAAACGAAGCATGCAGCGGCATTCGTTCATTGCAGACGTCGCTGATGATCGGCCTGCTCTTTGGCGAATTGAAACGACTTTCGGTGTTGCGACGCGTGGCCCTCGTTGCGTGCGCCGTTGCCATCGCGCTGTTAGCTAACTTTGTCCGCGCAGTTTTTCTGGTCCGCATTGCAGCGACGGAAAATCTCTCCGCGGTCGGTCGCTGGCATGACATAGCCGGCTACAGCATCGTCGCGCTCGTTTTCATCGGTACGATGGCGCTCGCGTACGTGCTCGGGAAATCACATCGTAATGCGGGCTTCCAGCCCGCCAAAGGACGGACTCGCCGTGGCGAGCCTGTACCGCCCGGCATGGCTTCCAGCCTGCCGATCTCGCAGACAAGATGTCTGCTCGACGGGTCGGGCAGGATGCCTGAGTTACGTATCCGTTGTCTGGCCGCCGCGCTTTGCTGGCTCTTGCTCGTCGAAGTCGGGACCGCTGCATGGTATCGCGCGCACGAACGCAATCTCGTTCGCGGCATCCCCTGGAGCGTACGCTGGCCCGAGCAGGCATCCAATTTCCATCAACTGAAGATTGACCTGGAAATTCGCGCCGTGCTCCGGTTCGATGACGGCAAGGGAGCAGCTTGGACGGTCACCTCGCCGGTAAATCGCTCCGAGCCCAATGCGATTTCCTGTCTGCTGTACGTCTTTCGCTGGAACCCGGGCAAAAACAGCGCACTTCTGGCGAACTTGCACCGGCCCGATGTTTGTTTGCCCGCAAGCGGTTGGACTAAGACGGCTGATGATGGCGTGCGCAGTTATCCGGTGAGCGGTTCGTTCGAATTGCCGTTTCGCCATTTCGAATTTCAGCGCGCCTTCGAAGGCTTCGCACCGCAGATTGCGCACGCGTTTTATTGTTTGTCTGAAGACCGCGCTTCGAGCACATCCACATCACTTGCCCGCCGTAGCCTTGGCGAAGGCGGGCGCGCCAATACAAATTCGCCCGGAATGTTCGGAAGCAGCCCTGAATGGACACGGACCGAACGTCTCCGCACGGTGTTGGAAGGTCGCCGCCATTTGGGACAACAAGTGATCGAAGCGATGTTCATAAGCAACGAGCCGTTCTCCGCGGCAGAGGCGGAATCGTATCTGCGCGATTTGCTCCCCGACCTCGTCGTATTGCGTCAACCAGGAAGTAGGTAGGGGCGGTTCACCGAACCGCGCACGGGCGATTGAGCGTAATCGCCCTACGCCCCAGCTACAAAAAATTTAAAAAAATCTTGCCATGGCAGCCTGAATTGTTACAACGGCCGTAACTCTTCGAGCCTTGAGAGGATGCATGCCAAAATTTAAGGGATTTCCGCCGCGAGGTTTACGATTTCCTTTGCTCTTAATCTCAACGGGCGCGGTGCTGCTGCTAGCTGCTTTAGCGCCGACCGCGAAAGCAGACCTGATAGTTTATTTTAATTTTGAAGATTCTTTTAATGGGGGCCCGCCAGATTTTACCTCCGATGTTGTCGGTGCCCCGGATTTTAATCCCGGCGGCGGAGTCGTGCTTACGACGATGACGACCGATTATAACAGCGACGAGATGCTGTCCAATCACCCCGGAACTCCCCTGAATCGGTCTGCCGGTGACATAGACGTCCCCCCGCTCACTCCAGATCTGGATGTGGGACTCACCGACGCCGGCAATAATAACAACCGCCACTTCGACTTCAATGTTTTCTCGTCGCAAGGCTTCTATCAGGACATGACCTTGAGCTTCGCGGTCAAGAGCCGAACCGGTGGTTTCGACAGCGTGACGGTTCAGTACAGCGTTAACGGAGGGGGTACGTGGACCACTTTTGGCACCGCCTCAATTCCAACCGACAACACTCCACAAATCAGGAGTTTTAGCGTCCCTGCCGCGGCTAATAACGCGCCAAACCTCGCGTTTCGATTCTTCTTCACCGGGGGAACGGGAACTGACCCGCGCACAATATACACCCAAATCGACAACCTCCAGTTGAGTGGCACGATCGTTCCTGAGCCCGCGACGGTCGCAGCCGGCCTGCTCGGTGTACTTGGGCTCTGCTGGCATCAGCGGCGGCGATTGATTTGCTCCATGCGCTTTCGGCGTACGTAACACGGCCATCTTGGCTGTTGCGTCGAGCGGGCATCTTGCCTGCAGGGCAGCAGGCTGTGAAGCCTGCGTGACGGTCAAGCAGGATGCCTGAGTTAGTGCGTCCGCGTTGCGCGCAGCGTCGCGTCGTAGTAAACGTCTCGCGTGCAAAAGCAGTCGTCCCGCGCGGTTGCAAAGAATAATGAACCGGACCTGACTCCTCCGGAAGAAATCCGTGCGCGACGAATTCGGCTATTCATTTTCCTTGGTGTGCTAGCCATTGGTGCGCTGAGTGTCGCACTCTACTTCGCTGCACCACCGATCGGCGGAGCAATCAAGGGCTGGCAGTCACGTCGGCTCTCGCGTCAGGCGTTCGCTTTGATCGAGCAAGGAAAATGGAGCGAAGCGAATGCGAAAGCACGCGATGCCTACCTGCTGCGACCGACTGAAGCTGAATCCTGGCGTGCAATTGCGCGGCTAGCCTTTCGCACAAACCAATGGGCACCGGCGCTGGAGTGGTGGAAGAAGGTCGATGACGCAGACCGTCTCACGGTCGAGGACCGGCGCGACTATATCGCTGCTGCGCTCGCAGCCGGTGAGGTGACTCCGGCGGCAAAACAAGTGCAATTCCTGATGTCACAACGCGCACCGTCGGCCATCGATTTGGTGTGGGCGGGTCAAGTCGCTAGTCGTCAGAGCGATCCTGTTGTGGCACTCGATTATGCTCAAAGCGCGCTTGGGGATAAACGCGCAAAACCGTATGAAATTCTGGCCGCTGCTGCGCTCGTTCTCTCTGTCACCGGTTCCGATTCGCGGCCATACGCCAGCGCTTGGAAACAAATTGAAGATGTGGCGCGTGACCCAAAAAGTCCGGCGTCGCTGGGTGCGCTCGTTCTTCTCGCAAACGAGCAGGCTGTGCCGCCGCAGTCCGCAATCGGCGGCAACACATCGCTTTCGCTCGAGAGCACCCCAGCACTATCTCCCACACCTGCGATACAGGAAGGCGCCTCCGCCGAGACTACGGCGGCCAAGGCGGCAGTCCTCTCGGAGCGCAGTAATCCGCAGCCGACACTGTCGGCAGGCGCGAGCTCTCAACCAACACCTGCAACACAATCTGGCGATACCGTGACTCTCAATTTGGCTGCCACTTCGCCATCAAATCCAGCCGGACGGACGATCAGCCTGAGGGAAGTGGCGGACGCTCTTGAAAATCATCCCGACGCCCAGTCTTACCACAAGCTCCTGGCGCTGGAAGTTCGTACGCGACAGGATCCAATCCTGATCGATCAATTCGTTGCGGACGCGATACAGCGCTTCGGAAACGGCGACGATGAGACGCTCGCAGCGCTCGCTGCGTGGCTGAACAAGATCGGCCGGGCCGCGAAAACGTTGGAAGTGTTGCCGGAGACGCATGCGGTGCAGCGCCAGGACCTTTTCCTTCCATATTTGGATGCGCTTGGGGCGCTCCAACGCTGGAACGCCATCAAAGAGTTGCTGAGCAGCGAACGTTTTCCGATCGATCCAGTGCTCCAACACATGTATCTTGCCGTCGCCCAGACGCGCCTCGGGTCGGCAACTGGAGCAACGAACGAATGGCAGCGCTCTCTGGAAGTCGCCAATACTCCGGAGAAGTTACTCGTGCTGGCAGGTTACGCCGAGCAGAATCATGCCAACGATGTCGCCGATCGCACTTACTCCGAGGCAATCAGACTCGCGCCCAAAAATCGCGGGGCGTACGACGGTCGTCTGCACGTTGCATTAGCGTCCGATCATACGGCTGAAGCTCAAACGATCGCGGCAGAGATTGTCAAAGCTTGGCCCGATGACGCAGAGGCGCGAAATCAAAATGACTATCTGCGATTATTGCTCGGTGCGTCGGGTGACGCGGCTGAAGCAGCGGAGCGGCAAGCTCGAATTCTCGTCGCCCAGGAACCGTTTAACTGGTCCGCTCGGGCAACACTTGGACTGGCGCGACTCCGCCTGGGTCGAAACGCAGATGCCCTGGCGGTATTCCGTAAGGTGCGGGTGACTGGTACTGAACCGCCGGGCGTGCTCGCAGTGCGCGCAGCGATTCTGGCATTAAACGGCTACGAAGAAGGTGCGCGGGGCGATGCGCGTAATCTGGGAGCCGAACACCTCTTGCCTGAGGAACGTGCACTCATCACCCCGTTACTGCCATAGGGCCTAAATCATTTTGTTCCGATTGTAGGCGTTTGACTCGTTCGCTCCCGCTCACTCGGCTTGCGGCCTGCCCGCCTATGTCGCTCGGGCCCACCAGCTCTGTTCTATGAACCCGGAAAGCATTCGGGGCTGACACATACGGCCTACAAATCGGCAACGCTTCAACTCTTTAACGCTTCAACCCTTCCGTGGCCGCCCGCCCGCTCAGTTTACCCGCCGTGGAGGGCGAAAGCCTTCGGAGTAGCCTTGGCGAAGGAGGCAACGCTTCAACTTTTTGACTTTTAACCCTCTCGCGATTCTAGTTGCCCTCCGCCCCCATTTTCTGTCACTCTCGAAAGTTATGCGACTGTTGGTTGAAATCGTGATTATTGCGGCCGTGATTTTTTTTGGCTGGAACACCCCTTTCAAAGATTGGACGGCCCAGGCGAAGTGGACAATAAACTCTGCATTCGACAGCCTTGGGGGGGCGTTACAAAAAAACCAGGACCAATCCGTGCGCCGCTACGAGGCCCGCCCTGGACGTTCCGCTACACCGCCCCGATAGGCTGTCGCCGCAGGTTCAAGATCAGCGGGCGACCTGCTGTGAAAACGCCGCTATTCAGTAACTTCTTCCAGCTCCGTGCCGAGCACATCCACGGTTCGGTCAGTGTTAAGGTCACGGGCCAGCGCGATGTGAAGCCAGTAGCGCTTTTCGCCTTGCACGATAAATTTCGCGACGTCGGTTTCGCCCGGCGCGCACTTTCCCGTCTGCGCGATCATGTCGATCATCAGATTCCAAGTGCGCGCCTGTCCCAGTTCAGCCAGCGCGCGCGCAATTGCTTCTTTCTGTTCCTTTGTCCAGCCAGTATTCGCACCAACTCTGACCAGTCGAGCGACATCTCCGCGGTTCAATACGGGGCGCAACTTGGTTTCATCAACTATGCGTTGCGCCGCTGATGTAGCGTCAGTCTGTGAGATGACACTCGAAGGAGGAGAGACGATTGTGTCGTTCTTGAGCGCAGATTTCAAAATTGCAGCGAAGACTGGAACATTCCTGGTATTC
>QHQA01000207.1 GCA_003219695.1 Verrucomicrobiota bacterium
CTGCTCGGTCCGAACGCGAATGTCGCCTTTCTGGTGGCGCTGGCGTTTGCCGTTGCTGCCTCGGCGAATCTGCCGGTAATCGTCTTGTCTTTGTTCTGGAAACGATTCACTACGCGGGGCGCGGTGTGCGGGTTGGGCACGGGTTTGGTGGCGTCGATCCTTTTGATTATCATCGGCCCGAGCATCATGGGAGTCGATGCGCCCGGCGCGACCGCCGCGGCTCACTTGATTCAGTCGCCGCCGATTTTTCCGCTCGAGAATCCAGGGCTGCTCAGCATTCCGCTGGGATTTGCCGGCGCTGTTCTGGGCACTCTGCTGGGAAGGGAACCAGCGGCTGAAGCAAAGTACGATGAGCTTTTGGTGCGCGCCTCGACCGGCATCGGCGCCGAAAAAGCAGGTGGGCTGTAGACCTGGTGCCGAGCGGAGGCTTGCCGTAGCTGGCTGTTGAAAACGGTTTAAGCAAAGAGAGTGCTAAGCGATCCACGAATTCAGACGAAGCGGAAGTAGTTTGTTAGTGCCATTTCGTGTGATTTCGTGAATCGGTTTTGTCCAAACGGAAGAAGGCACGCACAATTGGTGACGCAGGATGATCTCTTGCGGCAAGGAAAGTTGATCATGTCACGTTTGATTATCACCGCCGGACTTACACTTCTCTTCGTCATCTCGGCGACAGCTCAGGATCGCGCGGCCTTTACCGTCGGCACCGCCATCGCGGCGCGCGGCCACAAAGCTACCGGCATGATTGAAGTTCCGGCCGGCAGCGACGCCGCGTTAAGCATTCCCGTGGCCGTCTTTCACGGCGCGAAACCCGGCCCGGTGCTCGCCATCGTCGCCGGCTCTCACGGCACTGAATACACTTCGATCATCGCGCTTGAGAAATTGATCACCACACTCAACCCGGCCGAGATTTCCGGCACCGTGATCATCGTCCCGCTGATTAATATCCAGTCATTCGAGCAGAAAGTGCCGCACTTAAACCCAGTCGATCGCAAGAGCATGAATCGCTGGTACCCCGGCAAGATGGACGGAACGCAGACCGACCGCGCGTCTTATTTGATCACCAAACAAGTCGTAGAACAATGCGATCACTTAATCGATCTGCACGGCGGCGATCTCGACGAGAGCCTGCGGCCGTACAGCTACTGGACCAAGACCGGCAACGAAAAGCAGGATCAGATCTCGCGCGAGATGGTTTTGGCCTTCGGGCTTGATCACATCATCATCTCGGCTGACCGGCCCAAAGACCCGCAGGCTTCACGCTATCTCGAGAACACCGCCACCACGCGCGGCAAACCATCCATTACCGCCGAAGCCGGATACGCCGGCACAGTCGAGACGGATGATCTCAACGCGCTGGTTAATGGCTGCCTGGGTGTGATGCGCTATCTGAAGATGCTGCCCGGTGCTCCGGCAGTGATCGAGCATCCCGTCTGGATCGAGAAAGTCGTAACCATCGCCAGCGAACAGACAGGAATGTTCTATCCGCTGGTAAAACGCGGCGCCTATGTCGAGCAGGGAATGAAAGTTGGTTACGTCACGGACTATCTGGGCAAAGTGATCTTCGAAGCCCGCGCGCCGGTCGCCGGGGTCGTGCTTTACGTCTGCGCGGTGCCTTCGATGACCAAGGGCGCGACGATCGCGAATATCGGTGTCGTAGCGCGATAAAGGCGCTTATCAACGACCTTCTTTGTCGTTTCAGAACTCTGGCACGCTCACCCGAACAGCTATACAATGTGGCGGTCTCGGCGCCATCTCGTTTTCCTACCTGAAGATTTGCAGGCATGACCATTCCCGCCGGCACAAAACTTGGTCGCTACGAAATCCGCTCAAAGATCGGCGAGGGCGGAATGGGCGAGGTGTATTTGGCGCGGGATACGCAACTCGGTCGCGATGTAGCCGTCAAGGTTTTGCCTTCGACCTATTCGGACGACACGGAGCGATTGCATCGGTTCGAGCAGGAGGCTTCCGCGGCGAGTGCGCTCAATCACCCAAACATCCTTTCCATCTACGACGTGGGTGCGCATAAAGGTTCGCCCTATGTCGTCTCGGAGCTGCTTGAAGGCCAGACATTGCGCCAGCGAATGAGCGGGACGACCTTACCTCAGCGCAAGACGATCGACTACGCGCTCCAGATTTCGCACGGGCTCGCGGCGGCGCATGAGAAGGGCATCGTCCACCGCGATCTAAAGCCGGATAATCTATTCATCACCAACGACGGCCGCGTGAAGATTCTCGACTTTGGTCTGGCGAAGCTTATCGGCGCAGGCGATACGGAACTCTCACAAACCAGCATTCCGACGCGCCGCATTGATACCGATCCAGGCAAGGTTATGGGCACGGTCGGCTACATGTCGCCCGAACAGGTCAAAGGCCGCGCGGTCGATCATCGTTCGGACATTTTTTCCTTCGGAGCGGTTTTCTACGAGATGCTTTCGGGGCGGCGCGCATTTCACGGCGAGTCTGCCGCAGAAACGATGAGCGCGATCTTGAAAGAGGACCCGCCTGATCTTTCGGAAACTAATCAACGAATTTCGCCCGCGCTCGAGCGGCTGGTCAATCATTGTCTGGAAAAGAATCCCGAAGAACGTTTTCATTCGGCACGCGATTTGGCGTTTGCGCTCGAAGCATTGTCCGGATCAACTTCCGTCTCCACGCAAACCGTGACAGTGCCTGCGCTGGCTCCGCAATGGATTAGAAGGCATGCGCTGACAGGATGGATTATTGCCGGTGTCGCAATTCTTCTGACGGTAATAATTCTCGCGTTCACGTATTTTCGCAGCGCACCGACAAACGAGATCCAGATGACTCGCTTCTACGTTTCCCCTCCAGAGAAGACAACCCTTTCCGGCGCGTCCGATTTCATTTCACCAGACGGGCGGCGCGTGATCTTTTCAGCTATAAATAAGGACGGCAAGAGACAGCTCTGGATTCGCTCGCTGGATTCGCTAAATGCCCAACCTCTGCCTGGCACTGACGAGGGAGTCCAGGCCTTCTGGTCTCCCGATAGTCGCTTTATTGGATTCTCTGCCGGAGGAAAACTAAAAAAAATAGAAGTCTCCGGGGGTCCGGCAACGACGCTGGCTGACGCGCCGGCTTTTCGCGGCGGCGCCTGGAACCGTGACGGCGTAATCATCTTCGGTCCCACTATTAACGGTCCGCTTTATCGGATTACGAGTGCGGGCGGACCGGAAACGGCCGTCACTACGCTAGACGCAACGCGAAATCAAACCGCTCACTCGTGGCCTCATTTTTTGCCTGATGGGCACCACTTCCTTTATCTCGCGCGCAGTGTCCTGCGAGAGAAATCCGCAATTTACGTTGGCTCGCTTGACTCAAAGGATTCGAAGTTTCTGCTCAATGCCGATTCGACTCCGGCATACGCTCTGCCCGGTTACTTACTTTTTCTGCGCGAGCGAACTTTGATGACCCAAGCCTTTGATGCCGGCAAGCTTCAGCTTACGGGCGAGCCGTTTCCGATTGCCGAACAGGTGGGATTCAACCCGGGCAATGGCCGAGCATTCTTCGCCGTCTCAGACAATGGAGTGCTCGTCTATCGGGACTTCGTTTTCACGGACACGCAGCTAATGTGGTTTGATCGGAGCGGCAAACAAATCGCACCGGTGGGAACGGTGGGCCAAATCACTAGTCTAGCGCTCTCGCCAGACGACAAGCGCGTAGTTGTGACCCGCTTCGATAGCCAGACAGGCTCTACCGATCTTTGGTTAATCGACCAGGCGCGCGAGACCAGATTCACATTCGATCCGGCAAACGATGCGAATCCTGCGTGGGCGCCAGACGGCAAGAGCATTGCCTTTAACTCGAGCAGATCAGGTTCGATCGATCTTTACGTGAAGCCCTCCAGTGGCGGAAGTGAAGAACTCCTCTTTAAATCAAGCAATCCAAAGGGTCCACACGACTGGTCCGTGGATGGGCGATTCATTCTCTATGGTGAGTCCGATCCGAAGACCAACATTGATCTGTGGGTATTGCCCATGTTCGGAGATCGGAAGCCTATTCCATTTCTGCAAACGGCCTTCATCGAGACCCAAGGTAGGTTTTCGCCTGATGGAAAATGGATTGCCTATGCCTCGAATGAGTCAGGACCATTTCAGGTTTATGTTCGGCCCTTTCCGCCATCGGGCAGTCAATGGATGGTCTCGACGAATGGCGGCAACCAGCCGCGCTGGCGGCGCGACGGCAAAGAGCTGTTCTACCTTGGGCCTGACCGGAAACTTATGGTCGTGGATGTGAAAGAAGATGCCAACAAGTTCGAAACCAGTAGTCCCCGCGCTCTATTTGAAATGCGTATTGGTACCTTTAATCAGGGTGCAGCCGCAGCCTATGAAGTTGCGCGCGATGGCCAGCGTTTTCTGGTGAACACTCAGATTGAAGAATCCTCGCCTTCACCGTTGACGGTCGTGATGAACTGGACCGCCGGATTGAAGCGATGACAAGTTTACAACCTTTTAGGTTGCGTTTCGTAGGCACAATCTAAAGATTGAACTCTGAACTCAGTTACCATGACGATTGCCACAGGCAAAAAACTCGGCCGTTACGAAATCCGCTCAAAGATCGGCGCGGGCGGAATGGGAGAGGTGTATCTGGCTGAAGACACCGAGCTTCATCGGAAGGTCGCGCTGAAAGTTTTGCCTTCAGAGGTGGCCGCCCATCCCGATCGGATGCGGCGATTCAAGCAGGAAGCGACCGCGGCCGCCGCCCTGAGTCATCCCAACATCGCGCATATCTACGAGATTGGCAGTAGCCCGACCGTAAGGGAGGGCGCAGACGCGAACGTACCCAGCACTGAAGAGATCCACTTCATCGCAATGGAGTTCGTTGACGGCTATACCCTGCGCGAGCTGATTCACGGACGGCAGAGTGATCTGACGAAGCTTCTGCGTTATTTGCAGCACGCAGCGGAAGGGCTCGCTAAAGCGCATGCAGCCGGCATCGTGCACCGCGACCTGAAACCCGACAACATCATGGTCACCCGCGATGGTCACGCGAAGATTCTCGATTTCGGTCTGGCAAAACTGATCGAACCTACGGGGCAGAAGCCTGACCGTGAGGGAGGGCGCAGAGATGATCAACCCGCGAGCGAACTCGCCACGGCGATCCTGCAACAGCATTCAACTCCCGGAGCCGTTCTCGGGACCGTCGGTTACATGTCGCCTGAGCAGGCGCAGGGTCGAGTAAACGAGATCGATCATCGCTCGGACATCTTCTCTTTCGGCTGCATTCTTTATGAAGCGATAACGCGTCACAAAGCGTTCGAAGGAAAAGATGCCATCGACTCGCTCAACAAAATCATTCGCGAGCAGCCGACGCCGATCACCAATTTCGATCCCGACATTCCTTACGGCCTGCAAAGGATTGTGCGGCGCTGCCTGGCAAAAGATCCGGAGGAGCGGTATCAGACGATTAAAGACGTCGCGATTGAGATCAAAGAGGTCCGCCGCGAGTTACAAGGCCGCGCCGGTATCGATACCACAGTCCCACCTGCATCAACTGCCGGTTCGACCAGTCGCCAAGGCGCTGATGCCAGTCGCATCTCTGCCGCGCCGACCAGCCTTTCACCAACTCCTTCTTCAACAAATCCGTCGAGCGCCGAAT
>QHQA01000045.1 GCA_003219695.1 Verrucomicrobiota bacterium
TAGGTGTCGAGGTGGGCGTCGCCGTGGGTGTGGCTGTAGGCGTGGGGGTTGCGGTTGGGGTCACAGTTGCCGTCGCCGTAGGCGTAGGCGTCGCGCCGGATTGCGCGCAGTATCTCCCGCCGGTGTTGAAAAAGAGGTTGTAGGTGTGGTTGTACCCACCCCAAACGATCATTTCGCTGCCGGTCCACACCGCGAAGTTTAATTGCTGAAGACTGTATCGCGGAAATGGCGCGTTTGTAGTGCTGGTGGGTGTCCAACCGTCGGTACCAGCGTTGTATCTCCCGCCTGTATTAAACTCGATCCCCGGGCAGCAAAAAACTCCGCCCCAGACGATCATTTCGCTGCCGGTCCACACTGCTGCGAGGGAGTCGCGCGGCGAGGGCGCGCCAATGGTGTTGGTAGCCATCCAGCTATCCGCATCCGGGTCGTATCTGCCGCCGCTGTTTGTATCATTGAAAGTTGAATCTGTACCGCCCCAGACCATCATTTCACTGCCGCTCCAGATTGTCGTGTGGCCCACGCGGCCGAGCGCCGCGCTGGCGGTGCTAGTGACCGTCCAACTATTGTTAGTGGGATCATATCTGCCGCCAGTGTTCAAGTAGGTCGTATCGTTAGTTCCGCCCCAAATGATCATCTCACTGCCAGTCCACACTGCGCTGTGATCCCACCGCGGTTCGGGCGCGTTGATCGTGCTGGTAGCTATCCAGCTATCCGTGCTTGGATCATATCTCCCGCCAGTGTTAAAATTCCCCTGGTTGTAGTTGTAGCCGCCCCAGACCACCATTTCGCTGCCCGTCCATACCGCGGCGTGATGGACTCGAGCGGTGGGCGCGTTGGTCGTATTGGTAGGCGTCCAAGTGTCAGTCGTTGGATTGTATCTGCCGCCGGTATTCAAAAAGTCCGTGCCATCACCTCCGGCCCAGATGATCATTTGACTGCCAGTCCAAACTGCCGTGTGAAGCCATCGGGCAACGGGCGCGTTGGTAGTGCTCGTCGCTATCCAACTGTCGGTAGCCGGATCGTATCTCCCGCCGGTGTTGAAGAAATGGTAACCATTGTCAAGGAAAGCCCCTCCCCATATAATCATTTCACTGCCGGTCCATAATGCGGTGTGGCCATCGCGTGCGTCGGGTGCATTCACAGTGTTAGTAGCCGTCCAGGTGTCGTCCGTGCAGTCCGCGATAGGCGAGATTTCCGGTAGCGTGTAGGCAGGGGAGGTTGGCGACGTCGTTACGGTCAGCCACGGCTGTGCCGCGAGATTTGCAAAGGTAGGGGCAATTGACCTCAATCGCCTGGGCGCATCAACAGAATAACGCGTACGCTCGGGCGATTCGGGTGAATCGCCGCTACCTGAACTCACTGCACACTCGGCTCGTAATTCAAAAAACAGGCGCTCCGCAAGAGCCGGCCTGGCGAGACACTCCGCCATCACAAACGGATCGTTTCCGAGCGTTTCAAACAGTTCGCGCAGCACTTCGGGCCGCCTCGTGTGAGCGGCCATTCGCTCCATCTCGGCCTGAAGTTCGCTTGCAGTAATTGGCGATCCTCGTTGAGCGGCGACCAGCTGCGATTTGCGAATATAATCTTCCACTTTCTTTTCAATCCGACGCTGCGAAATGATCGCGTCTAATGGAGGCTTAGGCCCGGGATTCTCCTTGGGCCAGATGCGATGACGCCAATAGACTTCCTCAATGGCTCGCTGATACGCTACGCGCGCTGCAAAGGTCAGAGTTCTTTGAGAAACCTTCGCGTGCGCTTCAAGATGCAAGAAGGCCGGCGCTGTTCCCACTGCGATAAAACATCCAGATGCGCAAAGAAGCAGAGCCATTAAAGCGCGCAGACTCAAGAAAGCGCAGTGGGAAATGGATTTCTTTTCCATCAATGACGTTTGCCGGATGCCGCGAACTCTAATTTCAGCAGCTCACAAATTTTTTGGTAACAACGCTCCATAAAATCATTGCAAGGAAAGGGAACGTGCATTCGCGGAGACACCGGAAATTACGGCTGCGAAAAAGACAGGCGATTCCGGCGAAGCCAACGGGCGTGTTGTTGGTGACGCTCGTGGTTTGTCGAGCTAAGGACCAGTGGTCGCTGCAAGATTAAGCTTGACGTTGTTCGTATCGTAAATAATTACCGGACTCCAGCCTTGGCCCGGCGGGAACGTAATTGAAACGCTCGAGAACTTGGTGTTGCCCAGGCCGTTATCCGCGTGCAAGAGCGTGTATGTCGTGCCAGGCGTAAAGGTGCCGGTCATCGTTACTTTCAAGCGGCCGGTCAGCGACGCTGCACCATTCGACACGTAAACATTGTCCGCACTGGCCGGTACAACGTTGGACTCCATGAGAGGGGCAGTGCCGAAGAAGGTGAGATTGCCGCCGATAGTGAGTCTGCCACCACTCGGCTCAATCGTGCCCTCGATAGTCGTTCCGTTGGTCGTTGTAACCGTGCCGTTACCCGTCAACGTGCCGGATTTGTACACGTGAACGTTCGCCGCGCTTACAGTTCCGCTATTCGTAACGCTCAGGAGAGCGATCCCGCCCGGCGTACCGTTGTCCCCGCCCACGTCAAGCCGTGTGGTGACTGTGACGGTTGACCCATCGACGGTCACTGTGCCAATCGAGGGCGACCCTGAAACGTTTTGGAGCGCGGCGATTGTCAGAAGTCCGGCAGTAACGTTGCCTTGGTTTGTGATGGTTAGGGTGCCTTCGCCATAAGCGCCGACCTCAACCTCGTTGGTGACGGTGAGGCTCCCACCATTGACGGATACTGTCCCGGAGTCCACCGCATCGTAGCCAAGAGTTAAATTGCAGGCCGCGGCGCCGGTGCTGCTTATGTTAGCCGTACCCGCATTGTTGATGTAAGCGCTGGTACCTGCGTTCGGTACGCCATTATTCCACTTGCCCGCGACGAACCAACTGCCGTTGCTGTCAGTCCAAGTCGTCGTCGGGATACAGTCCGCGGCCACCGCGACGGCAGGCGAGGCGCAAAGAGCTAAGGCGGTTATGGCAAGCAGAATTGCATTCCTGGTGAGTGTTCGCGGTGTTTGTGAAGTGGATTTCGTTTTGATGAGGAGTGAGGAGGTTTTATTTTCGTGTTGAAGGTTTTTGCTGCCGCTCGTTTTACTAAATCCGCGAAAAGAATGTCAAGGTTCTTCTGAGAAACTTTTTTGCGATGTAAATGTGGCCGAGCTATCCAGAAGAATCTGAAACGAAAACCAAAGATCTTGTCACAAAACCCCTAGTTTAATGACTAAAGCTGTGGTCTTAGTCGCGAAATTAGATGATCGAACGGTTGAATCGCAAGATCGCGAAGCTCCCTTCCTGGCAGCCTGCGCTCCCGGCACATCAGATCGCGGCGAGCGCGGTCTTCAAATCGTCAACCAAATCGCGGACATCTTCCACGCCAACAGAAAGCCTGACCAGGGAATCGGTAATGCCCAGTTTTTCCCGTTGTTCCTCGGGCACGGACGCGTGCGTCATCAGTGCAGGATGATTGATGAGGCTTTCCACGCCGCCGAGGCTTTCGGCCAGCGCAAACAAGTGAGTATTTTCCAGAAAACGCCGCGTCCCGGCGAGGTCCGTCTCCAAAACGATCGTGACCATGCCGCCGAAACCACGCATCTGTTCACGGGCGAGATCGTGCTGCGGATGAGATTTAAGGCCGGGGTAACTGACGGATTTCACTTTGGGCTCGTCCTCGAGCCAGCGGGCAATCTCCAGCGCGTTCGCGCAATGCCGTTCCATGCGAAGGGCGAGCGTCTTCAGCCCGCGCAATGCAAGAAAACTATCGAATGCGCCGGCGATGGCGCCCACAGCATTTTGCAGAAACGCGATCTTGTCCCCAAGCTCTTGATTCTCTCCGACCACGATGACGCCGCCAACCATGTCCGAATGCCCATTCAAATATTTCGTCGCGGAATGAACTACCATGTCGAATCCAATCTCGAGCGGCCGTTGAATCCACGGAGTCGCGAAAGTGTTGTCCGAAACCGAAATCAGATTTTTCTCGCGAGCGATCTTGGCAATCCCTTCCAAGTCGATCAGCTTCAGGAGCGGATTGCTCGGTGTCTCGACCCACACCATTCGCGTGTTGGACTTGATTTCGCGCTCCAGGTTTTCCGCGTCGGTGAGATCGACAAAGGTGAAATCCAGATTTGCGGAGCCACGGCGCACCCGCTCAAAGAGCCGAAACGTGCCACCATAGACATCGTCGCTGACAACGATGTGGGAACCGCTTTCGAGCGCGTCGAGCGCCGTGGCGATCGCCGCGAGACCGGAAGCGAAAGCCCATCCCCGTGTCCCAGTCTCCAGATCGGCGATGCAACGTTCGTAGGCGCTGCGGGTGGGATTGATTGAACGCGCGTAATCGTAGCCTTTATGCTTTCCGGGGCTTTCCTGCACGTATGTCGATGTGGCGTAAATCGGCGTCATGATTGCGCCGGTGGATGGGTCGGGCTGCTGGCCGGCGTGAATCACGCGCGTGGCAAGTTCATGCTGCTTTTTCATGGGCTGTTAATGTAGCGCATGCCTCTGGCCTGCGATTCAAAAAAGGCACAAGCGAGACGCATGTGCTACTACTTCCGGTTCACTGCTTGGGCATGTGCAACCGCAAATAGGAAAGCAGATCGGAGCGTGTGACGAGCCCGAGAAATTTATCGTCCTCCATCACGATGGCGACGCGTCCGCGGTCGAAGACATCTAGTAAATCTTTGATGTTCGCCCGAGGCGAGAGCGTTTCCAAATTGGAGGTCATGGCGGTTTTGACCGGGTCGTTAAAATGCGACGCGTCGCGGTGCACTTTCACCAGTACATCGGACTCATCTAGAAGGCCAATCGCGCGTCCATTGCGATCGACCACGGGAAGTTGCGAGACGTCGGAGTCGCGCATCCGTTTGAACGCCGTGAGCAATGTGTCGTCCGGCCCCACGGTAATTACTTCGCCGGCTTCGTAACGGTGTGAGATCAGATCGCTCAGATCGCCATGCGGCGGCCGGTGAATGAAACCCTGTTCTGCCATCCAAAAGTCGTTGTACATTTTTGAGAGATACTTGTTCCCGGTATCAGGAACCAAGCTGACAACGCGTTTCGGTTTGGTTTGTTCTCGACAATAACGCAGGGCAGCAGCGACCAGCGTCCCAGTGGACGAACCGCCAAAAATTCCTTCTCGTCGCAACAGCTCGCGCACAGTGGTAAAACTTTCCTCGTCATCAATTTCAAACGCGTCCGTGACCAGCGACATGTCGGCAATTTCCGGAACAAAATCCTCGCCGATCCCCTCGACGGCCCAACTGCCCGCTTCAACCAGTTTTCCTGTTTTGACGTATTCGTAGAGAACAGAGCCCTTTGGATCGGCCAGGATGATTTCGATGCCGCGACGCGGCTTCACGCGGTTTGCGTTCATGGGCAAGCGGATTTGCGGGATTGCCGAACTGATTCGCGTAAAATCCGCCGGGAATCTCCTCGGCCAACCGCATCGCCATATCCTGGTAGTATTCGGGATGTCCGCGCGTCACGTCCGACCGCGTGATCCGTACTTCGGCTCCCAGCGCTTTCACGTGCGAGATTTTTTCCTGCGACATTTTGTCGGGAATCACCAAGATGACGCGGTAACCTTTCGCGCCCGCGACGAGCGCGAGACCGAGCCCCGTATTGCCCGCCGTCGCTTCGATCACCACGCCGCCGGGCTCTAATTTTCCTTCTTCCTCGGCGGCTTCGATCATCGACAGCGCGATGCGGTCCTTAATCGAGCCGGTCGGATTTTGATTTTCCAGTTTGAGAAAAAGCTGGCACGGCCCGGTGTCGAACTGCGTGACTTCCACCAGCGGTGTGTCGCCGATAAGCGATAAAATTGCCGGCGGTTTATCGTGGCCAACCGACCGCGTTGGAAAGGTCTCCGTCATGAAAGCCTACTGGATGGGCGGTTCGCCTTTGTGCGACCACTCCGACTCACTATCTTCGAGAAATTGTTGGAGCACAGGAAAACGGACCTCGCCGTAATTTAATGCGTAGCGAAGATCGCCGTCTTTGTAAATCCAAGTCGTCGGGATCCAGGACACCGGCAGGCCGGCAAGTTGGTTGATCTTGTTTTCACCGCGGCGCGGGCCGGGATCGGCGAGAATGGTCACGTTTGGCTGATCGGCAATGTTGAATTTTTTCAGCATCGCGCGCCCGTCTTCACCATTGTTCCAAACGGAAACAAAATAAAATTTCACCTGCGGATTGTCTTTGATGATTTTGAGCCAGCCGCCGCTTTTTAGTTCCGCCTGGCAATTTGAACACCACGGCGCCCATAGATGGATGACAGTGAGATCCGGTGATTTGATCGCAGCAAGAACGCTTTGCTCACCAGGAGATTCGGCGCGTAGTGTTGCTACCGCGAGCAACAGGATCGACAGACGCAAAATCCACATCGGCCTTAAGATAGAGGGAAAACGCCGAACGCTCAACGCCTAACGCCCAACGTTCAATCTGTCATTCCAAGCGGAGCGAGGAACCTCACATTCGAAGTAGCGCTCACACACCGCGTATCCAGCGTGATGCAGCATCGAATCAAACGGGTGAGACCCTTCGCTTCGCTCGAGATGACGTGCGCCGGTAAACTGCGCACGGCAGTTGACCGACAGCACAAAAACGCCTACTATGGCACCCATTTCCGCTTCCGGCAGCCGCCGGATGCGCGCAGATCCACAGAGTGCCCGAAGGAGGCCTACTTACTTTTATGATTCAAATGCAGGACGTGATGTCGAAGGCGATGCCCGACTTCCGCGAGGGAAGCATCGTGAAGGGGCGGATTTTGGAAATTCGCCCGCGTGAAGTGCTCGTCGATGTCGGATACAAATCCGAGGGCGTCATTCCGTTAAGCGAATTTGAGGAGCCCGACTCGTTGGAAGTGGGCGACGAGGTGGACGTTCTGCTGGAGCGGCTGGAAAACGAAGAAGGCATGGTCGTTCTCTCGAAGGAGAAGGCCGCCTACCGTCAAAACTGGAACAAGATCGTCAGTGTTTTCGAAGGTGACGGCATGATTCGAGGCAAGGTGAAATCGGTGGTCAAAGGCGGGCTGATGGTCAACATCGGCGTTGAAGCATTTTTGCCGGCGTCCCAGATCGACGTCGTTCCGCCAAAAGATTTGCAGCAGTTCGTCGGCAACACCTACGATTTCAAAATCGTCAAGCTCAATGACGACCGGAAAAACGTGGTGCTCAGCCGGCGCGAAGTGATCGAGCAGGAGCGCAGCGAAAAACGCCAGAAATTCCTGGAGGGCGTAAACGTCGGCGACCGCGTCGTCGGCGCCGTAAAAAACATCACCGACTTCGGCGCATTCGTCGACCTCGACGGCATGGACGGCTTGTTGCATGTCACTGACATGACCTGGGGCCGGCTGGGGCATCCCAGCGAGTTGCTCAAAGTCGGGCAGCAGATCGAAGTCGTCGTTCTCGACATCAACAAGGAGAAAGAGCGCGTTTCGCTGGGATTGAAACAAACGCAGAAGAATCCGTGGGACCAGATCGAGGAACGTTTCCCAGCCGGTCACCGGATCAGAGGCAGGATCACGAATCTTGTTCCTTACGGCGCATTCGTTGAGATCGAGGAAGGCGTCGAAGGCCTGATCCATGTGTCCGAACTTTCGTGGACGAAACGCATCATGCGACCCTCCGACATTCTCAGTGTCGGCCAGGGAGTGGAAGCTGTGGTGCTCGGCGTGAACAAGGAGGAACAGAAAATTTCATTGGGCCTGCGCCAGCTCGAACCCAATCCGTGGGACGAGATCGAGAAGAAATTCACCATCGGCAGCCGGGTCAAAGGCACCATTCGCAACATGACTGCCTACGGCGCGTTCGTGGAGTTGGAGGAAGGCATCGACGGCATGATCCACGTGTCCGACTTAAGCTGGACCCGCAAGATCAATCATCCCAGCGAGATGTTTAAAAAGGGCGACGAAGTCGAAGCCGTCGTGATCGACATCGACAAGGTGAACCAGCGGATCAGTCTCGGGATCAAACAACTCACTGAAGATCCCTGGAAAACGATCGATGAGAAATACAAGATCGGCGACCTGGTTAAAGGCAGGGTGACAAAGCTCGCCAGCTTCGGCGCGTTTGTGCAATTGCAGGACGATATTGACGGGCTCGTCCACATCTCGCAGTTGAGCGAAGATCACGTGGCTAAAGTGAAAGATGTTCTCAAGGTCGGCCAGGAAGTCGAGGCGCGCGTGATCAAGGTGGACAAGGTCGAGCGCCGCATCGGACTGTCGATCAAGGCCGCCAATTATTCCGAAGAACAACTGCGCAAAGAAGTGGAGTCCTTCGACACACTGCGTCCCGGCGAAGACATGGTCGGCTTGGAAAAAGCTTTCGCCGCAGCCGAACAGGAAGAATATCGCCCCGGCGAAGCCAGGAAAGTGGCCAAGGCTGCCAAGGAACCGAAAGAGTCCAAAGGCGAATCAAAGAAAGAATCCAAAGCGGAATAGGCTCGCGAGTTTTGATCGCTGCGGAACAGTTGCCGACCTGACCGAGAATGAAAGCGGGCACAGCAGTGCCGCACTCGAAAAGGCGAGCGCATGATGTGCGTGGGATCGACGGTCATCCCGCGACTGCGGGAGAGTGCGGTAGCGCTATGGCGCTTTCAAGCTGGTCGGCTATTCGTGAATAAAGATCGCGGTACTCGCCGATAATGCGTTCTCGATACTGTCCCAATCTCTGGCATGGCCTGATCGTCTATTTAATCTCACTGCTTGCCAATCTCTTATTGGCGAGTGAGCCAGGTCGGTCATGGGCGGTCATCCTGCTCGCGGCAGCAGCAGTGCTGACCGTAGTGTTGTGGGGTCAGCAAAAGTGGATACCCGCGTTTCCGCCTCATCCTACCACTCGGACAGGAAATGCGAATCGCAGGCACTTGTTCTATTTGCTCGGAGTCACAGGCGCACTCACGCTAGTGCTGGCGGCGGATCTCCGTTTCGTCGCCGACCCCAACGAGACTTTCGGGCTCGCAGGTACTTTGTGGTTGGCAGGCATAGGTTCGCTGCTGTGTTCTGCATTCGTCGGGTCACATTCCGTTTGTTCCGACGCACTGCGGCCGACCAAATGGACGACTTTGGAGGTAGTCATAATCGCCGGGCTGGTCGTCGTAGCGCTGCTTACTCGTGTTTGGGATCTGACGCATTTTCCCGATAACATCTACCCGGACGAGATCATGACTGGCACCGTCGCCACTCAGGCTTACATAAACCCGATCGGTCGGAGTCCATCGGTTTTCAGCACGCTGTGGAGCGGGATAGATTTACCTGCGCTGTGGTTCTGGATAGTTGCGTTGTTTCTTAAGTTCGGTGGCAGCACCCTGGCAACGCTAAGGCTCCCTGCTGCTTTATTCGGCGCGGCTACCGTTCTCCCGTTGTACGGACTGATACGCGGGACATGGGGCAGATCCGCTGCAGTCGCTGGAGCGGCGATGTTGGCCGTCAGCGCGTCCAATGTCCATTACAGTCGGCTGGCGCTTAATAACATCGTGACACAGTTCTTCTGGGCGACGTGCTTCCTTTTCGCGTTGCGCGGACTGCGGTCGCGCCAGCCATTTGATTGGGCGCTGGCCGGCCTGGTAGCAGGTCTAAGCGAACACTTCTACTATGGCACGCGGCTGTTACCGTTCATCATGTTTGTGTTTTTCGGTTACATATTGGCTGTTCATTGGCAGCAGGCCCGTCAGTATCTGAGCAGCTTTTTGCTGCTAGTGGGCAGCTACTTCGTCGGGTTTGGCCCGCCGCTGTTTCATTTTGTTCGGCATCCCAATCTCTATTTCGGCCGGGGAGCAAGCCTGCTGATATGGTCGGCGCACACCCCAACCAGCCTTGGCGATTTCCAGAGCGTGTGGAAAACAATTTGGGCTGTGCTTTCAGAGAACCTGCTTGGCATCAGCACACATAGCTCGCAAGACATCATATTTTATGCGCCTTTGCTCTTGCCCGCTGAAGCCGCTCTACTCGTGTTAGGCGTCGCGTTGCTTCTCTGGCAGTGGCGTCATCCAGCCGCGTTTCTCATGCTTGTTTCGGGCGTGAGTGTGTTCCTCATCGGCGGCACGCTTGTCGGATATCCCAACAGTGTTCCGCCTTTAATTAACCATTGGACTCCAGCCTTCCCGGCGTTCTACGTGGCCTTGGCTGTACCAGTAGGCGCATGGATGACATCCGACGAGCTATCGGCGCGACTGCGCTGGGTTATGCCCGTAACACTCGCAACTGGGTTATTCGTGCTTGGCTGGCTGAATTTAGACTTCTACTTTCATCGCTATTACGCCGATCCAGAAAGCCTCAAGAGCAGCCAATACAGGTTCTCCCAAGAAAATTACGAGGTTCAAACTGCTCAGAGTCGGTATCAAGCATCGCTCGGCCCTCAGTATGACGTATTCACCGTAGGCCAAAGCCCGTGGCCTTACAATCCGGCGGCTACGCGATACTTGGTGGCTGGCCAGCAGTGGAGCGCCCTGCCGAATCCGTCTGCGCTGCCGGCGATGTGCCTTGGAAACAGAGGCCTGGTGTTTCTCTTTTTTCGAGGAAGCGAGCAATATCAGCAGTTAACGCATCAGCTTTATCCCGGCGGAACGGACGGTGAAGTAACGAGCCACCGGGGCAAGCACCTATTCTACACATACGCGCTCACCCCAGCGCAGGTATTGGCACTCCACAAATGATGCTTCAAAATCACGGCGCCTTGTAGGCGGGCGTCCACAAGTAAACGGCGAGGCGGCCGACCTCTCGCTCCCGCTTCGGAAAACCGAAATGCTTTCGGGCAGCCACCTCGCCACAGTCCGCAATGTGATTCGCAGCCTGATAGATATCGATCTTCTCAACTTATCGACTGAACTGCGAGACGCGGCTCAACAGCAATTGAATCGCGGGTAGTTGTTAGTCGAATCAGCGTGCCGATATGAATCGTCGCGAGGAGCGGCACCAGGAACCCCGGAATTAACAACCACGGCAGTGTCGTCATAAGAAACGCATCCGGTGTCGAGTAGAACAAACGCAACGGCCCAGGAGACGAGGCCGCGCCCAATCCAACTGCAACGATTAAATCAGCAAGCCCGACGACATTCCAGAGCCACACGATTGCTCCGGTATTCCGCGCTCGTTTGTAGGTCACCCACGCAATTATGGGCGCGCTAACCCCCACAAAGATGTCGCCCCACCCCGCAATCGGAGCGAACGGCGCTGGCAGTCGGCCATTCGCATAAAGCACCACAAAAAGAATTCCAATGACGCGAACCGACTGAACACCATTGAGCAACCAAAGGGGCATGCGGAAAAGCCGCTCCCGCGCCGATTGAACTCGGGCGAATATTACCACGAGAATGGCAATTGGAACTGCCACGGCGATGCCCAGACCGCGTACCCCAAAACCCACGGTGTTATCAAATACGCGTGTGGCCGCGAGAGCCACGACAACCGCAAACCAGAAGCCCAGCGAAGCCGCGACTCGAATTCTCGTCGCCGGATTGGCTCCAAGGCAGATCGACAAAACTGCAACAACGATTGCAGCCGAGGCCGTTAAGATAACCGCACTTAATAGATCAATGATCATAGATTACTCCTTGCCGGCTGGTTTGTGTGGATGCGGACACGAACGCCGGCGTTTTCGCGGTCCCCATCTTTCTTCATCAAAAAGAGTGTATATACATATATCATGACAAAGATTTTTTATTCGCGTCGAACCGGACGCGACTGCAGCCCGAACTGCCGCAGCACTTTTTCGGCTCCGGCATCGGCTCGTTTCCAGACTGGCAAAGCCGCTTCCGCTCTTTTTCGTCCTCTTGCCGTTAATTGCATCTGCCGTATCCGCCGATCGCGCTGGTCTTTGGCCGTTACCCAACCTTTCAGCTGGAGTAGCCGCATGTTCCGCGAAAGAGTGGTCCGTTCCAATCCGAGTCGATCGGCCAGCTCCGACATCGAGATTGGGCCCGTCTGGGCAAGCGTAGCAAGAATAGTAAATTGTGTGGCACGAAGGCCGGCGCCGCGAAAATGGGTTTCGTAATGGCGCGTGAGCGCCCTGGTGGCGTGCCGAAGAGCGGCACAGGCACAAGTGCGACAGGCTATAAACGCATCGGATGATGTCAACATGCATGTATATACACCTATTAAGATGAGGACTGTCAAAAGTTTCTTGTCAAAATATCGTCCGCGTGCGCGACGTGTGGATTCAAAGGCCGCCGCCTTAGCCGGTCCTGTTTTCGCGGTCACGAAGCGTTTATAGTGTTGAAGCCGGTTGCTAAGCTGCCCATTAAATACCCAGACTCGCACAAAAGAGTTTTGACTGTCATGCGATTTGCCCTTCGTCGATATAGCTTGGCTATGCAAATCCTCGCAGCGGCCGTTGTGCTGGGTGTGATAGGAGGCTGCGGGAATCGCAGCATCATTGGCAAATGGCGGATGTCGGGAGGTGCAGAAGCTACGGTTTGGGAATTTTCGAGCAATGGCGCTGTACGGGTCGGGGACGTGCGTGGGAGATACCAGTTCGGCGACCAGGGCCGAATCAAAATCGAAACGCCGTTTGCCACGGCGGTCTATCAATTAGAAATCTCGGGCGACCACATGACGCTGCAAGAACCCGGCGGCGCCAAACTCGAGTTTACAAGGATAAAGGAAGCGCAGCGATGATTGGTAGGGTCGGCGCGCTGCGCCGACCGGACGCCGCAGCGCGGCGTCCCTACCAACAATCAGAATTCCGCGCTGCCGGGGGTTCGTGCGAAAGGAATGACGTCGCGAATGTTGGGCACGCCGGTGACGAACATGAGCATTCGCTCGAAGCCGAGGCCGAAACCGGAGTGTGGGACGGTGCCATAACGACGAAGATCGAGATACCATTTGTAATCGGCAGGATCCATATTGTGCCGGCGCATGTTTTCTTCCAGCACGTCGAGCCGTTCTTCGCGCTGGCTGCCGCCGACGATTTCGCCAATGCCGGGCACCAGCAAATCCATCGCGGCGACGGTTCTTCCGTCGTCGCTCACACGCATGTAGAAGGGTTTGATTTCCTTTGGGAAATTGAAAACCGTGACCGGACGTTTGAAATGTTTCTCGGTCAGCCAGCGCTCATGCTCAGACTGCAGGTTTAATCCGTAGCCGATCGGGAACTCGAATCTTTCGCCGCTCTTTTTCAGAAGATCGACAGCATCGGTGTACGCGATCCGTTGGAACGGCCGCTCAAGGACGAAATCCAGTCGTGCGAGTAGCTCCTTGTCCACGAACGTGGCGAAAAGTTCCATCTCATCGGGGCAATGCTTTCTCGCGTCTGCGATCAAATATTTCACGAACTCTTCGGCGAGATCCATGTTGCCGTTCAGATCGCAAAACGCCATCTCGGGCTCGATCATCCAGAATTCACTGGCATGCCGCGACGTGTTTGAGTTCTCCGCACGAAAAGTCGGGCCGAACGTATAAACCTTCGCCAGCGCCAGGGCGAGCGCTTCTGCTTCGAGCTGCCCACTTACCGTGAGATACGTTTGACGCGCGAAAAAATCCTGGGTGTAATCGATCTCGCCATTTTTTCGAGGCGGATTAGTGAGGTCGATAGTCGAGACGCGAAATAATTCGCCCGCGCCTTCGCAATCGCTGCCGGTAATGATCGGTGTGTGAACATAAATGAAGCCGCGCTGTTGAAAAAATTCGTGAACGGCGAACGCCAGCCGGCTGCGGACACGAAAAACGCTGCCGAACAGATTTGAGCGCGGACGCAGATGAGCAATCTCGCGCAAAAATTCCGGTGTGTGTCCCTTTTTCTGGAGCGGGTAGGAATCATCGGCCGTTCCGACAATCTCGATGTTGTCGGCGACCAGTTCCCATTTTTGCCCTTTGCCCTGCGAGGCAACCAGCGCGCCTTGGACGACTACGGACGCGCCGGTACTGAGCTTTTGAATGTCAGCGTAATTCGGCAGCGTCTCCTTCTTCGCGATGATCTGGAGATTGCGCAGAGATGATCCGTCGTTCAGTTCGATGAACGAGAAATCCTTCGAATCGCGCCGCGTGCGTACCCAGCCCTGCACGCGAATGGCGTCGATCGGCTCAGTGCTTTGCAGTGCGTCTTTAATCGGAGTTGGAGAAAGCTGCGCCATATTAACGCTTGGAAATTGACTCGAATGCGCCCGGAATGACAAGTGGCGCTGCGAAAAGCCGAGCTTTCAACTTAGCGGCAACCAGCTGCCCGGTTGAGGCAATGGTTTGGTGCCGTTGAAAGTGAGATACGTGTATTCCTGAAGGAGCCGCTCGTAGTCCGCAAGAAGTTTCATCCCATCGTTTGGCTTAAGCCGATCGGTTTTGATGGCGACATCGACCTGCGCTTTTAACATGCGCATCAATTCGACTTTGTCCCACTGCGTCATGGCGAGCACTTCGCCGATGGTGCTGCCCTCGATCACTTCCTCGATGTACCAGCCGCATTCTTCGTCTGGATCGAGGAAAACGTGTACCTCGGTAACGCGACCAAACAAGTTGTGGAGGTCGCCCATGATATCCTGATAGGCCCCGACCATGAACACGCCGATGTAATACATCTCGCCGGGCGGAATGCGATGGAGCGGCAATGTCTCCTTCACGTCCTGGAGATCGATGAATTTAGAGACTTTGCCGTCGGAATCGCAGGTGATATCCACTATGGTGCCGTGCCGGTCTGGCGGGGTCGTAAGCCGATGGATGGGCATGATGGGAAAAAGTTGCCCGAGAGCCCAGTGGTCGAGCAGCGATTGGAACACAGAGAAGTTGCAAATGTATTGATCGGCCAGGGTGACTTCGAGGTCCTTCACTTCTTCGGGGACGTAGCGGAGGCCGCGATGCATGTTCACGATTTGATGCGCGATCTGCCAGTAAACGGTGTCGATCTTCGCTTTGGATTCCAGATCGAGCAGGCCAAGGTCGAACGTTTGTTGCGCTTCTTCCTTTATCTGTTGGATGTCGTGCAGGGTCTCCAGACGATTTCCGCGTTTTAACCGCTGTTTCACGTCGAGAATGTCGCTCACCAGTTTATGGTCTTTCTCTGCGAATTCGACCTTGAGCTTGGGCGCAGTTTTCTCGATGGCGCTGAACGCTTCCAGCACCAGCACGGAGTGGTGCGCGACAATGGCGCGACCGCTTTCGCTCACAATGATGGGATGCGCGACCCCTTCGGAATCGCACACGTCGATGATGTTCCAGACGACATCATTGGCATATTCCTGGAGCGAATAATTGATCGAGCTATCGAAATCGCTGCGCGATCCATCGTAATCCACGCCGAGACCGCCGCCGACGTCGAGATAGCCGAGTTCATGGCCCAGTTTGCAAAGCTTCGCGTAATAGCGCGCCCCTTCGCGCACGGCGCGCTTGATCGTTGAAATGTCCGGCACTTGCGATCCGACATGGAAATGAAGCATTTTGAGGCAGTGCGCCAGCCCGGCCTCCTTCAACATCTGGCTGGCAGCCACCAGATTGGTGGTGTCCAGGCCGAATTTGGCGTTCTCGCCGCCGCTGGGCGACCATTTGCCGGAACCTTTGCTATACAAACGAGCGCGAACACCGATGCAGGGCTCGACGCCGACCTCTTTGGACGCGCGAATGATCTGCTCCAGCTCTTCCAGCTTTTCCGCAACGATGATTACCGATTTGCCAAGCCTGCGTCCAAGGAGCGCAGTGCGGATGAAAGCGCGATCTTTGTAGCCGTTGCAGATGATCAAACTCTTCGGGTCCTTCTGCATGGCAAGCGCCGCAACCAGCTCCGGTTTGCTGCCTGCTTCGAGCCCAAAATGAAATTGTTCGCCTACATCGACGATTTCCTCGATCACCTCGCGCAGCTGATTGACTTTGATGGGAAAAACGCCGCGATATTCATTGCCATAACCGAACTCAGAGATGGCGTTTTGAAACGCGCGATTGATTGATTCCACACGGTGCCGGAGCAAATCCTGAAACCGAATCAGCAATGGGAAACCGAGATTTCTCGCGCGCGCTTCATTGACTATTCCCAGAAGATCGATGGAACCGCCATTATCCTGTAACGGCCGAGCCTCGACGTTGCCGGCGCCGTTGACGGTGAAATAACCCTCGCCCCATCGATCCACATTGTAGGTGGTAATGGCTGACTCAAGATCCCACTCAGTTTTCATTTCGATTTCTCACCCGGCCGCAAAATTCTAAAAACGCATATTCAATCAGCGCGTTGAACATTCAAGCCCGCAGAATGAAATTTTCATTTCGCTGATATCTACCCTGTGTCTCATGAGATGAATCGAGCGAATGCAGCACGCCGCTTGTTTTTCATTTCGCTGCGGATAACGTTCGCTCGTGAACAAAACGGTGATCGAGGTGCAGGTGAGGGCAGTCCTGCCAACCAGCGGCGGCTGCGCGGTGTTTATCGGGAATAATGAGAAAGTGTTCATCATTTATGTCGATCAGACGGTGGGCAGTGCCATCACCATGTTCATGCGCCAGATCACCAAGGAGCGCCCCCTCACCCACGATCTGATGGCGCATTTGATGGCCGCCCTCGGCGCGAAAGTCGATCGAGTCATCATCAATGATCTGAAAAACGCGACCTACTATGCGCGAGTCATTATCCGGGTACAAAACGAGTTGCAGCAGAAAAAGATCATAGAACTCGATGGTCGGCCGAGCGATTGCATCGCCATGGCCACCCAGCAGAAGGCCCCCATCTATGTGAGCCAGGACGTCTGGGACGAAGTCGATGATATGAGCGACGTCTTGCGCAAGATGGAGGAAGAGGGATTAAGACCGGAATCAGAAACGGAAGAGTAGCGCGATCTCCGATTGCGCGTGTAAAATCGTTACAAGACCTAGATCGTTACAACGGTGTTCGTATGTAAGGTTGTAACCGTTTTAAACTCTTAACTTTTGCTCGGCGTCAGCCGAGCAAGTCCCCGTAACGTTTGTCCGCCAGTTCGAGACAACGTGCCAGTATTTCCGAAGCGGTATTAAGCTGAAGCGCTGCTTCGACCAGCTCGCGGCATTCGGGAATGGCCAGACTTTGCACGGCCCGCTTGACTCTCGGAACTAAAATCGCGGCGGTGCTAAGCTCGTCCATCCCGAGGCCCAGCAGGAGTGGGACGAAGGCGACGTCTCCTGCCATTTCTCCGCACACGCCCACCCAGATATTACCGGCATGAGCCGCGTCGGCGACCATCTTCAGCAGACGCAGGACTGCTGGATGGGTCGGCTGGTACAGGTGCGCGATCTTCTCGTTCACGCGATCGACGGCCAGCGCATATTGAATCAGATCGTTTGTTCCGACACTGAAAAAATCGACTTCGGATGCGAGCGCGCCGGCAGAGATGGCTGCGCCCGGGATTTCGATCATCGCGCCAACCTCGACCTTTTCGGCCATCTGGTTTTTGGAGTTGCGCAACTCTTTTTTGCACTCTTCCAGCACGGCGATGGCGCGCCGCAATTCATCCAACCCGGAGATCATGGGAAACATGATTTTTACGTTGCCGACGGCGCTGACGCGGAGAATAGCGCGCAACTGCGTCTTAAAGATGTCCAGGTTCTCGAGACAGAAACGGATCGCGCGCCAACCAAGAAACGGGTTTAGCTCATCGCCGATATCTACTGTGCCTGGAGCCAGTTTATCGCCGCCGAGATCGAATGTTCGAATAATCAACGGGTGGGGCCAGACGCGCTCGGCGACTTTTCGATAAGTTTCACATTGCTCGTCCTCCGTTGGCAGAGTGGTTCGATTCAAATAGAGAAACTCGGTGCGATAAAGCCCGATGCCCTCGGCTCCGTTGGCCGCCACCGCCTCGACGTCTTCCGGGAGTTCGATGTTTGCCGATAAAACAATGTGACGACCATCACGCGTCGTTGATGTAGTCTCCCGAAGTTCTTTCAGTTGCGCCGCAACTTTGGCTCTTCGTGATTCGATCTCCCCGTACCGCGCAAGTGTTTCCGGCATCGGATCGACGATCAGACAGCCATCGCTTCCATCAAGAAGGACGTGCTGACCGGTCTCCAGTTTTACCGTGATATCGTGCAAGCCAACTACAGCGGGAATACTGAGAGAACGCGCTAAGATCGCCGCATGTGAAGTGCGGCTGCCCAGGTCCGTCGCGATCCCGAGCACGTTTGCCCGGTTCATGCTGGCCGTATCCGAGGGAGTCAGATTGTGCGTAACCAGAATGTGTGGCTCGGTCAGGGCAAGAAATGTCTTGGGAGCCTTCCCCTGGAGATTGCGAACGACGCGTTTTGTTACGTCCTGGATATCCAGCGCGCGCTCCCGCAGATAAGGATCGTCGATTTTGTTCAGCGTCTCAGCATAACGCGTGGCAACTTCCTGGAAAACCCACTCGACGTTGCAAAGGTCCGTCTCCAACTTGCGGAGCACTTCGTCGATGAGCGTGCGGTCTTCGACGACGAGCAGATGCGCATCGAAAATGGCGGCATCTTTTGTCCCGATCGATTCCGCAATGCGCTGCTGCATTTCCAGAATCTGCATGCGCGTTTGGATAAGGGCGGTTTCGAAGCGACTGATTTCATCCGCCACCTGGGAAGGCGCAATGCGGTAACGCACCACCTCGTCCAGCTCATCGCGGACGACGTGAATCTTTCCGTGGGCGATTCCGGGCGAGACGCCAGCTCCTTCAAACCGAACTTCCTGCGGCGCGTTGTCGTCGCTCATCCACCTGCGAGAGTAAAGCAGATGTCAAACATTGCGAATTTGCGTTGGTAGGGTCGTCGCGCTGCGACGACCGGACGCCGCAGCGCGGCGTCCCTACCCTCAATCTTCGTTAAATCCCGCGTTGATCAGCGCCTCGAGCTCCTCCATAGCTTTGTCGGCGTCTGGTCCCTCGCAACGGATACGCAGCTTTGATCCCTGTCCAGCAGCCAGCATCATCAGGCCCATGATGCTTTTGCCATTTACCTCTTCTCCTTCCTTTGACACCCAAACTTCCGAGCGGTAACGGCTCGCAATCCGCACGAACATGGCCGCCGGGCGGGCGTGAAGCCCCAGGCGATTCACAATTGCAATTTCTTTCTCAATCTTCTGGGCCGCCGCCGTCCCGCTCGCTCTTCGATACAACAAGCCCATTACGTCGCTCCCTTTCCTGCCACGCCGGAGGTCGCCGCCCCGAAAGCTTTCGGGGAAGGCGGGCGCTCCATCAAACGGAGCAGCCTCGTGTTGAAATCGACCGCACTGTTTTGTCCCAAGCCTTTTAATTTTTCGTCCATCGCTGCGACCTCGATCAGACGCGCCATATCGCGACCGGGCCGCACCGGAATGGTGACGTGCGGCACTTTAAGGCCGAGAATTTCATAAAATTCCCGATCGAGCCCGATCCGATCCACCTCTTCCACCTCTTGCCAGTCCTTGAGCGTAACGACAAGGTCGAGACGCTTTTCCACGCGAATACTGCCGACGCCGAAAACCTTTGACACATCGATAATGCCAATGCCGCGCACTTCCATATGATTGCGCGTCAAATCCGGCGCCTTGGCCATGAGCTCGCGTCCCTCGATCATTGTGATTCGCGTCACATCGTCAGCGACGAGACTGTAGCCACGCTCGATCAGCCCAAGGACACATTCACTTTTGCCGATGCCGCTGGCGCCGCGAATCAAGACGCCCACGCCCAAAATATCCACCATGCTGCCGAATTCAGTCACAGTGGGGGAAAAATCCATTTCCAAGGCAATGGTCGCCGCGTTAATGAACTTCATTGTGATCATCGGCGTGCGAAACACTGCGATCTCCGCCTCATTCGTCACCGCCAGCAAATCCGGGAAAAGATGAAAGCCGCGCGACATCACCAGACACGGGATCTTACGCTCGCATAGTTTCTGGAACCGCTGCACCCGCGTTTTCAGAGGCAAACTTTTCAAATACGAGTGCTCGGCTGCACCCAGCACCTGGATACGTTTCTCGGCGAAGTAAGTGTAGAAGCCCGAGAGCGCGAGTCCCGGCCGGTTGATGGTGGGCTCGCGAATTTTTCGATGAAATCCCACGCGCGGTCCTTCCAGCTTCATCTGCAACTTCTCAGCGTGCGAATTGTAAAAGCTCTCCACGGTCACAACGGGGACACTCTTCTGTTGATCGCTCGGAGAAGTAATTGTTTGGGTCCCGCGTTGTTCGGCCATCAGTCCTAACTTTTAGCGTGAATAGCGCGCAATTTCCAATCTGCATCCGATGTTGCCCCACTGGCCGGGCATGAATCGCACGCCGCATTCCGCCCGCGCCTCGGTTATGCCTATTGCTCCAAATGACGAAGTTCTAATGACGAAGGACGAAGGAATGTCGAAGCCTGAATGTCGAAACGCGTTCAACGTAGTGCGCTGTTTCGGATCTCGTCATTCGTCATCTGGATTTCGTCATTCCTTTTCCCATTCCCGCAAAATCCGAAGATCGTTTTGAATAGCTGACGCGTCGGTTGTCCCTGCTGCTGCCTGCGCAGCATCAAAGTGCGCGCGATGCATATCAGCGAATACATTAAACGCGTTGCGCAGCGCGTTGATGCTTTGCTCCATCCAGCGCCGGAGGCGATTTGCGTAAAGGCTCAGAAACTCCAGCAATGCGCGATCGTATTCCGTCTCCAGTTTTCGCCGGATGTGCGAGGCGAGCGCGCCCTTGCCGAGCAACGAAAGCAGGCGCGGCTTTTCGACCACAACTTTTTGCGAAATCTCGTTTACGTCCATCATCGGCATGCCGGCCGGTTTTGGTAATTCCTCGGCTGCATCCTCACTCAAAGCCGAGGCCACAACGTCCATCGCTTTTGCCAGAGCATCGCGCGTCTGCTCGATTGAACGGAGCGTTGCGGCAACAGGCTCGGCAATCATCTGCGTCAGCGTCTCGGAAAAAATTGAGGACGCATCCACATCGTCTGACTCGATCAACGCCGCTGAGATTCGCTCCGCAGCGACATCAATGATCGGGCGTTGCATCTTCGTAATTTTTTTGGTTAGAAAAAAGGACTCGCCTTGCGCGCGCTCCAAAATTCGGTCGCCATTGCGCAAGGCTTCGACCGCTTTGCCGGGACGGGCGAGCTCCTGCGAGCCCGGCGTCGCTCCGCCCTCCAGTCTGCGCTCCAACGCGCCAATGACCGCCTCGCGCAAAGCGCCGATCTTACGCTTTTGTGAAGTGATAGCGAGTTCGCGATGTTGCGCCAAGAACGGGCGCAATTCGGATTCAAACCAGCGATCGCATAACGCCGCATCGGCGCCGAAGACGCTGACGGCATGCACGGGCGGTTCGACGTCAAGCTGGGTGCGCAGGTTTGTTTTCACGTACGTAATCATTTGCTCTCGATCGGCGGCACTAAACAGATCGGCTTTGCTGATGAGCACCATCGTGCTCGCGCCGGCTTGATAAAGCGCCTGCACCACGACCAGATCATCCTGGGTAAGGCCTGCGCTCGCGTCGATTAGGACGATGCCCAGATCGCATCGCGGCAGATACGCGATTGTTTCCTCCGCGCCGGCAACCGCCAGCGAGCCAAGCCCTGGCGTATCGACGAAAGTAACGCCTTCCGCAAGGCGGGCGGACGGCAGCTTCACGAAGATGCGGGTAACATGCTTTTTGTTTCCTGGATTCTTCTGCTCACTCGCAAATTCAGGCAACTCGGACAGTGGAATAATTTGCGGCTGCGCTTCGGCAAATTCGATTCCCGCTTCGGCAACCGGTCCATGGCTGATGCGCGTCGGTATCGCTGTGACCGGCGTGACGCCCACGGGCAACACGTCGGTTTGCAAAATGTAATTCAGTAGCGACGACTTGCCGGAGCTGACTCTGCCAAAGACGCCGACTTCAAACGCTGCCGATTCCATTCGATCCAGCAGCATGCCTACTGTCCCGCGAAATTCGACGAGGCCATGCGCGGTGACGATCTTCTCGGTCTCACTGAGCAACCGAATCTCATCGCCGGTTTTGCCTAACTGCTGAAGCCGCTTTTGCAGATCGCCTCCTGCGCCTTTGCCCAGGAAACTTCGCAGCTTGGCTACCAAACCATCCAGCTCGGCGCGGATGCCGTCTAAGTTATTGGCAGCCTCCGCGGAAAGCGGTCCGTAGGCGAGCATACGTTCCGGCGTAAGCTCGTTCAGTGAGATCGAACAGTACATCAAATTAATCGCGGCGGCCCATATGGCGCCCGAGTGTGGCTCGGATGCTGGAATGTCCAGTTCCTCCATGATGCGACGCATCGCCTCGCGGATTCGCAAGATGTAATCGTGCGTCACCTTGCGCTGAATCGGCGTCGTATCGTCGGAATGTCTGCGGAATGGCGATGGCGAACCGGCATCCGACATGATGTGCTCCGCTTCAGAAAGCAACTTGTCGATGTACTGAAACGTGGTGCGCACATGCCGATGATGGTGCTCGCTGAAGCCGTGCGTGTTTTTTTCCTCGTTCATTTTCTCGTTGTGGTATCGGCTTCCAGCCGATCTCTTGGGTTCATCGGCCGAGATGCCGATGCCACAATCTCGTGAATCCGCCGGTCCAGATCGAGCAGATCGAGGCCGAATGAACTGTCGATCTTGTACTCGCGTGCTGAAAGTTCGATGAGCAGTTCTTCCAATATTCGCGGATTGCCACCGCTCATCCTGTGCAATTCATTCGCGTACTTGCGCGCATCCATCTGGATGTTCTCCTGCGCGACGGCCTTTTCGATAAGCATCCGCGTCTCAGTTTCAACAAGAGGCAAAAGTTCAATGCGCGCGAACCGGTAGAGGTTCTGCCAGATATGCCCGATCTCATCAGGCCGGTCGCAGCGACAAGCGATCCAGATTGGGACCTGCTCGGCAAGAAGCGCGATGAATCGACCGACGCGCGGCGGAGTATGCGCTACCTGATCTAAGGCCATTGGCTCGCCGCGCCGGATTAAATAAGCAAGCAAACGGTTCTTGCGCTCAACGACATTCAGCTTGAGATGAGCCCAGCCAAGCTGGCGTTCCAAGCTGTCGCAAATGCGGCGCAGACTCGATGTTTCTTCGCAAACCAGCAACGGACATTCTTGTCGGACTTGCCTCAAAAGCGCTGTCTTTCCGATGCCAGCTGGCCCCACAATGAGCACGTGCTTGCGCAAAGCGTAAAGACGCCGCAGCTCATCGATCTCTCGCTCCCGCCCAAAGAACGCGAAACTCTTGTTCATGGAGCGCAATAATCCTCTGCACCAACAAGATGAACTAATGCGCGGAGCGAAGCGTCTTCTTCATCCGCGCTGATCAGGTCGCGCCGGAGCGCCTCGCGCTTTGCTGCATAGTTACGCATCTGCTGCGTGACCTGTTCAAATCGACGCGACGCAGTCGTTAGGAGGAATTTGCGAACAGGGTTTGACACAACCGCAAACATCCGCGCGAGGTGCGGGAGACAAAGTCCTCCCGAACGCTTGTAGAGCTGCGCTCCTTTTTCCTCAGAAATAAAAGTGGCCAGGCGCTCCACGTAAGCCGCCTCTGCATCCTTGAGCATCGCGCAGATCCGGCAATTCTCCCGAAGCCGCGGAATTTTGTGAACATTAGAACTGGCGGTTTCATCGCATTCTGTGTTCGCCAACGCGTGTGCGATTTTTTCTGTCAACGCCGAAAGCCCGATCGACTCACCCCAAGGCGAAGACATGCTGTGAAGTTGCCAAGCGTGACGCGGACAAAACCCCAGCTCTGTTGCAAAACTCTCCTGTGCTGCTTCGTCCGACGCGAGCGCGTACTGCCAGTGGGCGAAGAAATCCCGGGCCGTTTTGATGACATAATTACAAACTGGGCACCCGCGCGTGCGCAAGTTTGCAGGGAAATCGTTGTCCTTTTCGATTACTGCCGTTTGGGATGTGCTCATGAGTTGTCAATTCGTCGCGTTTGGATTTTCAAATCGCCGATACTTGCGGCGCACGATGAAAAAGATCGGAATGGCAGCCAGCTCGAGCGCGACGCAGAAGATGACTACCGCGACCACGGACCGCTCGTAGAGGAATCCCATTGGCGCACTGCCGAGGACCCAGGCCACGCCGTAACCGGCGGTAAACAACCCGTAGGCTGAAGCGCGCCGTTGCCGCGGCACCATCGGCGCCACCGCTGCCGGGACGATCGATTCGTGCACGCCCATCCCAAGTCCCCAAAGCGCTGCGCCCAGCAACGCCGGCCATGTGCCGCCGAGAAAAACCAGCGGCGCAAACACTGCCGAGACGAGCGTGAGCGGAATCAGAATCCCGATGCCCACTCGGTCGAATAATCGCCCAAAAACCAGGGAACCGGCGCCGCTTACTCCCATTGCGATCGCATACGCGACCGGCACCAGATCTCTCGGCACCGACGACGTCTTTTGGAAATGAAATGCAATCAACGGGAAATCCGCGTAGCCCGCCGCTACCAGCGCCGCACCTGCGAGGTAAATCCAGAAAACACGCGGCAACCCTTTCCCGTGGATGTTCGGCGTTTCGGTTTCCATTTCTTCCGGGCGCGGGTACAGCCAACGCGCAATGAGAAGAAGCGTGAGGCAGACGACCGCCGGAATGAGCAGCGCGGCAAAAGCGAAAGGATAATCACCGCGCCACGCCAGGATCGCCGCGACAGCCAGCGGCCCAAAGAACGCGCCAAATTGGTCGAGCGCTTCGTTTACGCCAAACGCCCAGCCAAGCCCGAGCTCCTTGCCCGCGTGCGAGAGCATCACGTCGCGCGGCGGATTGCGCGTGGCGCGCCCGACGCGTTCGAGAATGATCAGCGCAGCGGCTGTTTGCCAGTTACCCGCCAGTGCGAGCGCTGGCACCGAGAGTAATTGGACGAAGTAGCCGAGAATCGTGATTGGCCAGAATTTTCCGGTGCGATCCGCCAAACCGCCGGAGACCAGGCGCAAACTGTAGCCTAACAACTCGCCCACCCCGCTAACAACCGCCACCACAACGGCGCTCGCCGACAACATCCCCAGATACGGCCCCACAATGCTGCGCGAGCCTTCGTAGGTGAAATCGGCAAAGAAACTCAGCACGCCGATCATCAGCACAAATTTCAGCGCGGCAGATTTTTTTCGCGTCGTCGGCATCGCGGTACCAATCGTCATCCGGTGGAAGTTAAACCTTTCTGGGCACAGGTCAGATATGCTTGTTATCGCTTTCATCTTTCGTCAGGTAGCCGGACGCTTGCCGGCTGAGATTGACCTGATGCTTTTTTGTATAGGCCTCGAAGATTTCGTCTGCGCTGAGTTCCAACACCTGCGCGGCACTGCGAAATCGTTGGGGAGCCGGCCTCCTGGGCATGTTGGCGCGGCGCGGGCCGGCGAGATTCTCTGCAGCCGCTGGCGCAGCAGATAACGCCGCGTCAATGTGATTTTCTGATGAAACTGACTTCACTACCAAAACACGGAATTGCGGTTGGTAGGAGTCATTAGCCCCGCGGCTGCGGGGCGCTTCGGCTTCGAAGGATTTTCGAAACCCGGCAAACTCCACTGCCGTCATGAACTAGCCACTGTTTCTGAATGAAATCAAGCTTCCAGGGATTACGCTGAAGGCCCGGTGGGCAAGCGCTGAGATGACTAAAGCGTGGACAAACGAAAAGGATGGTTCGCTGATGCGACTGATTCCCGCAGGCGAATTCACCATGGGATCCACCATCCAGCAGACCGAAGCGGCGAAGCGAATGGACAAGGCTGGGCCGCAGTTTCCGCTGTTGCATGAAACCCCGCAGTTGCGCGTCAGAGTCCCTGATTTCTATCTAAGCGTTTTTGCGGTGACCAATGAACAGTTCGCGCGGTTTCTTTCCGAGATAAAGCCAACGCCCGAACAACTTCAGCGCTGGGTTTCGTGGCTGGACCGCATTGTCCCGCTTGGCGGCTCCGAACCCTATCGCGCTGTGCCCGAATTCAAAACGCACCCCGTGATCAACGTTACGTGGTTTGGAGCCGACGCGTATTGCCGCTGGGCCGGTTTGCGATTGCCGACTGAAATTGAATGGGAGAAAGCTGCGCGAGGAGATGATCACCGCATTTTTCCGTGGGGCGACGAATGGGACCCGGATCGGCTCAACTGGTGGGGCAGTCACGATGAGAAAGAGACCACTGCGCCAGTAGATGCTTTTGAGAAGGGCTGCTCGCCGTATGGCATTTTGCAAATGGCCGGTAACGTCGAGGAATGGTGCGCCGACTGGTATCAACCGGATGTTTACAAGCGTTACGCCACGGGAAATCTCGCATTACCGCGCGCTGGAATCGGTCGAGTCATCCGCGGCGGTAATTGTCTGCGCAAGAATAGGCTTGAATTCCGCTGCGCCATGCGCCGCGCAAACACTCCTTCATTCACCAACATCCTTTTCACTGGCATCCGCTGCGCAGCAGATCGGTAGGTCTAACTGACCGTCGCTCATTGACGATATTATTCATCTACAGGAGGCGCTCAATGTGATGATGCAGGCAAACAGTGGCGCTCTCGGGAACTTCCGTCCAGCAATGCGGACAATAAAATGTCGTCATCACGTTAAACGATGGAGTGTTGGAGTATTAGAGTGCTGGAGTGATGCGGCATGCCTTCCACTCCTCCATCACTCCATTACTCCATTACTCCATTACTCCCTCGCCTCGCCGCCAACAGTGCCTGCTCGATCTCCGTTAATTTGGACAACGTTCGCTGGCTGCCCTCGATATCGGACTCAACCTGTTCAGCGTGTCGTTTGCGTTGCTCGAGTGCTTTTTTCATGGCGCCTCGCGTAGCGTCCAGACTCATTGCTAGTCGCTCGTCCAGTTCTGCACCGAAACGGCGGAACGTGTCCTCCAGGTTTTGCCGGGTGGCCCAACGCAGATTTTCCACATTGCGAATGACCACGGCATCGATCTCTTCGAGCAGGCGTTTTCGCATTCTTCTTTTACGCATCGGCGCGGGTAAAAATCGATCGAACGCGCCCGGGGGAATCGGATTCAATTCCGTCGTCCGCGCAGCGGTGAACCAAAACGGTTCGCGTTTGGCTTCGAACGCCTCGCTGCTTTCCGGCGCGTGGAAAGGAATCTCCAAAAGATTGGCCGCTGTCTGCCTAACGAGGGTGATCAATTCGTCGGCGCGACTTTGATGGACCCGTAATACTTCCTCCAAGCGCGCGCCTACTTTGTGAATCACGTCTCGCAGCGCGTCTTCGAAAAACGCGATAACCTTCGCGCTAAGCCGTGCCTGCGCGCTCTCAGAATCTTCACCGGCGACGAGCGACTCGTCGAGTTCGCGTTCAAGAACGGCGCGAGCCTCAAACCGAATTCGTTCCGCTTCCGATTCGAGCTCTTGCAATGCGCGCACACGATCGCCGGCCAGCAGATCATTGGCTGTGCGCCGTTGTACCTCGAATTGTTTTGCCGCCTCATCGAACGTGGTCATCCGCTGCTCGAGATCCTCAACCGGCAAACGCAATGACTTGAGAGCGATCTCGGTCTCGAGTTCTAGCTGCGCAACCAATGCCGCTGCTTTTTGCGCGACCGCTGCGTTGAGGGTTTCGCGTTTTTCATTCGCCAGGAACTGGACCAAATGCTTTTCGAGTGCTGCAAATCCACTGGTTCCGAACGCTTCAGCGTCGCCAGATTCTTTCGCGCGGAGAGCGTCACGCGCCGAAAGACTGAAGATTGGCGTCAATGGACCAAGCCCGGCATGATCCACAAGCGCGTTGCGCAGGAAGGCTTGAGCTTTCTCGCGGTCATGCGGGTCGATCATGTCGATTTTGTTTAAGACAACGATCAATCGCGCGACGGTTTCTCGAATCCGCGCCAGATATTCGATCTCGATCTCCGTAATGGGCGGATCGGCGGAAACGACGAGAAGCGCCGCGTCGCATTCAGGCAACACGGCGTCCGCTGCGGCGGTTTGGTGACGATGCGTCGAACCAACACCCGGCGTATCGATGAGAACCACGCCGCGTTTGAGAAGTTCGGCAGGCAAAAATACATCCACGCGGGCGACGTTTAATATGTTCCGCGGATTTGCTTCCTCTGTGACGAATGCGGTCAATCTGTCGCGTAGTGCGTCCGCGTTCTTCAGTTCAAACTCCTCCACTTCGCCCGAAACGTACGTCACGCGAAGCTTCGAAGCAGTCCCGCTATTGCAGGATTCCAGAAATGTTGGGATCGCGGTGACCGGTACCACGCCAATCGGCAACACCGATTGTCCAAGTAGCGCATTAAGCACCGTGCTCTTCCCGCGTTTGAATTGACCGAGCACGGCCAGTTGAAAACGCTCGGTGGCCAGTCGCTCACGCAAGGCATTCAGCCGCTCCAGGATTTTGGCCTGGCTCGCGGAAGGGCTATGGACAATGGCGGGAGCTTCATCCAAAAGTCGCGTCCAATCACGACTCGTTGCGACATCCGGACAATGCTGAGCTGCTAGCATGCTCTACCAAATTGGTTCTCCTGCATTCACAAGCACGCCGCGAGGTTTCAAACTCGGCTTTCTAGATGGCGCTCCTTGCCCATCTTCGCGACCTCGCTTTCGGTCTCCGTATCGATGTCTTCAACTGAGAGTGTCCCAAGCCGTCGCCGATAGAGATGACCCCACGCGTGCATCATCTCGACCGTTGGCTGGAAAAATTTTTGCGCGATTAACGTCGGCACAAATGCGCTTAGGATGACAACACTGACCAGGATCGTGTACTCCTTCTGGTCGATGATCCCGTTTTGCAAACCATACAAGGAGGAGATAGTTCCAAATGTCAGACCCGTGGCCATGAGCAGCGTGGTGTAGCTCGCCTCCTTCATCTTCATGTAATGCAATCGGGCGAGCGGAAAGACCCCCGCGATTTTGGTCACCATCTTCACAGCGAGAAACGCGCTAATCACCAGCAGCCCGGTCCACAGGGCCGGCAGCGACACGTACAAACCGGCCTTGATGAAATAGAATGGCGTGAAGACAGCAAACGCAATGCTGCGCATGCGACGCACCAGCGTTTTGTCGCGAAGAAATACGCCGGCAACCACAAGACCGAGGAGATAGGCCGGCAGGACTGCTTCGCTTTTGGCTGTCGTGGCGAGACCGCCGAGAAAGAAAAGAACAAATAAGATAAATTTTACTTCCGGCTCGCTCACCTGCGTCGCGCCCAGGCGCATGATGATCGCTTGTGTCCAGCGCGGCATGAACCACAGAACAATGAGCGTCACAATCACAAATAGCAGCAGCCAAAAGTTATAGTTGGCGAACAGGGTGCCGAGCGCGAGGACCGTCCCGAAATCGGTAATGAAACACGCAGCCAGGATCATTTTGCCCATGGCAGTGTCGCTGAATCCGCCCTCAATCATCACCGCATAGACCACTGCGACGGAGGTCGTGGAAAGCGCGATGCCGGCAATCTGCGCCTGGTGCAGAGACCAGCCGAAAACAAATTGGGCGAAGATCCATGCGGCAGCGAACGGAATGGCAAACGAAAGAACACCGATTAGCATGCTCGCGCGCCAATTCGCCTTCAGCGAAATTGGATCGATTTCCGTGCCAGCGAGAAACGTGAGCACGCCGCTGCCGAGCAGCGCGAGGAAGTTTGTCCACTCCGTCGATTGCAGGACATGATGCAGGTTTCCTGCGCCAGCGCCGGCGCCCGCAATACCGATGTGCAACGTGCCGCCTTCCAATCCCACGGCGAGATTGCCGGCCACGACGCCAACCAGAATTTCAACCAGTGCGACTGAGATACCAGTCCGGATCGAGATCAAGCTGCCGATGAGCGCCAAGCCCATCCAGACTGCGGCGATAAACCAGATGTTTTCGAACATAAAAAACTCCTTCCTGCTTGGAAGGAGTCATTAGCTCACGCAATTTTCTCCCGCGTCGCGGGAGAAGGCAAACTCCATTGCCTTGCCGGATTTTACGGAACGTTTATTCCACGTCAACTCAAACGCTGATGCGGTGCAGTCCCGGAGTGCTCCGCTTCAACGATTTAACCATTTAACCTGGCGCTAAGGCGCCGTCACATCTTGAAACGTTCGCCAAGATAAAGCTGGCGGCTGATGGGATCGTTGATGAGAAAGTCTTTTGTGCCTTCGCTCTCGACGCGACCATCGTAAATCAAATACGCGCGATCCACGATAGAGAGAGTCTCGCGGACGTTGTGGTCGGTGATCATGATGGCCAAGCCCGATTTCCGGAGGTTTACGATGATCTGTTGCACATCGTAAACGGCAATGGGATCGACGCCGCTGAACGGCTCATCGAGCATCAACAACCTCGGTTGTGTGACCAGCGAACGCGCAATAGTCAAGCGCCGTTTCTCGCCGCCGCTTAACGTCAGCGCGGTATTCTTGGCGATCCGCTCGATCCCGAACTGGTGCAGCAACTGGTCGCAACGGTTTCGTCGTTCCATTTTGCTCATGGGAAGCGTTTCCAAGATCGCCATAATATTTTGCTCCACCGTCATTTTGCGAAAGATCGATTCTTCCTGCGGTAGATAGCCCATGCCCAGGCGGGCGCGCTTGTACATCGGGTAGTCTGTTACGTCGGTGTCGCAAAAAATCACCCGACCGCTGTTTGGCCTTACCAAGCCAACGATCATATAAAAACTCGTGGTCTTGCCGGCTCCGTTTGGCCCGAGAAGTCCCACGATCTCACCCGCGTGGACGTGCATGTTGACTCCGTCCACAACTGCTCGGCCACCATAAATCTTGACCAGCTGATCGGTGGTCAAAACGGTTTCTGCCTTCGTTGCAACCGGCGAACGAACTTTTGGAGTCGAAACAGGCGCGGTTTGACTAATCATGGTTTGGGCAGAGACGGAGCGGGTGACACCTGGGTGGCTGGAGTCGGGGACGGACTTGCTTGTCCCTTTTTTTCGTCGTCTGGCTGCTGAATAATGTCGGTACGACTGGGCCCGTGCGTCCGCAGCTGACTATTCTGACTGATGATCATGACCGTATCGGGGCTGGTTGCCATGTGCAGGTTTGGTCCCTCTTGCACCCGCGGTGTTCCGATCAATTCAACATCGCCAGTAGCAGCTGTATAGGTGGCTTTATCGGAGCGACCAACCGCTCGGGTCGGAGGGCCGCCATTCGCAGCGGGCCGGTCGCGAATGAGGCCAACATTCCCTTCGGCGATCGCTTTCTCCAGACTCTGGTTTTGTCCCTTTGTAATGAATACTGTCAATTTGTCAGATTGAAGATTGAAACGCGGATCGACTACCTTCACACGGCCGCTAAAGATGCCTATGTTCTTGGTTGAATCAAAAAAAGCCTCATCGGAGTAGATTTCCGTCGTTGTCGGTCCATTGGACTGCTGCCCCGCAGCGCCTGGGCCAAATAGGTTCGTCCCGGATGACTTGTCATCTTTCTTTTTGTCTTTGTCTTTGGCTTTCGCCTTTGCCGGCTTCGCCGTGTTCGTCGGCGAAGAGGAGCCCACCGGTGCAGCGGCAGTCTGCCCGGGCAATCGCGCGGCGATCACGCATACAATAAACAAAACCAACACCGCTAATCTTTTCATTCCTTCGGGCTGGGTGTTACAGTCAGATGGGATTTGTCAGTGATCACCATCTTTACATTTCCTATCAATCGCCCAGTCTTCGAGTTCGTGTCGAATTGCACTGAATCACCAGCGATGTTGAAATCCGCGCGCTTTATTGTGGTGCGTTCTTTTGAGCTCAAAATGCGCGTTTTTAAATCAAGTACGGATGTGCTCATGTCGATCTTGAGGTCAGGCTGACTCTCCTGAGTGTAAGTCGTAATCTTAAGATGTTGAAAGCCGACGTGTTCCTCATCGATCCGGTGCGCCGTACCCGCTTCAAATCTTCCTCTTAAACGGCCGTTGGCATCGAAATCTGGCAACACAAGGCCTTTGGCTTCATGCCCGATTGGCAGCGGAATGTTCGTTAAGTTTTGTTCGCTTGGGGAACCGCTCGGCGTCGCGAGCCCCTTCTTTTTGCGCCCTTTTGACTGACCGGACACTTGAGGCGCCGCAATCAAAACAGATAGCACGATCGGTAGAAACCATACCAGCCAGCCCCAATATGTGGAGCGGCCACTATGATACAGCAGCATGAATAGCCTTTAACATGCGCAAATGCTTCGGCAACACCTTTAGCGGAATCTGATTTGGTCCATCCGATAAAGCGCGCACCGGATTCTCGTGCACCTCCATAAGGATTCCGTCGCAGCCTGTCGCCATTGCGGCCCTGGCCAGCGCGGGAGCCAAAACGCCGTCACCCGAGGTGGAGTCCCCTGCCCCGCCCGGCCGCTGCACCGAATGGGTTGCATCAAAGATCACATGATAGCCCGCCTCGCGCATCCAATAGAGCGAGCGCATGTCGGCAACGAGATTGTTGTAGCCAAACGTGGTGCCGCGTTCCGTGAAACAGAACCTTGAATTGCCAAAGGCAATCAGTTTCTCGGCAATATTTCGCACGTCCCACGGCGCGAGGAACTGACCTTTTTTCACATTAATCGCGCGACCCGTTTCCGCAGCAGCACGCAGCAGATCGGTTTGCCGGCAGAGAAACGCCGGAATTTGCAGCATATCAATCTTTTCCCCGGCAATCTCCGCTTCCGTCGGGGAATGAACATCCGTCGTCACCGGGATTTTCAATTCGCGCCGGATAGCCGAAAGAATCTCGCAGCCTTCGCGCACGCCGATTCCGCGAAATGAGCGTACCGAAGTTCGATTCGCCTTGTCGTACGACGCTTTGAAAATGAAATCAACATCTTCGGCAGCGCAGATGCCGGCGATCTTCTTCGCCATGCGCCAGACAAACTTCTCCGACTCGATCACGCACGGGCCAAGAATGAACGCCGGATGTTTGCCGCCGATGGCGGCTTTGCCAACGCGCAATGGTTTTGATTTCTGGCTCATAATTGTACGGCGGGCGCTCCGCCTGCCAACCTATTCAATTACACATCTCTCTTTCCCCTCGGCAAGCGAAGCGCTTGCCCTACAAGACATGCTTTACCTATTCGCGAGTCCTGAGGTTCGCCACCAGATCGAAAACGGCAAATGGCGAATAGAGCACGAGAAAAAATAGCAGTGCAACTCCATGCATTTCCAAAAGATAAAGCGGGCGGTAATCGGAGAGAAAACTCAAAATGGAAAATGCCTCAGGTTTATGCAGCAAAAATCCGTAGTTAACCCCAGTGATCTCATCAACCGCAAGCGTGACTACGAAATAAAATTCCGACCATAGCCAGACCCGCACCATCGACATCGGGTAGGGGCGATAGCAGCGAGTCAACATCAGGAAACCCACCCCGATAATGATGCCGCAATGCGAAGTAAAAAAGCTGATGAACCGCCAATCTGGAAAAGCAAAGCGCAGATTTGGGGTGAGCACGGCCTGCAATGTGCCGCCGATTCCCCAGAAGTATGCCACCTCAAACCAGCGCTGATTTCCGGTCCACATCGCTGCGATCACCACCACCATCCCCCAGTCGCACATTTGCATCGGCAACATCTGCTGCCAGGCCACCACTCCGCGGCTGCGAATAAAAATTAAGTAAATGACATAGTTCAAGACCAGTACGGCCGAAAGCGCAGTGAGAATCGCCTTCTCGGTCCGCTGCGATTTTGTGCGCCAGACGATTGCGGCAAGCGCAAAGGGCAACACGATGGTGAGCAAAATGACCGTGAGATGCGGCAGACCGTAGGCCTGAAATTGCGGCGCCTGATTCATGCGAACGAACAGAAATTCCAAAATCCAAGCTCCAACATCCAGAGAAATCCCAAGCTCCAATGTTCCACGACTTGCGCCAAGCCATCAGTTGGTGATTGGCGTTTCTCTGGAGGTTGGTTATTGTAACTTGGAGCTTCCGCTTAGCGGATTACCCAGAGATTGCACGGAATAACATCCGTTATCCAGGCGATATTGCTTGGTAGTTGCTGCTGTATCGCCCCGGCGGCTTTCGGAAGTGGCACTGCAAATAAATCCGCTTCCACCGACTGGACAAAATCGGACGCGGCCAACCCGGTAGCACCGCGAATCCAGCGGGTCTCGATCGGCACCTCGGTCGCGCCGGCTGCCAGAACAAAGTTTTCAAGTGCCTCCTCGGCCTCATCCTTTGCCTCACGTGTGCGACCAGCAACCGCATTGCCGCGGATAGAAGCGCGCGCTTCATCAAACGCAGTGCTAATCGCAATCACATAAAGTCGCTCGCACGGTTCTGCTTCGGCGAGCCGCAAAACGATTTTCAGCGCCTGCAGCGCGTATTCTGAACGGTCGGCAATGAACACGATCCGGCGAAGTGCTCTCGGCTCTAGTTCGGGCCTCGTGAAAAGCATCACCGAACAGGGCGCTTCTTTCACGAGGCGGCGCGCGACCACGCCAAGAAATGGATGCAACACCACTTCCTTTTCCAGCGCGCCGGCAACGACCATATCGATTTGCTCCCGCGCAAGCGCGCGCAAGATCGCTTCGGGTGGATCGCCTTGCTCATAATGAATCGCTGCGTCGGGTGGCAGATGTAGTTGCGCAAGCGCATCGCTAAACTTCTTTGCCGTCTCGTCATTTCTCCTGCCCACATGAATCAGATGAAGATCGGCGGAAAACCGGTCCCGCATTCGCTTCGCCTCGGCAAGAACGTGCCTGAATCGCGGAGAAAACGTCGTCGCCACAGCAATGGTTTTGTATCGCGATGGAGCGCGCATGAGCGGAGCGCCAATTTCGTGTTTCCTCAGCTCTAAGCAAACTCGGAGCGAA
>QHQA01000208.1:0-1355 GCA_003219695.1 Verrucomicrobiota bacterium
CATTAAAACACCGCACCTTTTACGGCCGCGAAAAAGACAATGTGGTGTATCCGATCGGGCTCGCGAATCTCGTGCTTCACGGAATCGATGATCCACACATCTGGCATGGCAACTCCCTGTCAGATATTGCGACCTACGCTGGTTTGTTCGCCGGCGCCCCGAAATTTTTCGATTACGTACTGATGAATCCTCCGTTCGGAGGAAAAGAAGGGAAAGAAGCGCAAACTCCGTACGAGTACAAAACCGGCGCAACGCAGGTTTTGTTCGTTCAAAACGTGTTGCATAGCATGAAGCTTGGCAGCCGTTGCGGAATCGTCTTGGATGAAGGAGTGCTCTTTCGCGTGGATGCGGAAGCGTTCGTGCAAATCAAGCGGAAGCTTTTGGAAGAGTGCGACGTTTATTGCATCATCAGTTTGCCGGGCGGCGTTTTCTCAAGCGCCGGCGCAGGCGTAAAGACAAATCTGGTCTTTTTCGATAAGGGCAACCAGACGGAGCGCATTTGGTATTACGATTTGTCCGATATAAAAGTGGGCAAGAAAACTCCCCTCACGCTAGCGCATTTCGAAGAATTCTTCCGACTTCTACCGCAGCGTGCAGACAGCGAACGGAGTTGGACTGTTGATTTCGCTGTGCGTTTGCAAACAGCGTCGGCGGAAGCTCATCCGTTTCGCGAGAAAGCGGCGGAGTTTACGGCAATCGCAAGCAAACTCGACGACGAACTCGCAGCTCTACGCAAGGCAAAAGGTCCACGCGAGGAAATTCAAATTGCGCAAGAGCGCTGGAAAAGCGCCTTGCGCGATGCTCGTGAAGCCGACGCAAAAGCCGCAGCAATTGAGAACGCCGTTTACGATCTGAAAGCCGTGAATCCACATCGAGTTGTCGAGGAAGACAAGCGGACGCCATTGGAGATTCTGCAAGCGATTGAAGAAAAAGGAAGGGAAGCTGATTCCGCATTAGCGAAGCTACAAACCCTCCTGAGTTCCTGAAAGGGCGCGGAAAATAGCAGAAACAGAAGAAAGGATGAAGTAAGAATTAAGAAGGAAGAGGCGACCGAAAGTCAGAGGGATGAAGGAAGAAGCGGCAAAAAGGTAGAAAGAAGAAGGAAGAATCAAGAAAGGATGAATGAAGAAGTGAGAAGGAAGAACGGAAAAAAGATTGTGGAATGCGGATTACGGAATGCGGATTTCGGAAGTTGGGCGGGGAAACTGGAGGGATATCGTGATCGGTGAGCAGAGATCGCCGGGATTTAGGATTGGTGAAAGCCAATTCTGCGCTTTGGCGGCTCGGGCGGAGTAATGAGTTGCTTGATCGCTTCGAAGACCACCGCGAATTTCTCGTCGTATTTCTTCTCAAGC
>QHQA01000208.1:1398-1958 GCA_003219695.1 Verrucomicrobiota bacterium
GCATGATGGCGATGTTGACTCGCGTTCTCCCGATCGCTCGCCCGTTTCCCAAACGGACAATGCAGTCCATCCAACGGCGTCCCCGCACGTCGTATTCACCTGAACCGCGCGGGTGTTCCGGAGGACGCTGGAGAGCATGGCATGGCGACGCCCTGCTCGGTAAAGGCGTATGGAAGATAGCGGCCGCCGCCACGGCCTTTCTTTGAGATCACAATTTGTGATCTCAAAACTGAAGCGGCCCGGGCATCGTCTTTGTCTGAGATCACGATCTGTGATGTCAAAGCGTTGTACTCCCTTGCCGAAAGCTGAAACACGAAGTCCGCTGGGAAACGGTTGCGGTTTCGCGCCACCGCCTGATTCAGGACGCGCGGCTCAACGCCATAAAGCATCGCCAGATCAGCATCGAGCAGGACCTTTTCTCCACGAATGAAGAAGACAAGCTGAGCGACGTTTTCCGGCTTCAGGACAATGGTCATTCTCAGTTCAGTTCCATCCAGCCTATGGACAGCTCGCCACCGTGGCGAGGATCGCTCAATGCGACGCGTGCCTGTGCATTAGCT
>QHQA01000209.1 GCA_003219695.1 Verrucomicrobiota bacterium
TGTGTACATCGGCGAGCGAGAGGCGCGCGTAACGGGAGCGATTCAGAACGAAATTCTGGCGTTGCTGGCGTAAGCGGAGCGGAAAGAAGGGAATTGGGAAACGAGATGACAGCACCGATAGCTCCGCGGCAAGATTCCGCGCGCGAGACGACGGCACCGGAAACCCCATCGCAGGATTCACGACGCGAGACGATGGCGTACGTCATCGGCGTGGCAGGATGGCTCGTGCCCGGGCTGGGTCACGCTCTTATAAGGATGTGGGGTCGCGCCGCGATGTGTTTTCTGACAGTGGGCACACTCGTGATTCTTGGCGCAGGGATGCGGGGCAACGTTTTTAGTTCAGCCGCCAACGATGCTTTCGATTGGCTGGGCTATCTGGCGGATTTGGGGACGGGAACGTTTTATTTGGTGGCCAGGTCGCTCGAAACTGGCGGCCCGGACGTTTCCCATGCGGGCGGCGATTACGGCACGCGCTTTCTCGCTACCGCCGGTGTGCTTAACCTTTTGTCGGCGCTGCATGCGTATGAAGCAGCGCGAGGACGCAAAGCATGAACTTCAAGCTCAGCCATTTGCAATCCATGCTGCTCTTCGCCTTGCTGATTTCCATCGCGTTTGGTTTTCTGAGCCGCCGACAGCCGATCGAGCGCGTGAAATACATCGTGTGGTCCCTGCTTCTTTTTCTTTTGATTGGCGTGGGAATTGGCTGGGCGATGTATCCCTTCTCACGCTGAAAGAACGCCGTTTGCGGCGATGAATAGGGATGCCCTGGCACATCGTAACCCCCTGAGTCGTTGAGGTGGTAGTCCAGGAACACCGGTGGGAGCAGGCAGAGTTGGAGGGGTGAGCGGGGAGCGAGCCGCTCGATGATCTGCCAAGGGCTGAGATTTTCTTTGTGAGAATTAGGGCGGGCGAGGTTGAAGTAGAGCTGATAGGTGTGGACCTTGGCCAGGAAGTCGCCGCGGCTGGCGAAGTCTTCCAGGTCGAAGAACTCGTCTTCTTCGAGACGATGCACGGTTTCCACATCGCTTTGATAGGTGTGCGCAGCAGGTGGGATGCGCACATGCTGGCTGTCGCCCAAGGCCTTGGGGAAGTCGCCTTTGAACTCGCCGCCATTGTCGGTTTGCCAGACCAAGTCGCGCAGCGAAACGCCGTAGCGATACAGATGGCGTTGAATACGCGAGGCGAAGACCGCGCTCGCGGCGGCGCTGCGCTGTTGCGCGAAAGACCAGAAGAGCAGGCCGCTGCGAATTTCTCTGGCCGTGTACTGGATCAATGGCAAGTGCAAGTGCCGGGCCTGCTGCCAGTAACGCGGGATGTCGTCGAGATCTTTGGTATCGGCGCTGATTTGCTGGAATAGCGCCCACTGCGCTTTGATGCGCGCCAGGTCTTGCTTACGCTGATATTTTCTGCGGCGTTTTGCGATCAAACCATGCTCGTGCCAGATGCGCTCCAGAGCGTTATGGCCAATGCGCAGGTCGAACTCGCGAATGACGCGGCGCGCGCCAAAGGTAGGCAAGGTTTTGCGGAGTTCCACCAGTTGCGCTTCCCGCTGGGGAGGAGTTTTGTGCGCTTGGCGGTGACGTGCACGCGACCGTTCGCGAAGGCCCGAACCGCCTTGCTGCTGGAAGCGGCGCAGCCACTTGCGTACGGTGGCTACGGTGGTGGAGAAAAGCCGGGCCGTGGGTTTGATGCCACGCTGTTGGGCACTTTCGACCAGACGAAGGCGGTGGTTGTAAGCGTTTTTCATTTCACGTAACAGATCGAAGTAGCGGGCGGAGGTGGCCATGGCGCGAGGATTTTAGCGATCGCGCCGCGCGCGGCTGTGGAAAACGCTCGCACAACCCGCGGGCTTGGAAATCCCGCAAACGACGCGGGATTCCCACTTTCCCACAGCCGCAACAACAACTCCATTTCTTCCCTGCGTTTCTGGCTCACACATTTCAATCCTGCCAGGGGGATACGATGTGACAGAGCTCTTCCATTTTCGGCGATGAATTGACAGTAATTTTCTGCGGATGCTATTGTCATTAGAACGGGCCGAGGTAGCTCAGTGGTAGAGCAGCCGATTCGTAATCGGCAGGTCGTGGGTTCAACTCCCACTCTCGGCTCCACTTATCACGGGGTCCAACCCGGACACATGGGTTACAGAGCGCACCCGGCTAGATAGATAACGACTTGGGCCGAACAGTTTGTCCTTGCCTAGCCGCTTCTTTCTTCGTATTCTCCGTGCACAAAAAAGAAAAGGCAGCCAGGG
>QHQA01000046.1 GCA_003219695.1 Verrucomicrobiota bacterium
TGCGCCCTCCAATTTTTTCGGACGATATTGGCTACCGGCTCGGCCCGCGATTGAATGCTGCGGGACGCTTGAGCACGGCAGAGAAATCCTTGCGACTTTTGCTTATGCGAAATGAAGACGAAGCAGCAGCGCTGGCGACCGAACTCGACCAGCAGAATCGCGAACGCCAGGAGGTGGAAAAACAAATCCTTGCGGCAGCGACGGAGAGGATCGACAAAAGTTTCGATGCCGCGCGCGACGCGGCGATCGTGACAGGCGCGCGCGGCTGGCATCCAGGCGTGCTCGGCATTGTGGCGTCGCGGATCGCTCGAAAATATTATCGGCCCGCAATTGTGATCGGTTTCGACGAAAGCGGAACGGGTAAGGGGAGCGGACGCAGTATCGAGGGCTTGAACCTCGTCGAGGCGTTGACGCGCTGCGCGGACAGGCTCGATAAATTTGGCGGGCACGAAATGGCTGCTGGCCTGGCGTTGCGCGAAGAAAATTTCGAACGTTTTGCCGAGGCGTTTCGCAGCACCGCGCACGAGCTTCTTTCCGAAGAAGCTTTGCAACCGCGCCTGCGACTGGATCACGAGCTGGCGTTCATGGACATCGACGTCGAGTTTCTGCGCTGGCACGAAATGTTGCAGCCATTTGGAAACGGAAATCCCCAGCCAATGTTCTTTGCGCGCAGTGTCGAGCCAGTCGCTCCGCCGCGTCTCGTGAACGAGAAACATCTCATCTTTCGGCTGCGCCAGGGCGATCGCCATCGACGCGCCGTTTATTTCGATGGCGCATCAAATCAATTGCCGCCGCCGCCTTGGGACGTCGCATTCCGGATTGAGGCAGACGAATATGACGGGGAAACTTTGGTGGCCATGCACATCGAGGCGGTGCGCGCAGCGGAGCGAATTTGAATAGGTTACGCTGCATTGTCATCCTGAGCGCAGCGAAGCGAAGTCGAAGGATCCCGTTGTGATGTCGTACTGTAATGCCACGGGATTCCTCGACTTCGCTCGGAATGACGAGCTGTAAACCCGGCACATGACTCCCGTCTCAGCAAAACTTGAAGAATTACACTGGATTCCCCGCCCGCGCTTGCTCGCGCTGCGCCGGCTGGGAATCGAAACCGTGGAAGATTTGCTGACGCATTTTCCGCGGCGCCATGAAGACCGCAGCGAGTTCCCGCATTTTCCGCGTGAGGAGAGCGACGTGCCGATCTGTCTTTGTGGCGAAGTGATCAAAACCTCGCTGCGCCGTTTCGGCGGTTGGAAAAAAATTTTTGAAGCCACGCTGCAAGAATCAAACCCAAATGCGCTGAGTGAGCCGCTTGTGTGCCGATGGTTCAACCTGCATTACGTGCAGAAAATGATCGCGACCGGTCAACGAATCGTTGTTTTCGGAAAGCCGCGCCTGCGGGGAAAACGAATTTGCATGGATCATCCGGAGTTCGAGGTCATCGAGAACGATGAAGAGATATCGATCCATTTCCGCAGAATCACGCCGGTCTATCCTGCGACGGAAGGTCTCTCGCAGCGTGTTTTGCGCGGCCTCATTTACCGGGTGTTAAATGAGCTTCCACCCGCGTCTGCCGGATTGGAAACACTAGTCCCCCGCGATCTTGTTCACGGCGAAAGACGCGACGCGATTCGCGCGATTCATTTTCCAGAAAGCTGGGAAGCGCGAGACGCCGCGCGCGAGCATTTGGTTCTTTCCGAATTCTTCGCGATGCAACTGCTGATTGCGTCGCGGCGCGCCGACTTATCGATGCGTGTTGGCCAGGCGCACTGCGGATCTGGCGCAATGCTCGACAGATTTCTCAAATCGCTTCCATTCGAACTCACTCGGGCGCAGGAGAAAGTCATCGCGGAAATCCAACGCGATCTCGCGACAAATCATCCGATGAATCGTTTGCTGCAAGGCGACGTCGGTTCTGGAAAAACCGTGGTCGCCATCGCGGCGATGTTGCTGGCCGTAGAGGCTGGCTATCAGGCCGCGTTCATGGCGCCCACGCAAATTCTGGCCGAGCAACATTACGATGTGCTGCGCCGCTGGCTGGAGCCGCTGGGCGGGCGCATTGCGCTGCGCACGGCCGCGCGACAGGAAGAAAGCGGCCCGCTGCCGCTGTTTGCGGGCGACCCCAAACATCTGGGGAGCACAGGCTGCCAGCCTGTCGTGTCCGGCAGCCTGCCGGATACACAAGCGCGTGCGGCGTCCGAGACCGCAGGCGAGTCACGCTATTCCCGCCGAAATCTCCCGCATTTTGAACGACCATTGGCAAAGTACGCGATCACGTTCTCCACGCGAAACCACAGGCGATTGTCGGAGAAAGCGCGTGACATCGTGCTCGAGTCAATTCTCCATTGGAAGGATCGCAGGTACGAACTTTATGCGGCGTGCGTGATGCCCGACCACGTGCATCTCCTGATCGAACCGATGATCGAACGCGTTGGGGATTCCGGAAATCCTGTCTTTTTCTCGCTGTCGAAGATTTTGCATAGTGTAAAGTCGTTTACCGCGACTCAAATCAACAAGATCGAGAGCATAAAGGACCCTGTGTGGGAAACGGAATCGTTTGATCGATTGATTCGATCTGAGAGCGATCTGCGGGAGAAAGTTCTTTACATCACGCGGAATCCTTGGGATGCAGGGGCGGCCGAGAGAGGAAAAGATTATCGGTGGGTTTGGTACCTTGGGAGCTATAACGCCCAAGAGTTCGCGGCAGGCTGCCGCGAACAACAGGCTGGCAGCCTGTGCTCCCCAGACGAAGAGCGCATTGCGCGCGACGAGCCCCAAATCATCGTCGGCACACACGCACTGCTTTACGAATCAGTCTCGTTTTCCAATCTCGGGCTCGTGGTGATCGATGAGCAGCACAAGTTCGGCGTGGCGCAACGCGCGCGATTGACCGCGCGCGAACCGGCGCCGGATGTGCTGGTGATGACGGCTACGCCGATCCCGCGCACGCTGACGATGACGATTTACGGCGATCTCGATGTATCGACGATCGATGAGATGCCGCGCAATCGCGGAAAGATAATTACCGCGGTGCGCGATGCCTCGAAGCTGGGCGAGGTCCTCAGCTTTTTGCTGACGCAACTGGAAGCGGGCCGCCAGCTTTACGTCATTTATCCGTTGATCGATGAAAGCGACAAACTCGACGTGAAGGCGGCGTCCGCGGAATATGACTTGTGGCGGGAACGATTGCACCCGTACCGGTGCGAATTACTTCACGGTCGTATTCCTGCGCCGGAAAAACAGCAAATCATGGAACGATTCCGGCGCGGCGACACCAATGCGCTGATCAGTACCACGGTAATCGAAGTCGGTGTCGATGTGCCTAACGCGACCGTGATGCTGGTGGAAAACGCCGAACGTTTCGGCCTGGCGCAGCTCCATCAGCTTCGCGGCAGGATCGGGCGGGGACAACACAAATCGTATTGCATCTTGCTTACGTCGGAGCAATCGAAGGAGAGTGCCGCGAAGCTGGCGGTGTTGGAAAAAACAAGCAACGGCTTCGACGTGGCGGAAGCAGATTGGGAATTGCGCGGCCCGGGCGATTTGCTAGGCACGGCGCAAAGCGGGTTGCCCGCGCTGAAGATTGGCGATTTAATAAAAGACGCTCCCTTGATGCGGCGTGCGCGTGCGGCAGCGATCTCGATCTTCCAAGCGGACCCCTGCCTGGAGCTGCCTGAGAATCAACGTTTCCGGCGTTTAATTGTCGAACAACAGGGACAAACCTTTTCCAACGTTAGTTAATGAAGAATCTCGCGAAGTTTTTGCTATTTGTCCTGCTGCTGAGCTTGGGAATTTCGTTGCTATACGATTACCGCCTCAAGAATTTGCTCCCGCGCCGCACATCGGAGAAATACACGTTAGCCGGAGAGCCCGCAGTCAATCCAAAAGAAGTTGCATCGCTCGAAGCATTAAACCAGGAGCGGCGTACGCTGGTGAAGCAGGTGATTCCCGCAGTGGTGGCGGTGAAGACCTCCAAGAAGATCGGCATCCGGCGCCAGTACGGCTCTCTTGATCCATTCGAATTTTTCTTTGGCAACCCCAGGGGACAGTATCGCAGCCCGGGCAATGAAGCGCTGGTGCAAAAAGCACTGGGCTCGGGGGTGATCGTTACCGACGAGGGCCACATCATCACCAACAATCACGTGGTGGATCAGGTGGACGAGATCGAGGTGCAATTGAGCGATGGCCGCACGAAAAAAGCGCGGTTGGTCGGCGCGGATTCTCAACTGGATCTGGCTGTACTTAAGATCGACAACCCCGGTGTCAAGCCGCTTAAGCTGGCCGATTCCGATACGGTGCAGCCGGGCGATTTTGTGCTCGCAATAGGCAACCCGTTTGGCTTCGAAGAGACGGTAACAGATGGAATCATCAGCTATAAGGGTCGAGCGAGCGATATTGGCGAACTGTTACAAACCAACGCTGCGATTAACCCCGGCAACAGCGGCGGACCATTGATTAATCTGCGCGGGGAAGTGGTGGGTATTAACACCGCGATCATATCCACCAGCGGCGCTTCGGCAGGCGTTGGCTTTGCCATTCCATCCAACACAGTCCGCACCGCGCTGGAAAGCTTATTGAAGCAGGGACGAATTATTCGCGGTTATCTTGGGATCCAGGCCCGCGCCCCGCAATCCGGGCAAGGTAGCGCCGATAATCAAGGCGTAGTTATCGAAGACGTAGTTCCGGGATCGCCGGCAGCGGAGGCGCAACTGCAGCCAGGCGACGTGATCCAGAAGTTTGATGGACATGACGTGAAGGATTTCAACACACTCAGAAGCCTGGTGGCCCAGACGGAGTTGAATAAAGAAGTCGAGCTGGAAATCGAGCGCGACGGCAAGCCGCTTAAGGTGGCGACGCAAGTCAAAGAGCAGCCGGCGGGTTATCAAACTTCGCGGGTCTTGCCTCAACAAAATCAGCCACAGCAGCAAAACCCGGCACAACCAGGCGATGAAGAATCGGCCAGCGATCCTCTTGCTGCGATTCACGTGGAAGAGCTGACTCCGGAGATGGCGCGTCAACTTGATCTGCCTGCCAATGCGCAAGGCGTATTGGTGACGAGTGTCGATCCCGACAGCGGCGTAGCGGAGTTACAAAAAGGAGACGTGATTGAAGAAATCAATCAGCAGCCGGTCACGTCAGTTTCAGATTACAACAAGATCGCCGCCTCACTCGATCCCGACCAGCCGCAAGTCTTATCGGTTTGCCGGCATCGGATGCGTTCGTTTCTTGTTTTGCGACCGCGATGATTGGTAGGGACGGCGCGCTGCGGTCGCCGCGGGGACACATCGCAGCGCGATGTCCCTACCAGGTTTGCACCGTCAGCACGCAATCGCTCGACGTCGGCAAACGCCAGAGAGCATTTCCCAGAGCGCGTCGAGAACGCGGTTCACCGACGCTTTCATTGATTCGAAATTGCGATGGTCGATGTAACGATTCAGCATCTCGCGCTCGGCGGCAGAATGCTCGCGATCCGCGTCGATATGAACGGTGAAATACTCGTAATGCTCCGGGTTGGTAAAGCCGTAGTATTTATTGAGTCCATCGATCTTCGATTCACAGATCGCTGAAATTTGGCTTTCGTATGCGTAAAGCGCAGCGAGACCTTCCGCGGTAGATCCATTGCGGCAGATTGATCGGAAAGTCCCGATCAAGTTCTCCGTTTCCGGCCATTTTCCCGACTTGCGTATTTCGGGAGCCGACACGTCGAGTCCTTCGCCGAATTGGAGCCAAAGCTCGGGATGATTGGGCGAGCCGGCTTCTTCATCCATCAAGTTTGCGAGCAACTGTTTTCGTGTCTCTTGATCATCGCACTTTGCATGCACCGCCGACAGATACGTCGGAAAAGCTGCGACATGATGATAATATTGCCGCGCATAATCCGCGAGCGCTTGTCTGCTCAGCTCTCCGCGCGTCCACGCGAGATAAAACGGATGTTTCAAGAGATGCTTTGCCGCGATGTCATTGTCGATTTCTTCGAGATGATGATGGCTCATAAGATTGGTTCCTACATTTTTGTGAGTTTACAAATGCAGGATAAATCGCTGCAAGTGTTTAGTATGATCTCGTGACAATAGCCCAGCGTTTTAACGCTGGGCCAACCATGATACACAAACCGAGTCCCAACCGGGACGAAAGAATTATGCATTCATTCACAAGTCTTCTCATTCATTGCGTCTGGAGCACGAAGAACCGCCAGCCCATCTTGAGTTCGGATATTCGAGGTCGCTTTGGCCGTATCTCGGGGGAATCGCAAGAGAAAATAAGATGAAAGCGCTCGCCATCGGCGGAGTCGCGGACCACGTACACATGCTGATTTCAATGCCAGCAACACTTTCTGTGAAGAAGGGGTTACAACTTCTTAAGGGCAATTCTTCTAAATGGATTCACGAGACATTTCCGGGAATGCGCTTGTTCGAATGGCAGGAAGAGTATGGCGCGTTCAGCATCGGTGTTTCCGGTACCGAGTCCACGGTTGCGTATATTCGGAACCAAGCCGAGCATCATCGCACGCGATCCTTCCGCGAAGAATTCATAGCGATGCTCCGCCGCCACGGCTTCGATTACGACGAACGAATGCTCGATTAATTTTTTCGTCCCTGTCGGGACTGGTCGCTTTAACAATTCCGCAACCCACCGCTAAAGCGCTGGGCTATTTTTTCACGTGGCTTGCAAAATGTGTTTGATCCCGCGAATGGGAATGACGACCCAGCTGGGACGATTGTTGAGTTCATAACCGATTTCATAGACGGCTTTATCGAGCAAATATGCTTCGAGCATGATTTGCAGGTCGTCGCTGCTTTGCGGGATGAAAATCGCGCTGGCCGTGGTTTTTAAATAACTCTGAAGGAAAATACTGTTGATCTGGCGGTACCAGAGATCCGCCCAGCGTTCCAAGAATGGCACGTCCTCCTTGCGCATGGCGGGCTGCCAAAGCGCGCTGTAAGCCGCGTATTGAAACGAGCGCATCATGCCGGCAACATCGCGCAACGCGGAGCGTTTCCATTTTCGCTCGCTGAGCGCTCGCGCTGGTTCGCCTTCAAAATCGGTGATGATGAAATCTTTTCCAGTGTAAAGGACCTGGCCAAGATGGTAATCGCCGTGGATGCGGATTTTTGCGGCATTGGTCTTTCGGTCGAGGAGCCGTTTTTCGCGGTTGTGAATCTCCTTTTCTGCGGCCAGGACGTCTTTCGCTTCCTCGCGCAATTCATCGGGCACATCGGACAATCTCTTTTGCAACAACGCGAAATTACGCCGCAGCAATGCACGCATGTTCTGATATGCGGAACGCTGCGCCATGGCGTTGAACGGCTCCGGTGCGAACGCGGGATCCTTGGGATGCGACGCGAGCGCGATGTGCAGGTCGCCGGTGCGTTGGCCTAACAACATCGCTTTTTCGGGATAGATCCCGCCGATTAGCTCGTCCAAAAGCGCGCCTGGTGGTGCGGTTTCGTTCTGCAAATCGGCCTTCCGTGCAAGAACGCGTTCGTAGTAGCGACCAACAGCGTCGAGTGTGAGCCGCCACGCGTCCCCCTGGCTGGTAACAGCGTTCTGCAACAAGCAAACAATCGTCGGCTCGGATTTGCCGCGGCGATATTCGAGCGCGCCCTTAAACGCAGGTACGTTCTGGAAATTGACGCGCTCAGTCAAAAAGCGCGTGACTTCGGCATCAGGGTTCACGCCGTCTTCGAGTTTGCGGTAAAGTTTGATGAAAAATCTGTTGTCGAAGAGCATCGATGAGTTGCTCTGCTCGCCACCAACAACATGCGACTGAGACCTCCGGGGTGCGCCGTCGCCAACAAGCGCGCCGCCGGCGTTCCCGATCAGTTCACCCGAATTGCCGCGATGTCTTTCACGCTGCGCAATCGCGCTGAACAATTGGGCCCGAAACTTCTCGTCCCAGATCGCGTCGTGAAGCAGTGTTTCTTCTGGTTCGCTGAAGCGCGCGATGATCGCGGCTGGAACGGCTTGAGCGATGGCGCGAGCGGCATCGCCGGTGGCGATTTGAACCGGAAATACATAAGTCTCGGTTGGTCCATCCAGATAACTGATCTCGATGAGCCAGATTTGCGCTGCGCTGGGGTCTGCCGATACGGGCACTTGCTCGACCACGCGCATCTGGCGAAGGGTTCGCGCCTTCGATCCGAACCAGCGGCAAGTCTGAATGTAGGCGGGGAGGATTTCGCGTTCGAAGCTTGTCCTTCCGGTTCCTACCAGCAGCGCTTCAAGCCGGGCTGGTACTGCAATTGTGGGAACGCGCCGCTTCTGCGCGGCGCGCGTAGCCGTGGATTGTGGGCGAATGGCAAACCAGTAGAAGGCATGCGGCCCAAGCATGATGGGGTAGCGCGATTTTCGAATCCTGGGAAAATAGTTCTGGCTGAAAACTTCCGTGAGCCTGCTGCCGGAGAAGCGGGAAAGATCAAGCTCAGCGGATTGCGAAAAGCGCGAAAGATTGACCACCACCAGGATGGTCTCATGGTCGTAGCGCCGCAGGAAGGCGAGCACCTTGGGATTGTCCGGATAGAGAAATTCGAGCGAGCCGCGCGACAACGCCTTGAAATTTTTGCGCATGGCAATTACGCGGCGCATCCACCACAGAAGCGAGGATAAGTTTTTCTGCTGGTTCTCGACGTTGATCGCTTCGTAGTGGTATTCCGGATCGATGATGACCGGCAGGTAAAGCTGTTGCGGATTTGCCTTGGAAAAACCGGCATTTCGGTCCGGGCTCCAGTGCATCGGGGTGCGGCAGCCGTTGCGATCGCCGAGATAAAAATTATCGCCCATGCCGATTTCGTCGCCGTAGTAAAGAATCGGCGTCCCCGGCATGGAGAACAACATGGTGTTGAGCAGTTCTATTTTGCGGCGGCTGTTGCCCAGCAGCGGGGCGAGCCGGCGGCGAATGCCCAGATTGATGCGCGCGTGGGGGTCATTCGCATAAACACGCCACATGTAATCGCGCTCCTCGTCGGTCACCATTTCCAGCGTCAACTCATCGTGGTTCCGCAGGAACATCGCCCACTGGCAATTGTCGGGAATCGGCGGCGTCTGCTCGAGAATATCGATCATCGGAAAGCGATCCTCCATCTGTAATGCCATAAACATCCGCGGCATTAACGGGAAATGAAAACTCATGTGCGACTCATCGCCATTTCCGAAGTAAACCACGGCGTCTTCCGGCCATTGGTTCGCCTCCGCCAGCAACATGCGGCCGGGAAATTTTCGATCCACGTGCGCACGCAGTTTTCTCAAAAACTCATGCGTCTCCGGCAAGTTTTCGCAGCTTGTGCCTTCGCGCTCGTAAAGGTAAGGCACCGCATCGAGACGCAGGCCGTCCACGCCCATGGCCAGCCAGAAATCGCAGACTTTTTCCACTGCCTCATGAACGGCCGCATTATCAAAATTCAGGTCCGGCTGATGGGAATAAAACCGATGCCAGTAATACGCTTTCGCGAACGGGTCCCACGCCCAGTTCGATGTTTCGAAATCTTTGAAAATGATGCGCGCGTCCTTGAATTTCTCTGGCGTATCGCTCCAGACATAAAAATCCTTGTAGGCTAGATCGTCATTGTAGCTGGGGTCCGTGACCCCGGCTGGTACAGATGTAGGTCGCGCCATGCCGGGATCACCGATCCCGGCTACAGAGCCACCCACGCCGTATAAGGCTACGGCGCGCCGTGATTTTTGGAACCACAGATTTTGGTCGGATGTATGATTGATCACCAGCTCGGTGATCACCCGCAGATTGCGCTGGTGCGCCGCGTCGAGAAAGGCGCGGAAATCATCGAGCGTACCGAAGTTCGGATTCACGTCGAAGTAATCGGCGATGTCATAGCCGTCATCGCGCAGAGGGGAAGGATAGAAAGGCAGCAGCCAGATGGCGGTGACTCCCAGTTCCTGAAGATAATCCAGCCTTTCGATCAGGCCGCGAAAGTCACCCATCCCGTCGCCGTCACTGTCGCAAAAAGTCTTAACATGCAGCTCGTAGATGATGGCATCCTTGTACCAAAGCGGATCGACAGATGTGTGATCGGGCCCCTCAGTCATATGGTGTTTAACATTTGACGCATCGAACACGCCGCGCAATCAGTCGATTTCGTGCTTTTGCTTAAAGCTTGTTTTCCCTGTTTTAGCCTGTAGTTGAAAACCGATGGACGAAGTCGCCTGCCCAGATTAAGAGGCCAGATGACTAGTTCGCGCGCGCGCCCTTTGTTTTGATTCCTGCAATTTCTTAATCGCACATGGGACGAACTAAATCCATTTCTGCCACCCGCCGCAAACCAAAGAAGCGGATGCACCTCGCGAAACCGCGAGCGCGGCGATTTTCTGTTGCCCCGGCACTCGAACCGGGAGCCCCGAGCGACTTCGAATTGATGAAGGGGATCCAGGCCGGCGACCCGGACGCGCTCTCTCAACTCTACGACCGATACAACGGAATTTTGAAAGCGCTGATTCTGAGAGTGATTCACAACGAAGCCGAGGCCGATGATCTCTTGCAGGAGATTTTTATGGAGATCTGGAACCAGGCGAAAAATTTCTCCGCCCAAAAGGGTAAACCACTCGGCTGGATGGTTACTCTCGCGCGGCGACGGGCGATCGATGGGCTTCGCAAGAAGCAGGCTTATGCGCGCGCGGAGGAACGTTTGCAAAACGAGACGGAACAACAGCCTGATGCCTGGGTGCATAACGCCACCGAAGAGCAAATCATGCTGAGCGACACGCGCACCCTGATACGCAAGGTAATCAGGGGACTTCCACCGGCCCAACAGCAGGCAATCGATCTTGCATTTTTTAAGGGTATGAGCCAGCGCGAAATCGCGGCCAAAACGAATACACCCTTAGGCACGGTAAAGACAAGGCTTGAACTGGGACTGAAAAAAATTTATGACGGCCTCAAGGAGTTGAAAGATGAGCTTTGAGCAGTTCCAAAACCAATCGCGGCTCTATGTCATCGGCGCGCTGGAGCCGGAAGAATTGGAGGAATTTGAAAAGGCGCGAAAGAAATTCGGCAATAAGGCCGAAGAATTCATTACCAAATGTTACGCACTGCACGAAGCGTTTGCACTGAGCTTGCGGCCGGCCAAGGCCTCGACGGCGATCAAAGAGCGGCTCATGGCCATGGTAAAAGCGAAGAAGGAAGCGTAAGCGTGATGTCCACGCGTCCGATTAATCGGACCACATCTCGCGCAGGATAAATTCCTGCAAAAAACCGTAGAAGTTTACCTGAAACAGACTCAAGTCCCGGCGCGATCCGATTGGTGAGCGAAAGTGGTCGTTCAGTTCGTTTTCAGTGAAATTATTTTTTGCCGCTATGACGAGGCGAGCCTGATTAAGCGCGCTCAACCAGGCATCCGCGTGTTTCGAGGGAATGCGCAGGGTGCGGTTGGCGAAACTTTTTTCGTTGCCGTTTAACTGTTCCAAATCCGCCGCGACCGTCTGCGTTGCCGTCTGAAAAAGGCGCCGCAACTCGGGTTCGACATACGTCTTCCACTCCGCGCAAATCTCGGATTCTCTCCCAGTTATTGGCCGACTGAAGAGACGTTGTTCGGCAGCCGGCGCGCCGCCCGGGTTGGCGCTGGCCGGAATTTGACGAAGCAGTTCGGAAAGAAACGGGTCCAGTTCCGAAATCTCAATCACACCTTTGCGCTGGCAAATCTCCATATCAACCTGCCTTTTCCAATGTGGCGAGCAGAAGGTAACCGTGCAGTTGCTGCACATACAGTTCGGCCCGCTCCCGCATGCCGCTCCACAAAACCGACCGCCCTTTATGATGCACTTCCAACATGTGTCGCTCTGCTTTCTCGCGCGGATAACCGAAGACGCGTTGGAAAACCATGGTTACATAGCTCATCAAATTCACGGGATCGTTGTGGACCACCACGTACCACGGAAGGTCGAGCTCTTCTTCCGAACGCGTTTCTTTTTCAATCGTTGGTTCCGCAGTGGTTATGGTTCCCGCGTTTTCGCTCAAGACGCGGGTCGTCCCTTGCGTTTCTTCGCTCCGCGCCAGGCATTCGCCGTCCTGCCATGGCCCGCAACTCATGCTAAAAACGCTAACATACGTCGCCTTCAGTTCAAACCGGCTCCTGTAGCCGGCATCGGTGATGCCGGCTATTGGTCCTTGCTTCAGGCGTTTTGCGAGGATCACCGGTCCCGACTACAGCTCCGACGTGCAGCGGAGAATTTTTTCCTGAGCTCTTTGCATTTTCCGCGCGCCAGTTGGTGTTTGATCCTCGAATCCGTGCAGATGTAAAAGCCCATGGACGATGTAGAGCTGGAGCTCGCGCAGGAGCGAGTTTCCAAAGATCCGGGCGTACCGTCTCGCTGTCTCGACGCTGATAAAAATTTCACCGTGTTGGAACGTCAACACGTCAGTCGGGCCTCGTTGCCCAAGAAATCGCCAGTGTAAACGCGCCATCCGGCGGTCGGAAATAAGCCAGAGGAAAATCTCGTGCAATCTCTTCAGGTTGGTTCGTTTTCGCTGTGGCAACCGCAAACAACAGCGCACCGCTTTCGCCGCGAACTCTTCAAGCGCGACCGTATCGACTGAGATCTTTCGTTGTCGATTGCGAACGCTAACGCGGGCGATTGAGCCACCGAGTCCCATTTAGCGATTTAGGGATTTAATGATTTAGCGATTGCGCCTGGCAGTCGCTAGCGACGCTGAAAAGATCTTTAGCAGTTCCTTGCATTCATTCATCAGTGGTTCAACCAACTTCGTCTTCACCAATTCGGCTTCCACCAGCAATTCGAGCCAGAAAAGTGTCTCATCAGCTTCTTCAGCGACCACGCTGATTTTTGAAATGAAATCAGCCACGGACCGTGCGCGACATGCGGCCCGATAATTCGCAGCGAGAGACGTTCCTGAGCGGAGAAACTGTCTGCCGATTATGCGTGTAGCTTCATCTTTTGGAAGTCTCGCAAATGCCTTAATGACACGGACAGCGAATGATTTTGCTCGAGTTTGCAACTGTTTAGCTTGGTTGAGTGTGTTCATGCCCTAATCGTTAAATCACTAAATCGCTAAATCGCTAAATGATTTTCACGCCGGCGGCCTCTGCTCCGATTGAAAATTGCGCGTGATCAATCGTGCGCCTTTATCGAACGTAAGATACGCCCACGCCCATTGAAACAAGACGAGCAAGCGGTTGCGAAAGCCGACCAGGAAAATGATGTGGACAAACAACCACGCCAACCATGCAGGGAGGCCGCTGAGGTGCACGAACTTTAGGTCCGCGACGGCTTTGTTGCGTCCAATCGTCGCCATGCTTCCCTTGTCGAAATAGCGGAATCGCTTTGGCGTTTGGCCTCTGATCATTCGTAGGATGTTGCGGGCGGCGTGGCGCCCCTGCTGCATTGCCACCGGCGAGACTCCCGGCAGCGGCGCGCCAGTTTGATGCGAAAAATTCGCCAGATCGCCGATCACCTGGATTTCAGGATGCGCGGGAATGGTGAGATCGTTGCTCACAATCACGCGGCCCGCGCGATCTACCGGTGCGCCGAGCGTTTTCCCAACGAATGACGCATTGTTGCCGGCCGCCCAAATTTTCACGCGGCACGGAATAAATTCGTCGCCAATCTGCACCCCGGCTTCAGTGAGATTTGTCGCCCGCGTGCTCGTGCGCACTTCCACACCCAGATCGATCAGCTGTTTCCGCGCGCTCTCCGATAGATCCGGCGGATAAGCCGCCAGCAGACGTGGCTCGCCTTCTATGAGAATGACGCGCGCCTGCGATGGATCAATGTGGCGAAAGTCCCTTGCCAACGTGTAACGGGAGATTTCTGCGATGGCGCCGGCCATTTCCACTCCGGTTGGTCCACCGCCGATGACGACAAAATTCATCGCCGCCCTGCGCGCCGCGTCGTCCGTGATTTTTTCGGCGTATTCGAATGCCATCAAAATCCGTCGACGCAGCTCGATGGCGTCCTCCAGACTCTTTAGTCCCGGAGCGAGTTTTTCCCATTCGTTATGCCCAAAGTACGAATGCCGCGCACCGATGGCGAGGATGAGATAGTCGTAATCGATTTCCATATCGGTCGTTCTCACTTTTCTCGCCTCGACATCCACCGATTCCACTTCCGCGAGGATGACTTCCACGTTCCTGCACTTGCTCAATACCGCGCGCACCGGAGCTGCGATGTCGGCTGGCGAAAGCGCAGCTGTCGCGACCTGATAGAGCAAAGGCTGAAAGAGATGGTAATTTGTGCGGTCGATTACCGTGAGGCGCACATCTTCACACGCAAGCTTTTTGGCTGCTTCCAGCCCGCCAAAGCCCGCGCCGACGATGATGATGTGTGGTCTTTTTACCAGGGCATTTTCCATACCGGTGGAATTCGGCAAACGTTCAACGTCCAACATTCAATTCATTGGCACGATGTGACCGCCATGAGCGCCGGACAAAAGGCCGTTGTCAAAATCTCCAGTAGAATTATCGTATGACCTTATGCCAAAGCCCATCGCGCGCAGCAAGACACGTAAATCCGTAGCCAAGCGCTTTAAGATCACGGCGCGCGGCAAAGTGTTGCGAGCGCATTCCGCCGGACGCCATTTGCTCTCCGCGAAAAACGCAAAGCGCAAACGCCGGCTGAGCAAAGCGGCGCGCGTGGACGACACAGATGTGGCGCGCATCAAGGCAAACCTGCCTTTCAACTGAGAGATCGTAACTCGGTCATCCTGTCCGCCACCCGGACGGACTCATCCCGTGGCGAGCCTGATTCGTCGGGCAGGCTTCCCAGCCTTGTCGCTTTTCCGGGAAGATGCCCGCTTGAATCACAACTGGTGATAGGCGAGTTACGCTTTAGCTCCGCAGCAAAGCGCTCTTCAGCGCATCACGGCAATTGGTGCTAGTACCTAAACTCCGGCGCCGGTAATGCTTCTTCACCGGCCGGTCCTCGTATTCGAGTTGTGGCGGTCGTCCTTGTGGTGGTGATCCCGTACCACTGCCGGGCCGCCTCTAACGAATCCGGTCCAGGCTCCGGGCTGTATAGATCACGCCGGTTGACCAGCGTTGTGCAGGAGCTGGCTCCGAGGAAGAGAAACGTGAGCAAAAGAAGCGCAAGCCATTTCACGGCGTGGATGCAAACAGAAGCGGCAGCGCGTGTCAATGCCCCATTTTTTTCTGCGAGCGTCCGTAGCGCGGGCTCGGCTGTATCGCGGGTTTCCAAACCCGCTTGGTGATCGGTAAGGCCCGCCGATTTGGAGATCGGCGATACAGCAGGTTTGGAAACCTGCGCTACGCGTTCAGAGTTGCGTATCTCAATTGTTGCGCGGAAATTTGCTTTCCGTCAGGGGCTATGGATTGAGGACAGGCAAACCCCGCCAGGGCAGGAATGCAGCAACGGTAGTCTGATCCTCCTTGCCGTAGTTCCCTGGCGGACTTTCTTGGTAGGGCGCGACCGCCGGGCGCGCCAGTCACGGTTGAGCTATGGAACTTCTCAAGGTCAAAACAGCGCGATTTTCGCAGGTCGTCGAACAATGCGGCAAGCCGCAGGTTTACACGTTGTGGCAAAAACCGTCTGCCGATCGGCATCTCCAGGCGCAGATCAAAAATAACCGGTTGATGACAATCCTGAAGAGCGAGAGCGGAACCGATTTTGGGATCGTCGGTTTCAAGGAAAGCAAGGATGCGAGATATCTGATTTTTCCAAAGTCTCTGAAGCGCTTTGCGGATCAGCGAATCATCGGAATCGACTGGGCTCTTGTGCGCGAGTAAAAGTAGCGCGAGCCTCTGGCTTGCGAGCCGGATCAACTGACCCCGAGCGAGCTTGAAAGCGAGTGATGCGCAAGCGAGGACGCTCGCGCTACCTTACCCCGGCGGCCAGGCCAGTGCGCGTTTGCCGAGCAAATGGACATGTAAGTGCGGCACGCTTTCGCCCGCATCAGGTCCGCAGTTAATCACGACCCGATAGCCGCTCGTCAATTCCAGTTTCTTGGCAATGTCGCGCGCGACCAGAAGCAGTTTGCCAAGCAGCGCGCGGTCATCGTCGGTGGCATCCGTAAGCCGCGGAACGACCTTTTTTGGCACGATCAGCACGTGCACGGGCGCTTGCGGGTTAACGTCGTGAAAAGCAACGGCATCATCATCTTCCCAGATGATTTTTGCGGGAATTTCTCGCGCGATGATTTTTTCAAAAATGGTCATGATCTAGCGTTTCACTAGCGCAGCGAACAATCAAGCCGCGCCCGATCGCTCGTGAAGGCCAGTTTTTCGCGGACGAAGCAGACAATTTCCTCGCGCAGCGCGTCGCAGGCGCGCGTCCAGGTTTTCGCGCCGCGAAGATTTTTCACACACGATTGCAGCGAACAAAGCTGAAGATTATCGGCGCCCGCTTCGAGCACGGCATGGATCCGGTTTTCCAAAAGACTAAAGAACGCGAGCTCATAACCTGCGCCGGCATGGTGCGCGACGTCTAACAGTGAGATGGAGATGGGCGGCGGCGATGGCGTAAAGTGCGGCACGATCTCTTTGTAACCGATCGCTCTCAGGACGAACCGCACCGTCTGCGACAGCTGGCTAAAGGCTACCACGTTCTCGTCATTTCGCAGGTGCAGGTACAAAGCAATGCTTTCTGTCACGTGATCGGTGAGCCACCAACTGGGATAACCGGCTTCGTCGGCTGCCCGTGTGATCGCTGCGTGCAGCCAATCCCGGTTAAACTCAAAGAGTTGTCCCGAATCTGTGCGCAGATATGGAAATTCTTCCTTAAACGCGACCATGATTCTTAACTGTGTCACCGCGTGATCGAGCGACGGCGTTGGATTTCTCCTGCGTTATCTCAGGCGGAAATAATTCCCGCTGAAGCGCGTTTGGTTTAATCCGGCGGCCCAGCGTATGAATTGCATCTACGAATTGATCGACATCCTGAAATCGCTGGTACACCGAGGCGTAACGCAAATAGGCCACCTCATCGATCTCGCGCAGTTTTTCTAGCACTTTGGCGCCAATCAGCGATGAAGGAACTTCCCGCCCTCCGGTTTCCAATTCATGCACAATTTCGTCCACCATATCCTCCAACGTTAAAAGACTGGTGGAACGTTTCTCAAACGCTTTCGCAATGCTGGCGGTCAGCTTCCGCCGGTCAAAGGACTCGTGCGTTTTGTCGCGCTTTACCACGCGTAGATCGGAACGCTCGATTTCCTCATACGTCGTGTAGCGATATTTGCATTTCAAACATTCGCGACGACGACGGATGCTGGAACCATCCCGGGACTGACGGGAATCGATGACCTTGTCATCACGCGAGCCGCACTTGGGGCAACGCATAGTATGGAAATCCCAACTACCACACCATTCATTGTGGTGTCAACGCTTCTTTCGCTCTTCCCCTCATATTCTTACTCTCACTCTTGCTCGTGCTCATGATCATGTCGTAGCGTTTTCGCATTGCTCAGGTGATCGTCTCGCATTGACGCGACGCACTGGCAACGATACACGCTTCGAAATGCAAAAGCGTGCAATGCGCACCGCTTCGTATGGTCCATGGTTGGTTGGTCTCGGGGCCGCGCTTTGGGGAACAGAAAGCGCATGGCGGATTCCACTTAACGAATTGTTCGACGCGAAGGTGATCGTTTTCTGGGAACACGTGTTCATCCTGATCATGTTCCTGCCGATTCTGATTTCGCGGTTACACGAGATTCCAAAAGTCCGCGCGCACACATGGGGCTTCATGCTTTTCTCCGGGTTCGCCGGCTCCGCCGTGGGCACGGTATTTTTTACGATGGCGTTGAAGTACGGAAATCCCACCGTCGTGAACGTGATTCTGAATGTCCAGCCCGTTATCTCAACCATTGGCGCGTTCCTCCTTTTCGGCGACCGGCTTGCGCGCCGCTTTTTTCTTTACGCCGGCATCGCAATCATCAGTGGGATTTTCGTTTCCGTGCAGTATCCGACGTTAATTGGTGTTTCCTTTGAACGCGCCGGCCTGAATCTCGGCACCGGATACGCTTTGATCTGCGCGCTGTTTTGGGGTCTCTCGACCGTTGCAGGACGCGGCGTCATGGTTGGCATGTCGCTGCGACTTGCCTCCAGCATGCGCATCGTCGTCGGGCTCACCTGCATGACATTAATTCTTCTGGCGTATGGAAAACTGAACGGTGCGGCACTGTGGCCCGCAGCCGCGCAGACGCACACCACTAAGGCGATCCTTTTACTGTTCTTCCTAGCCTCGGTTTCAGGCGGAATTCCACTCCTGATTTATTTTCAGGGGCTGCACCTCACTCGCGCTTCGACAGCCGGCTATTTCGAGATGATGCAAACACTCGCTGCCGTGTGCATCACCTGGGGTGTCTTTCATGCCAGCCTTTACCCACATCAGGTAATCGCGTCCATCATCCTCATCGCCGCCGTGGCGATGGTCCATCATGTGCAACAGCAGATTGAAACCCCCAGCCCCGAAAGTGTTCGGTAGTGATGCCTGCAGTTCGCCAGACTCGGTTCGCGCTTTGAGACGTCGGTGGATCTAAAAGTCGTCCGGCAGCGAACATTTTCTTGCCAGCTTTCTTCGCGAAGCTGCGAAAAATTTCGCGGCGATTTGCTCTTTTCACTCAGATCATTTGTTCGTGTCACATGCGCGGGGCCCAAAGAATTTCACGACACGAATTACCCGAATTCTCGCAAACTGCATTGATGGCAATTGGTGCAATTCGTGTCTGTGCGTGCCACCGGCTCGGAATTTTCTTGGCTTGCTGCTTAGAGCATGAATCATCCGCATTATCCGCGAACCCAGCCGACGGGATCGGCGAGATAGAAGGCAAAGCCGCGGGCACACGCGCGAGCGAGCCGGCAGAAGAGCGAGTTTAAAATGCCTGGTCGCCTGCAAAGAAACTTTTAATTTTCCGTAACTTCGCCCGGAAACTTTCGGAGAAGGATGAAGGAGAACACCTGAAAATCCTAACAAATTCAGTTCTCGCCGTTTGTGCTGTCCGCGTGCCCGCCTCGTTCGGTGTAGCACGGCCGGGGCAAGCGATATCGCTTGACAGAGCGAAGCAAAATCTGCTAGCGCTGGCGAGGAACACGAGACTGAGTTTGTGGGTATTGAGATACAGAAAGGACCACTCGCAGGCGTCGTTGTCGCGGATTCGGGCAGCTTTTCAATCCGAGGCAAACGAACTGTTTGTGTGAGCGCTAACGAGTTTGCTTGCGATTCGGGGGACCATCACGATGGGGACCCAATGATCAGCAGATTCGAGCTGTTTGTTAGCGTAGGAAATTCATTCGCTACCCGCGATTTCCATGGCCGCAGATCGGCGTTCGACCCGCCTGACGGTACCTCACACGCAGTGGAGATCTTCCGATGAATTGGATCACAGTCGTCTGGTCAATGAATGCCGGAGCGTGTTTGACGCTCGCGGCGTTTTATGTCGCGGTCTGGTGCAAACAGCGCGAGCAATGGATGTATTTGCTGTTTTCCTCCAGCGCGCTCGCAGCGGCGGCGATCTCAGCATTCGAGTTAGAGATGATGAATGCCAGGGCGGTGGACGAATACCAGCTCCTGGTGCGCTGGGTCCATGTGCCGGTGTACGTGCTTATAGTGGCGTTTGTTGCTTTTGTGCGACGCTATGTTCATGCCGGCCGGGCATGGCTGGCATGGAGCATCTACGGCCTGCGAACGCTGGTGCTGATCCTAAATTTCATTTTTCCAGTCAGCATCAATTTCCGGGAGATTACGAGCGTTCAACCGTTTCCATTGCTCGGTCAGCTCGTATCGGTGCCGGTTGGTGTTCCGAATTCGTGGGGTTTTCTGAGCCATGTCAGTCTGCTGTTGCTGCTGATCTTTTCCGTGGATGCTACAATCACCCTTTTACGGCGCGGTGATCGGCGGCGCGCGTGGGTGGTGGGCAGCAGCATGATCTTCGCCGTGATCTTCGCAGTGCACGTGCCGCTGGTGATCTGGGGCGTGCTTGAGATTCCGTTTTTCCTTGCCTTTGCGTACACGGCCATCGTGGCGGCAATGGGCTATGAGCTGAGTACCGACATGGCTCGGGCAGCGCGTCTCGCGCGCGAGTTAGAGATAAGCGAGAACAGGCTTCTCCTGGCTGCCGACTCGGCTAATCTCGGGCTGTGGGAGTGGGACTTGAACGCCGGCGAAATCTGGGTCACGCCAAATCGACGTGTTCAATTTGGTTTGCCTGCCACTGGAAAGATCAGGTTCGAAGACCTGATGTCTCGCTGGCACCCTGACGATCGTGACGGCGTTCGGCAGGCGCTGAAGGAGGCGATTGAACACGGCAAAGAGTACCGTCGCGAATTTCGGACACTTCTTGCGGATGGCAGTGTGCGCTGGACCGTTGCGCGTGGACGCGCGCACTTTGATGAACGCGGAAGACCGCAGCGCCTGTTGGGAGTTAGTCTGGACATTACAGCTCGTAAAGAAGCAGAAGCTATCGCCCAGCAGCAGCGCGATGAACTTGAACAACTCAGACAACAGAGAACCGCATTGCTGGAACAGGAGGTGGTAGGGCGGGCGCGACTGGAGCGGGAGGTGATCGATATCTGCGCACGCGAGCAACGGCGTATCGCTTATGATTTGCACGACGGCGTCGGGCAGCAACTGGTCGGCATTGCGTTGAGCGCAAAACTGCTTGAGGAACAGTTGCGCGCTGATCGACCAGCCGAAGCTGACAAGGCTTCGGCGATCGTCCAGCTCGCCAATCAAGCAGCCAGACAAGCGCGGCTTACTGCGCGCACTCTTGAAGGCGCCGACGGTGTGGGAGATTTAAAAGCGGCGCTGGAGTCGCTGGCCGCAAGTGTGAATCGAGATTGTTCCATCAAAGCCACAGTCGAAGCGGACGGTTCATCTTTGCCGATCAGCCCGCCTGTGGCCGCTCAACTTTATCGGATTGCACAGGAAGCAGTGCACAACGCGGTGGAGCACGGTGCTGCTCACGAAGTGCAGATCAACCTCGCATTTAATCATGAGGTCATGCTGCTGAGGATCCAAGATGACGGAACAGGGTTCGAGGCGAACCCGAACTCCGATGGGATGGGCCTTCGCATCATGCGCTATCGCGCCCAGTGTATCGGCGGGTCGTGCGAAGTGCAATCCAGTCGCGCTAAAGGTACGATCGTTAGCTGCCGTGTGCCGCTGCAGGCGCAGCTTCCAGTTTCTGCCCTCCCATGAGTACGAAACCAAAGAGTCACAAGAAATCTCGCATCATCGTAGTGGAGGATCATCCTGTGCTGCTCGATGGCCTCAGGCAGTTGATCGGCAGCCAACCAGACCTGGCCTGTGTTGGAGTGGCGGACAATACCTCGGATGCCAAACGAGTCGTCGAGCAAAGCAAACCTGATCTCATGGTCCTCGATTTGCGCTTAAAAGCAGGTGATGCGCTTGAGCTAATCAAGTCCGTGCGAGTCGAGAATCCGCAACTGAAGATGCTCGTGCTTTCGCAATACGATGAGTTGATTTTTGCCGAGCGCGCGCTGCGTGCCGGAGCTTCCGGTTACATCATGAAGGAGAACGCCACAGATGAGGTCTTGCGAGCAGTGCGCAAGGTGCTCGCCGGAGAATTGTATTTTAGTGAAAGAGTGGCCGCGGCTGTACTGCAGCGGACGTTGCGCGAGAAACCGAGCGCTTCGCGTGCAGGCGTCGAGGCATTGTCTGATCGCGAGATGCAGGTGTTCCAACTTCTCGGCGCTTCCTACAGCTCGCGCGAGATTGCTGAGCAATTTCACCTTAGCCGGAAAACGATCGAGACCCATTGCGAAAAAATTAAGCACAAGCTGAACCTGCACACGGCGGCCGAGCTCAAGGAGTTTGCTCGGAAATGGGCCACCGAAAATCTCGGGCCTCTCGAAGGTCGGGTGGAGTCTCTCTCACAAACCGGCCGGTCAAAGAAATAGCGATGTTGCAATTGTGGCGCTCCGTTTAACGCTACATTCTTAGGGCAATTTCGATTGCCGCCCTAAGTCAAAAATCGGGCGTCGATCAGTCCACCAGCCTGATTGGCAGAACAGGACGGTGTTGTACCATCACCTCATGTCTATTCCCTGTTTCCCCCCAGGAGAATTAACTCAACAGGGAAGCACGATATGAGCCCCCAGCTTGAGGGCTCCGCGGGGAACCGTGGAGCCCTCTTTGCGCTCTAGCAGAGCAAAGGAATTTCTGCCAGGAGTCGGTGGGCTTTTCAATTTTTCTCGTAACTTCGCGTCGGCAATTGCGGAGAACAATGATGGGGAGCATCAACCGATGCTTCACCCACACTGTGGATAAATGGTGTGAAGTGGATAAGGGGACGCGGGCGAGCAGTCGCGGCCCCGCACTGCGATGCGACGCGCGTCTGGGGCTCGCCTAACATGTTTTAAGCGATTGGCTGGCAGCGGAGCGCGCGTCTCTAGCGAGCACGGCTGTAGCGTTTGGCCGCTGGCCGAATGCATCGTAAGAGAAACCTGGGAGTGGCGTACGCTGTTCGCGGCAAGCTTGCCGCGAACTACAGGCTGCCTAGCCTGTGCTCCCCAGAAGAAGCGATTTTCGGCGCGGCAGAATCGCGCCCGGTAGCTTCATCTAGCCCGCGCGGTCTTCTCTAGGAATTCGAAACCGACTTTGGCGTCTTCCAATTTCAGGTAAGCGGAAAACGGACGTCCGCGTTTTGAGATGAAGCCGTCAAGGAGGTCGGTCTTTCCAGTGGTGAGAAGTTTCTGGGCCTGCTCTTTTGGAATTTCGCGGCCGAGAATGGTTTTGCTTAGTTTGAATTTGCACGGCCTGGGATCAGCCTGCGAACGCTCGCAAATGTAACTGGTCTCGGTTTCAAAGATCTTCCCGCCGCACTTTGGGCATTCGCCGAGCGATTCCTTGCCTGTGAAATCGATCTTCGCGGCCGGTTCTTTGGGCTTGCGTTCTCTCTTCGGTTTCCCGTCGCGCTTTTCGAATTCAAAGCCGACGTCCTTCTTCTCCGTTAACGCGAGAAATGCTTTGAAGGGCCTGCCCTTCCGCGAAATGAAGCGCGGAAACAAATCCGTCTTACCGGTGCTCAGGAGTTTTTTCATCTGCTCGCGCTCGACTGGTTGTTGCAGGATGACTTTGCCCGATCGAAAGTCGCAGGTTTTGTTAGGGCCGACTGCATTTTCGCAGACGTAGCTCATTCCGAATTCGAACACACGCCCGCCGCACTTCGGACATTTGCCAAGCGGCTCCTGTCCGGAAAAATCCGCCGGCTGTGTTGCGCCGTTCTGTTGACCGTTCGCTCCGAAATCGAACTCCGCCTTGAAATCATCGCTTAACCTGAGCACGGCATGAAACCGTTTGCCTTTCCTGCTGCGAAAACCGCCCAGCGGGCCGACCTGTTTGTCGCGCACGAGACTCTCGAACTCCTCACGGCTCAGCAATCGGCCGGCGATGGTTTTCCAAATCGTGAAATCGCAGTCTTCATTTGTGCACGTGAAACCTTTGAATCGCTCGATGATGGGCGAACCGCACTTGGGACATTGGCCGAACGGTTCGCTGTCGGGCATGTGCTCATCGGGATGAAAATGTTTCGCTTTGCCAACGATGTCCCTGGTGAGGTCGCGAATATCACGCATGAACGCGTCGCGCGTGAGCTTGCGATGCTCGATTACGCGCAAGCGAAACTCCCATTCCCCCGTCAGCTCCGGACTGGTTAAGTCGGGCACTGCATTTTTTAGAAGTGTGATCGTTTGAATGGCCTTTGCGGTTGGCTGGAGTTCTTTGCCCTGCCGGATTAAATAATGCGCTGAAATCAGCGTCTCGATGATGGAGGCGCGCGTCGCTGGAGTGCCGAGCCCTTTCTCCTTCATCGCGTCGCGCAGTTCTTCGTCCTCAACGAGTTTGCCTGCCGCTTCCATGGCACTGAGGATCGTCGCCTCGTTGTAACGAACAGGCGGCCGCGTCTGCTCCGTGTTGATTTCGATGCGCACCGTTTCGACGCGTTCGCCTTGCCGCACCGGGGGCAGGTTTTCTTCTGGCTTCTCGCTGGCGCTTTCGCGTCGATAGACTTCCAGCCATCCGGCTGCGACCAGAATTTTTCCTTCGGTCTTGAAAGGCTCGCCTTCCACACGCGTGATCCGGGTGGTGTTCTCGTATTGTGCGGGTGGAAAGAATACAGCCACGAAACGCTTGGTCACCATGTCGAAGATTGCTCGCTCGTTGTTATCGAGCGAACGCGGAATGGTGCCGGTCGGGATAATGGCAAAGTGGTCACCCACTTTTGCGTCGTTAAAGATGCGGTTGTTTGGCTTGACCCAATTATTGTCGAGCGCCTTGCGGGCGAATGGATTGTCAATTTTTGCCAACGTTGATCTTACGGTAGGCAGATAATCCTCGGGTAACGCACGCGAGTCCGTGCGCGGATAGGTGATGGCCTTGTGCCTTTCGTAAAGCGCCTGCGCAATTTGCAACGTGCGCTTCGCAGAGAAGCCGAAGCGGCTGTTGGCTTCGCGTTGCAAGCTCGTCAGATCATACAACTGCGGAGCGACCTGCGTACTCGGCTTTTTTTCTTCCAGCTCGACGACGCCATGTTTGCCGCTGCACCTGCGCTGGATGGCTTCGGCGATTTCGCGATGCCACAAGCGCGGCGCAGCGCGGTGCTCTTCCCATAGCGAGCCGTGCACAGGATCAAGCCGCTGCTCGGCATCCGGCAGATGCAATTGAAGACGAACCAGCAGCCTCCGCGTTCGCTCGATTTCGCTCTGATCTTTTTTGAACGCTTCGTCGAACCAGCGTCCCGAATAGTCGCCAGCAGCGGCGCGGAATGTGCCGGTGATCTCGTGCACTTCGCGCGGCTTAAATTCCTTAATCTTGTTCTCGCGATCCACGATGATCGCCAGCGTCGGCGTCTGCACGCGGCCGAGCGAAGTAACGCTGCTGCCTCGTCCGCCGCTGAGCCGCAACGTGAACGCGCGAGTGGCGTTGATGCCTACCAGCCAGTCCGCCTCGTTCCGGCTGCGGGCGGCGCTGGCCAGCGGCTGCATCTCGGCGTCGCTGCGCAACCGCGCGAATCCTTCGCGGATTGCTTCCGAAGTCATCGATTGCAGCCAGAGACGCTTGATCGGCTTTTTGGCGCCCGTGTATTGAACGATGTATCGGAATATCAATTCGCCTTCCCGGCCGGCATCGCACGCATTGATGATCTCGGAGACATCTTTGTCTCTGATTAGCTTCCGGAGCGCATTGACGCGACCGCCCATTTTGTCCACCGGCTCAAGCTCAAATTCCGCCGGCATAATGGGCAGCTTCTTCATGTCCCACTTGTCCTGCTCTTTCATGGAAACGGGCACGGCGAGCTCAAAGAGATGACCGACCGCCCACGAGATCAGGTACCGGTTGTTCTCGTAGTAGTCCTTGCCTTTCTTGAAGCCGCCGAGCGCGCTCGCGATGTCGCCGGCGACCGAAGGCTTCTCAGTAATTATGAGGGACTTGGACATGCGGCAGGAATCGAACTCACTTAAAGCGCCTTTGCAAGTCAAACCGCTCTGCGAGCGCCGCAATAACTGTTTGGCTTACCCGAGCTTAACGAAATACTTTCCGGGCAACTGCTTGACCAAGCGTTTGAGTTCCAACTGCAACAATGTCGATGAAACGGCTGCGCTTGGCAAGTTGCTCCTCGCTGCGATGTCGTCGATCGAAGTCTCGGTGGCGTCAATTGCGTCATATACTCGACGCTCTTCATCTGAAAGCGGCGGCAATGGACGGGCCGCAGCTTCCGGCGAGGGTTTCGTTTCGGGAAGAAGAATCTGCAAATCGTCCAGAATATCCGACGCATCCATGACCAGTTTCGCCCCCTGCTGAATCAGGCGGTTCGATCCCATCGCGCTGGGCGCGTTAATGTGGCCCGGCACGGCGTAAACCGATCGGCCTTGTTCGAGCGCCTGTGCGGCCGTGATGAGCGCGCCGCTGTTTAAGCCAGCCTCCACCACAAGAACCCCATGGCTCCAGCCAGAAATAATCCGGTTGCGCATCGGAAAAGTTTGACGGTCGGGCTCAATGTCCATCGAGAACTCGGAAACTATTGCGCCGTTCCCGCCCCTAATTTTTTCCGCCAGCGCAGCATTCTCCGGCGGATAGAGTTTCGCCAAGCCGGCGCCGATCACCGCAATGGTCCGTCCCTTGGCGGCAAGCGCGCCTTGGTGCGCGGCGGTGTCGATGCCGCGCGCCAATCCGCTGATGATACTCAAGCCTGCGTAAGCGAGTTGGTAGGCCAGCTTCTTGGCCGCTTCCATCCCGTAATGCGTGGTGCGTCGCGCGCCGATCACGCCGATGGCGTGATGATCGCGTTCCTGTAGTTCGCCCCAGACATAAAGCACAATCGGCGGCGCATGAATCTCGCATAGCGGCCGCGGATACGATGGCGACTCTTGAGTGATCACAGTCACGCCAAAGTCGCGCACCCGTTGCAGCTCCGCGGAAAGATCGATCGTCGATTCCCAATTTGAAATTTGCTCGGCTACTTCGTTGCCGATTCCTTCGACCTTGCGCAGTTCACTGCGTTTCGCTGAGAGAATTTGTTGCGGTTCGTTGAAAACCTCCAGCAACTTTCGCAACCGTACCGGCCCGACCGTCGGCAGCATGTTGAGCGCGATGCAAGCTTCGGTCGCATTCATCTTGACGCGAAGTAACGCGAGCGTCCCCGCTTGCGACGCTCTCTAAAACGCAAGCCGGAGGCTCGCGCTACCTTAAAACGGAATCTCGTCCTCGTCCGGCTGGGCCGGCGCCGATGCTTTCGGCGGCGCGCTGGCTTGCCTTTGGTCGCCGGTCATCTCGGCGGCGGCGCCACCAGTGGGACGACCGCCTAACAATTGCATGTTCTCGCCTACCACGCGCAATCTGCTCCGTTTCTGTCCAGTCTGCTTATCATCCCAGGTGTCCATTTGCAGCCGGCCTTCGATAAACACCGGCCTGCCTTTTTTGAGATACTCGCCAGCGATTTCAGCCGTTCGTCCCCAGAGGGTCACTTCCACAAATGTGACTTCTTCGCGTTTCTCACCGCTATCGGTCGTATAAGCACGATTCACTGCGACACCAAGATCGCAAACGGCGCTGCCCTTGGGCGTATAACGCACCTCGGGATCGCGAGTGACATTTCCAAGCAAGAGAACTTTATTGAGGTTGGCCATGCCGCCGTTATAGGGAGATCATTTCGCTTTGGCCAGCTTTTTCGGCTGTTTCTCCTTCTTCTCTGGAAGCTGCTGGTAATGCTGCCGGTACACGTCCGGGTCCAGTTTAAACTTAGACCGCAGCTTCACAATCAACTGAGGATCGGCACCGAAAATAAAGTTCACGTAATATCCGGAATCGAGCGGGCCGGCCATGTAGGAGAAATGGCGCTTGTCCATTTTTTGCACCTGTTCGACTTGGGCGCCTTCCTTCTGAAACTCGGATTCCAGGCGCTCAATCATTTCCTTGACGTTGTCCTCCTTGCCCTGCGTGTTCAGCACCAGTAACGCTTCGTAACGATTCATGTTTCTTGGGTTTCTTGTGGATTGTTGAAGATGTTCATGGCGGAAACGAGCCCGTTGTCAATCGCGCATTTCACCGCTTCCACCGCGCGATCGATTGCCGATCTGGCGATGGGTTTCTCCTCATCGAGAAAGCGACTCAACACATAATCAACTGATCCCTCGCGTGGCGCGTCGCCGATGCCGATACGCAGGCGCGGGATCTCCTCCGTCCCGAACTGCACGATAATTGACTCGAGACCGTTGTGGCCGCCTGGTCCGCCGCGTGCACGCAACCGAAGCCGGCCCAATGGCAGAGCAAAATCGTCGAGCACAACGAGGACTTCCTTCGGTTCAATCTTATAAAACTGCGCAACCGAGAAAAGTGGGTAGCCGCTTCGGTTCATGAAGCTTATCGGTTTCACCAGAAGCACAGCGCCACATTTCGCCGAGAGCGCATCCCACTTCGCCGATTTTTCCCACGTTGATCCAAATTGTGCTACTAACTGATCGACTACCATGAAGCCGATGTTGTGTCGGGTGGCAGCGTGTTCGGGCCCGGGATTCCCAAGCCCGGCAATCAGGCGAATCATGTTTTCTGTCGTCATTGTGAGCGAAGTGCAGCCCTTCGACTCGCTGCGCTCACTCAGGGTAAACTCTACGAAGTCGAAGAATTCCGTCGAACTACGCAAAGCTCGTTCAGCGGGATGCCTCGACCCCGAAACCATTCGGGGCTCGGGATGACGCTATTTCTTCTCCTTCTCTTTTGGAGCTTTTTCCTTCGCTGCCGGAGCAGGCGCAGTAGCAGCTTCGCCCTCTTCCTTTTTCTCGGTGATCACTTCCGGTCCGGCAGCCGCAGCTTCTGCCTCTGGCGCAACCCGTTCTTCTTCCACTACCGGCGCGACCACGGAAAACGCCGTGAGATCTTGCTGCACCTTTGCTGTTACTCCGGGAGGAAGTCGGATGTTGCGAACGTGAATGGAATCGCCAATGTTTAGCTGCGAAACGTCCACCGTGAGCCGATCCGGCAGATCCCCTGGAAGACATTCAATCGCCAGCGCGCGCAAGCTTTGCTCCAGCAAGCCGCCAAACGTCTTGACGCCAACAGCGGTGCCAATCGGTTCGAGAGGAACTTCGGCTTGGATCATCTGGTCCATGGAGATGGCGTGAAAATCCACGTGACGAATGTTCCCGCTCACAGGGGAGTGCTGCACTTCCTGCACCAGCGCGGTGCGGCTCGATCCTTCACCAGCGATTTCGAGCTCGACCAGGACGTTTTCTCCCGATGCCTGGCTCATCAGCGTGTTAATGTCACGCGCGGCGACTTGCAGCGGCTGCGGTGTATCCCGGCCGCCGTAAATGACTGCGGGAATCAATCCGCGCGCTCTGAGTTTGCGCACTGCTGAGCGGCCAATCTGCCCGCGTGGTTCAGCTTTAAGCTTAACTTGTTTTGCCATTTTTTTCGTTCTCGATGTTGAACAGCGACGATACAGACTCGTCGTTATGAATCCGTTTAATGCCTTCTCCGAGAAGCTCGGAGACGCAGAGCACCGTGATTTTAAATCCGTCCACGGTGCGCACCGGCGTGCTGTTGGTGGTAACTAATTCCTTGAGTTGGGATTTTTGCAACCGCGGGATGGCCACGTCCACGAGCACCGCGTGCGCGACCCCGGCAAAAACGTCCCGCGCGCCGTGCTTTTTCAAAAGCTCGGCCGCGGACGTCAGCGTGCCCGCCGTTTCCGTGAGATCATCCACCAGGAGCACGTCGCGATCTTCCACGTCGCCGATCAAATAGAGCGCTTCGGTCTCAGTTGCGCTTTTGCGCTCCTTTGCCACGATCGCCAGGTTAGCGCCGAGTGCTTCCGCGTAAGCCGACGCCATCTTCAGCCCGCCCAAGTCGGGTGAGACGACGGCGGTCGTCTTGCCGTGAAGCCGTTTGCGCAAATATCGGATCAACACCGGCAGCGAATAGAGATGGTCCACCGGAATATCGAAGAAGCCCTGCACCTGTTGCGCATGCAGGTCCATCGTCAGCACGCGACTCACGCCAGCGGCGTGCAGTAAATTGGCCACGAGCTTGGCCGTGATCGGCACGCGCGGCTGATCTTTGCGGTCCTGGCGCGCGTATCCGAAAAATGGAATCACAGCCGTGATCCGATCCGCGCTGGCTCGCCGGGCTGCGTCCACCATGATCAGCAACTCCATCAAGTGTTGATTCGTCGGCGGACAAGTCGGCTGAATGATGAACACATCGTGCCCGCGAATATTTTCCTCAATGCGCACATACGTTTCCCCGTCGGGAAACGATTTCACCGTCCCTTGCCCTAGCGGCACACCGACGTATTTGCAAATCCGCTCCGCCAAATCGCGGTTGGCAGAGCCGCTAAAAATTTTCAATTCTGGCTGAAGCGCAAACATCGGAGAGCCGCTACACTAGCCGCGCAAGATCGCCATTGGCAAATCCAGAATGCTCTTAGTGTCGGCAGTGCAATCACGTTTGCTTCGCCGAAGCGTAAGCACGCGCATATGAGCGTACCTGATTGCGGATCATCCGCTGATAGCTGGTATTGCGCCGCCGCGCTTCCCGCTTGGAAAATGCCAGGGAATCGTTGTCCAGCGCCAGCGTGACTTTTGTTTGCGGCATGATGTCTGCCAGTTCGTCGGGCGACGGTAAATCGTCTTTGATTCCCGGAGCTCGCCGATGATCTCGCCTTATCGTCAGTGTACCTAACGGTTTTCCTTTTCATATTGCCTCCTGCCTTTTGTCCAAAATCCAGCGCCAATAATGCGAATCGCATCAGAGCGCCGCGGCTAACGAACGGTTAAAATTCCGCGCGCCGTCCGCCCAACGCAAAAGAAACGTGGCTCTGTTTCAGTGTGTCCTCAATCAACGCTTACGATACGCCTTGGATCGAGAAAAGCTCGCTGAGCCTCCGTGAAATCGACACCGTGCTTCGCGATGTTCACGGCTTCCTTTTTCCTATCTTATTCGAACCTCACGCCGGCAAGATCGCGGACGTATTGCGGTCCATCGATACTGCCTTACAGACGTCTCTATGGCTTGCTTGCGTAGCTACCATCGGAACGAATTTCACCGTCGCTTGCCCCAGCGGCACACCGAAGTATTTGCAAATTCGCTCCGCGAAATCGCGGTCGGCCGAGCCGCTAAAAAATTTTTTCTTCTGGCTGAAGCGCGGACCGGCGGTTCCAGTATTGCGAGATAGTGAATGCTGCTTCTCCTCTTACTCTCACTCGTGTTCCTGCTAGTGCTCCCCCCCAATTATTAAGAGCAAGAGTAAGAGCGGGAGCACGAGTAAGAGTAGGAGCAAGAGGACAGACAGGAGTTGCCTGTCCGCTCTCAAAACCGGAACAGAAACGTCTCGTTGCCGGCGGCGTATCGCACCACTTTTTGATTGGGCGCTCGAATGAATTGATCGCGCAGCCCCAGCCAGCCGCGCAACTGCTGCGGCGCTTTTGCTACAGGACCAGACCAGCCCTGGCGGGCGAACGCTCCTTTGACTTCGGCAAACGTCGCATCCTGTCGGAGAGATAGCAGCGTTATTCCCGGTCCTTTCGAGACTGTTAATTCGAAATTGCCCGTTTTCGAAAAGCGGACGATCGCGTCACCGATCAGAGTCGTCTTGGGCGTTCGATACATCAGTTGGCCGGTTTTGGTCTGCCATCCTGACGTCGGCTCGGCAAATTGATGGTGTGAAATGGTTGCGCAACTTGCCAGGCCGAGCAGCGTGACCGCAGCAATTGTGATCTTCAACCACGAATGGACACGAATAGACACGAATAAGAGGCTTAAAAGGTCAGACAAGAGTCGGCGAAACAGATTCGTGTCAATTAGTGTTTATTCGTGGTTACTTAGTTTGGAACACCGACGGGTTGCGCGGAAGCAGCAGAGGCTTCTTTCTTCGGCATAAGCGTCAGCTTCGGTGCAATCGGATAACGGCGTTGCAGCCAAACGAGAAAATAAAACACCCACATCCGCCAGCGAATCGGGAAACTGTTACCGACATTTCCGCCAAGCACTGCATTCACTGCCGGAGCGAGACCGAGCACATTGCGAGGCGCCAGGAAAACTTCGATAAATTCCTTGGTGTACCACGCATCGACGAACCGCAGATAAACGTCCATCGCGCGATTCACCGATCGCTCGTATTGCGCGAAAAGCTGTTTAGCCTTGCGCGGGTGGTCGAGAACTTCATTCAGGGCGTCGGCGCATCGTTCGCCGCTGAAAACGGCGAGAAAAACACCGCTGCTAAAAATGGGGTCAATAAACCCGGCGGCATCGCCTGCGAGCAACCAGCGGTCGCCGTACAATCGTTTGCTCCGATAAGAAAAATCCGCTTCCACATAAACTTTCGACACACGCCGCGCGTTTGTCATCCGTTTAGCAATCGTTGGCTGTTCGGCCAGCGCTTGTTCGAGAAAATCTTCAGCGCTGAGCTTGGACTTGCGAAAAGTTTCACTATCGAGAACCACTCCAACGCTGGTGCGCTCAACGGTGAGGGGAATCAACCAGAACCAGCGATCAACAGCGCGAAGCAAAACTGTGAGCGTCCCGTCGATTCCTTCCGCGCGCCAGACGCCGTCGTAATGCGCGAATATGGATAGCTTCTGAAGATGCTCGTAGTTTTTCTTGATTTTGAATTGTCTGCCCAGCAACGAAGTGCGCCCACTGGCATCGATGACGTAACGCGCCCGAATTTCGTCTTCCCTGGTAGGGACATCGCGCTGCGATGTCCGGTCGGCGCAGCGCGCCAACCCTACCTCATCAGAGCGTACGCCTTTCCAAAATAACATAGCTTCATCGACTGTGAATGGGACACGGGTGACCAAAGTCTCTTCGTGCACTTCCGCACCGGATTCGGCGGCATGATCGAGCAGCAGCTTGTCGAAATCACCGCGTGTGACCTGATACGCGTGATCGGTTTGCGAGCGGTAGCCGTCCTTGAAATAAAACTTCGTTCCAGTGTCGGAGCACGCGCCCATGATTTCGCCCCCGTACTTTTTCAAGAACCCCGCGCGTAAAATTTTTTCGTGTAGATCCAGCCGGGTAAAAGCCTTCATGCTGAACGGCAACAGCGATTCGCCAATGTGAAAGCGCGGAAATTTTTCGCGCTCGAACACGATCACGCGCCGGCCCGCGCGCGCGAGCAGCGCAGCGGCAGTGCTGCCCGCCGGTCCGCCTCCAATGATCGCGACATCGTACATGCTGCTGCTCATCGTCTGTTCAGTTTAGCAAATTGTCGGGATTTTGGTAGGATCGAAGCGACACGCTCGGACGCCCGCGGCGCTCGTCCTGCCAAACTTGTGTTAGAATTTGCCCGGGAAAATGAAGCTGATCGATCGATTCATTAGCCGCGAGCTGATCGTGAGCGTGTTGTTCGCGATCGCGGTGCTGAGCCTGGTGCTCGTGGTCGGAAATATTTTTCGGAAACTTCTTCCGTTGCTGGTGAACCACGATGTGCCGATGGAATACCTGATTACGTTCATCGCCTACGTGTTGCCGTTCTCCCTCATCTTTACTATTCCCTGGGGATTGTTGACGGCGATCCTCCTCGTGTTCGGACGGCTCTCTGCAGACAACGAACTGATCGCGTTGCGTTCCAACGGCGTGAGCATCACCCGCATCTGCGTTCCATTGGGCGCGATCGCCATTGTTTGCACCGTAATCTGTCTGTGGCTTAACGTGCAGGCTGCGCCCGCTGCGCAGGAAAAATTGCGTAGTACTATTTTCGATCTGGCCACGCGCAATCCGATGGCCCTTTTTGGGAGCGATCAAGTGATCGACCAATTTCCCGGACGCAAGATTTACGTGGGCAAAAAAGAAGGCAACAAGCTGGAAAACATTACTGTGTTCGAGTTGAACGAGAATTCGCTGCCGGTAAAGGTGACTTACGCGCATACTGGCATGTTGGAAGCAGATCTGGCGAACAAACAAATTCTCATGCATCTGTACCAAGCGCGTTACCAGGAGCGCGACTCCAAAGACCCGCTCAATCTGCGGAAGATGCGGGACGGGATCAACGTGGTGGAAGGCACCCTGCCGATCAGCCTTGAGGAGCTCTACGAGAAAGAGAAAAAGCGGCCGAGCCGTTCCGCGTTGTCAATCGAACAATTGCTCGAGCAACTAAAAAGCGAGAACAAGCGGGAACGCAGCGCCAGCCGCACCGAAATCAATAAACGCTTCTCGTTTCCGTTCGCGTGTATGGCCTTTGCGATCATTGGTGTGCCGCTTGGTGTCACAGCACATCGGCGCGAGACCTCAATTGGTTTCGCCATGGGTTTGATCGTTGCCACCACTTATTTTCTCTTCGTCATCATCGGCGACACGTTGCGCGGAAACCCACGAATGCACCCGGAATTGCTTGTCTGGTTTCCCAATGTTCTCTTTATCGTGCTGGGCGCACTTTTGTTTCGCCGATTGGCCCGACAGTAAATGGAAGTTCAATGTTTAGCGCCAACGGCGCGGCGTTCACTTGGAGCCTGGGGCATCGCCCAGGGTCTTGGTTAAGACGTCTCACTTCCGGCATTAGTTGGATACGCGAAGATGATCGCGGTGGCAGGTTTCAGAAACAAAATCGCCAATTGCTGCCCGAAAGCTTTCAGGGTTGCAAGCCACGAGAGCTATCTCCAATTAACCGAGTCGGTCGCTGACTTGAATTGCGCTTTCAGCGTTTCGCTTGCGGTGCGATGAAATTCCTGGGGCGATGCCCCAGGGCTGGCATGAATGAGCGCCTGTGGCGCTAAACACCGAATGTGGACTCTTAACCTGACGCGCGATTTCTCGCTCGTTGAAGACGTGTTTCCCAACATCTAAACGCGATTCACGGACGCGCAATTCATGCTCTGGCGAGTGGACGCGGAATAGCTGGTCCGACTAGGATAGCGGCGGTGAGGCGGAAGCCTATGATCGAGCGCCTGTTCAAACTGTCCGAGAACAGAACTAATGCGCGAACAGAAGCGCTCGCTGGTCTGACCACGTTTCTGATGATGGCTTACATCATCTTCGTTCAGCCGGCGGTGCTCTCCGGGAAAATGTTCGGCACGGACACAGGCATCGATTTCGGTGCAGTGACAACGGAAACCTGTCTCTCAGCCGCGCTGGCAACGGCCATCATGGCGTTCTACGCGCGTTACCCCATCGCTCAAGCTCCCCGGGATGGGTGAAAATTTCTTCTTTGTTTTTTTCCGCGCTCCCGGCGGCGACAGCAGCGGGATTTACCAATGGTTGGCAGGTCGCACTGGGCGTGGTGTTCGTATCGGGCGTGTTGTTTTAATTCTGTCGCTGATCGGATTGCGGGAGCTGATTTTCAACGCAGTGAGCCCCAGCCTGAAGAATGGTATTGCCGCGGGCATCGGACTTTTCATTGCGTTAATCGGATTGCAGCAGGCCGGCGTCATTCTCAAAGATCCAGGCACTGCCGTGAAACTGAATCCACATTTCGCGTCGCCCGATTTGGTCGTGTTCTTCGTTGGTATGCTTACGACGGCTGTCCTTCACGCGCGCCGCGTACGAGGCTCAATTCTCTGGGGCATCATCGTTGCCACGGCGTTGGCGTGTCTGCTCAAAGTGGCCTTGCCGCAAATGCCCGCCGGCGTCTCCGCGGCGCGCGACGTGAGCGAGTCGATGCTCAGCACGCGATTCGAATTCGCAAAAGCGTTCGTCGCTCTGCCGCTATCGCTCGGGTCCAACATTTTTGAAAATGGATGTCGCTCATGCGCTTACGCCGCAGATGCTGCCGTTCGCACCGTCACCAGCTTTGTCGAAAGCGCCGCCGGCGTGGAAGCGGGAGGGCGAACGGGACTGACCGGCTTGGTTGTCGCCGTGCTCTTTTTACTTGCGCTATTTTTCAGTCCGTTGATTGCGATGATCGGCACGTATCCGCCCATCACTGCGCCGGCGCTGACGATCGTTGGAGCAATGATGATGCAAAATGTGGCCACGATTGAATGGAAAGACTACACCGAATCGATCCCAGCGTCCCTGATCATCATTGGTATTCCGTTGTCGTATTCAATTGCCGACGGACTCGCGCTAGGATTCATCAGCTACGCCATTATCAAGGCGTGCAGTCGTCGCCATCGCGAGATCGGTTGGCTGACTTACCTGCTCGCGATCGTGCTGGTGTTGTATTTTGTTTTCGTGCGAAGCCGAATGGGTTAGGAGACTTATTCGGCATTCAACTGAAGCGACAACTCGGGAACGTTTTCGACGGATGATTCTTTCGGGTGTCGTTGCAACGCAGGAAGACGCGTCGAAAGAGCCTGCCAAAGCCAAATCGCCACGCATCCCAGCACGAGGATTGAGGCGTAAGGTCGCACGTTATGCAGAAAATTGATTACGCCCAGGGTGGCATCGAGCTTCTTATCGATAAGCATTACGTGCGCGATCATCGCCGTGCTCGCGACGGAAATGACAAAGTGAATCGCGCTAAGCCTTACGCTTACGCCGAGAGCTACGGAGCTAAGCACCGCGCCCCACATCAAATAGCGCTCATGCATTTGGCCCAGCACCGCGAACATCACCAGCCACGGCATGGCAATCGCAATCAGGCCCCGGGTGTCGCGGTTCCGCGCGTGCCGCGCGGCTCCCAGCGCGGCTAATGCCAGCAGGACCAGATACAGCAGGCGCAATGTCCATTTCGGCGTGATGGCAATGTCGCGCGATCCCAATTCATGAGACCACAGCGGCGATGTCAGCGACCATCCGATGTGGTCAAGCAAAGAGGGCAGATTATAGCAGGAGCTGATGAAGAGAAACGGGTAATGCTCGCTGCCATAGAGAAAGCCGATTTGTAACCAGGCAAAGTCGCCGCCTGCGAACGCACCGGCGAGGAACGCGGTCAATGCAGTTAGCCCGGCGATCCACACTCCAGCGTGTGGCAATCTGCGTTTCAAAATGACGAAGGAGCTAACAGAGGCGACAATTAGGACACTGATCCACGCCGCAGGCGTGCGGACAATCCATGGCCAAACCAGCAGGGCGGCCGTGGTGGCAAAACCGGCGAGCAATCGCAACGCGTGTGTCCATCTGTTTTGCCAAACCGGCCAGAGAACAAAAAACGGCGCCACGAATAGCAGTTGGCCTTTGAACATCGCGCCCGCCGCCAACAGCGCGCCACACCAGAACCAGCGTTTGGTGGACGCGGCGAGCGCCGCAAACAAATAAAACGGCAGGATCCAAGCATCCCATTGCGGCCAGCCGTGTGCATCGAGGATCATCGATGGCTCCAGCCAGGCAACGCTTGCCGCCGTCAAACCGCAGATCCAGGCGCGCCGTTCCGTAGAGACGTGACGCCAAAAACGCGACCCTGTCGAGCCCGATGCGCGTTGCACCCAAAGGCGGACCAGAAAAAAAAACGCGACTGCCGAGACGAGTTCGCAGAGGAGATTGACGTGCAGCAATGGTTTGACTCGCTCTGGATGTCCGTCATCCATTGTTGGAAATTCAGTCCGCACCTCCTTTGTCCAGATCGACATTGCCAGAAGTCGCAGTGGCGGATAATCGAGCTGATAGTCGTTCTCATAGGCTTCGCGTTTTACGCGATCGTACAATGCGAAGTAACCTCGGAAGAGCGCGGGCCAGGAATCGGGCGCCTCCGGCGACAGTTCGCGTCCTTCGGCCAAAGTCTCGCTGCCCCAGTAGAACCCGTTAACGATATCATGCTGGAAGCGGACGTGCTTGGTCTTCTGCCACGTCCATTGACGCAGCGCGATCCCGCCCAGCAAGATCGTGACGATCAAAAGCACACTGAGGACGCCTCCGGCAAATCTTCCAGCAGACTCCGAAACCATTCTTTGCTGGAAGAGTGATGGGATGGTCACTGGTTGAAATGTGAAAAGACAGAAGCTCGATTCGACAGCTTAGGGCAGCTTCTGTTCGAACTACGTCCCCTCTATTCGCTGCTGAATTCAGCAATAGTCGTATCAGACGGCGAATTATTCGCAAAAAATTGGTGTCGATGGCTTCGCCTTATGGGGTGAAGAAATCGACCACCGTGTGCACGGCTCGTCTTGTGCCCTTCACAGCGCTATGCGCGACATTCTTCGCCGTAATCGCAGTGTTCTTCGCCACGTGTCGCGCCGTGCGAACAGGCCCAGCCTGAACGCTCGCAGCGGAAATGGCAAAGGCGAGAATGACTGAAAACAACCTTTTCATTGTACTTATGATATCGTTGCTGAGGTGCCTCGCGCGTTTATCCGGTCGTCGTGAATGGTCGTATTCAGCGCGGCAAAACAGAGCGTGGTTCGTAACTACGAGTGCGATCTGCGAAGCTGATTCAAAATCGCTCCAGCGGTAGGATTCGAACCTACGACCAATCGGTTAACAGCCGACCGCTCTACCACTGAGCTACGCTGGATCGGTGGATGAAGATCGTGGACGTATATCTTGCCCGGCGATTCTCTTCAGGCAACTGCGAATCAGTCAGCAACGTTTGCCACGTGCTCCGGGCGTGGTAGAAGTTGCGCTAGCCATGCAGCAAAATATTGACAGCATTCTCGACGCCGCGGAGCAGCGGGAGGCGAGCGACGTCTTCCTTCAGGAGGAAGAGGTACCGCGGCTGAAGATCAATGAACAAATCATCGTGTTCGGCGAGGAACCCATGTCGCTCGCGCACATGACCGCATTCTGGCAGGCGTGTGGCGCGAACGCGCAAGGCGACGGCGACAGGGATCGCGACACCGGCTTCGTCTCGCGCACGCATACCCGCTACCGCGTGAGCCTGCACCGCACCATGGGCCGCCTCGGTGCGGTCTTGCGCCGCATCAAGACTAGCGTGCCGAGCTTGAAAGCGCTCGGAGCGCCCGACTGGCTCCTGACCCGATGGGGCGCTCGCGAGCACGGCCTGATTCTTATAACGGGACCAACCGGCTCCGGGAAATCCACCACCATCGCCTCCCTCCTTCAATGGATGAACGAGAACCTGGTGCGACATATAGTGACGATCGAGGATCCCGTCGAGTACCAGTTCACCAGCAAGCGCTGTCATTTCACCCAGCGACAGGTCGGACGCGACACCGACACTTTTGCGATCGGATTGCGGAGCGCGCTTCGTCAGGCGCCGGATGTCATTTTTGTCGGTGAGATCCGCGATTACGAGACGGCGTTGACGGCCCTCCAGGCTTCGGAGACCGGGCATCTGGTTGTTTCGACCCTGCATTCGGAGAAGGTTGCCGACACGATGGAGCGCTATCTGAATCTTTTCACGGCCCAGGACGAGAAGCATGGTGTGAATCTTCTGGCAAACCAGCTTTCTGGCGTGCTGTGCCAGAAGCTGGTTCAATCTGCTGACGGAGGCCTGCATTTGCTGGTGGAACATGTCGAAAATGCGGGCGCCATGCGCGACTGGATCGCCAGACGAGAGTTGCAGAACATCGACCAGTATATCTCCCGCGGATCGGACCCTGCCGCCGTTTCCTTTTTGCAATCGACGATCAAAGCTCTGCAGGCCAAAGTCATCACGGAAGCGACCGCCATGGCTTCAGTGAGCAACGAATCCGAGCTTCGTCGCGCCATGAGGGGAATCGGTTAGACGAGATCTCCGCACCATTTGAATACTTATGAAGGAACATGACTTGATCGATTTTCTGGTCCTTGCCGCCGAGCAGGGCGCTTCTGATCTTCATTTGACAGCAGGGGCGCCACCGATGATGCGGGTCGCTCGTGTGCTCAAGCCACTGACGGAAGAGTCGCTGTCTGCGGAGGATACGAGGAGATTGGTTATCGATGCTTTGAAAGAGGCACAACGGGCGAAGCTGGAAAACGAATGGCAGCTTGACTTCGCGTTGCAGGTCCATGATATCGGTCGGTTTCGCGGAAATGCCTGCTACGTGTCAGGTGCGATTGAGGCCAATTTCCGACAGATCCCTGCCGAGATCCCCGATCTACAATCGTTGGGACACTCTCCTGTGGTGGATCGCTGGTGCGACGAGCGCGCGGGCCTGGTACTGGTGACTGGCGCGAGCGGTGAAGGCAAAAGCACAACCCTGGCGAGCATGGCTCAAACGATAGCCGGACGGCGTTCTGTCAATATCGTCAGTATTGAGGACCCGATCGAATTTGTTCACTCGCAGGGGCGGAGCCTGGTGAATCAGCGCGAAGTTGGTTCCGA
>QHQA01000047.1 GCA_003219695.1 Verrucomicrobiota bacterium
TGGGTAGCATTCGCTTATTATGCCCAGGGCGGATCGCCCGCAGCAGTCGGCGGGGTTTTATTCATTCTGTTGCTGTTTGCATGCGTCGTGTTGCACGAGTTCGGACACGCTTTGGCAGGGAAGGCTTTCGGAATCAACACGCCGGATATTACGTTGTTGCCCATCGGCGGTGTGGCGCGTTTGCAACGAATTCCGGACGAGCCAGTGCAGGAACTCGTGATTGCGGCGGCAGGTCCGGCCGTGACGGCGATCATCGTGCTTGGTGCGTGGGCGGGCGGCGGCTCATGGGCTTATCCGCCAACGATGAAGAGCGGTATTCCCGACATGCTGTTCACGATGAATCTCGTTTTGCTTCTTTTTAATTTGTTGCCGGCATTCCCAATGGATGGCGGCCGCGTGTTGCGCGCGCTGCTGGCCACGCGGATGAGCTACGCGCGCGCGACGCAGGTGGCGGCGACGGTGGGGCAAGGTTTTGCGTTCGTGTTCGGTTTTGTCGGGCTGCTTTTTAATCCGTTCCTGATTTTCATTGCGCTTTTCGTTTACATCGGCGCGTCGCAGGAAGCTGCCCTTGCGCAGATGAAAGATGTGTCGCGCCGGTTTCCGGTTTCCAGCGCGATGGTGCGCGAGTTCCGCACGCTTTCTGAAGACGCCACGTTGCAGGAAGCCGTGGACGCGTTGCTTGCAACGTCGCAGCACGATTTTCCAGTCGTGACTGAGGCCGGCAACGTGACCGGCGTGCTCACCCGTCACGATCTCATCGGGGCGCTGCGAAAGAATGATCCGTCACTGCGCGTAGGCGACGTGATGCGACGAGACATCCCGACCGTGACCACGGGGACGCGTTTCGAAGAGGCATTTCGCATCATGCAGGAGTGCAACTGTCCGGCCGTGCCGGTGCTCGACAGTATGAAGCGCCTGGTGGGTCTGCTGACGCCGGAGAACGTTACCGAATTGATGATGGTGCAATCCGCGATGCCGCAGCGGCGCGTTTTGTAAGCCGGCAATCAGATAGTAACTCAGGCTTCCAGCCTGACAGATCGCTGCGGGCTTCTAGCCTGCAGACGCCGCACCAGGCAAAGATGCCTGTTCGACGAGACAGGCAGGATGCCTGTGTTACGTCGCTAGGAACTGATGCGCATCGGCATCAGGACGTAAAGGAATGGCGTCTGAATTTTCACCACGCCCGGGCTCATCTCATCGATGAGATCGAGAAAGACTTCGTCCTCACTGAGCGCGCGCAGCGGCGCCATGAGAAATTCCGGATTGAAAGCGATGGAGAACTCGCGTCCCTTGTAGGGGACCGCGAGCGATTCCTTCGCTTCGCCTACCTCCGGCGTATTCGCGGTGATGTCGAGATTGTTTTTGCTGAAGTTCAGCTTGACCGAGTGGGACTTGTCGCTGGCCAAAAGCGAAACGCGCCGCAGCGAGTTTAAAAACATTTCGCGCTCGAGTTTTACTCGCTCTTTTGCTTCGGCTGGAATGACCTGCTTATAATTTGGATAATTGCCTTCGATCAATTTGGAGACGAGCAGCGTTTTATTCAGGTCGAACGCGATCTGTCCGTCGCCCATGCTCACCTTAACGTCGCCTTCGTCGGTAAGCAGGCGCTGCAATTCCGTCACCGCTTTGGTCGGCACGATCAGGTCCGCTTCGTGACTGCGCGGGAACTCCAGTTCGATCTCGGCCATGGCGAGCCGCCGGCCATCCGTCGCCACCAGCGTCAGCTTGTTGTCCTTCAAACTGAACAGCACGCCGTTGAGCACGTAGCGGGTCTCATCGGTGGAAATCGCATAAGAAGTTTTGCGCAGCCCGTCGCGCAAATCTTTCTGCCGCATCGTAACGACTTTCGTGTCTTCGAACTTGGGCAGCGGCGGAAATTCGTCCTCCGGCAAACCGAGAATCTTAAAGAAACTCTGGCCGCTGCGAATGGAAGCGGCATTTTTTCCATCGACATCGACCTGAATCTCGCTGGAGGGCAGCTCGCGGACGATGTTGAAAAGACGGCGCGCTGGGAGAGTGGTCGCTCCTTCTTTTTCCACGCGCGCTTCGCAACTGCCGCGGACGCCGACATCCAGATCGGTAGTTGTGAGATGGATTTCATCCTCGCCGGCTTGCAGCAAGACGTTGGAAAGGATCGGAAGAGTGGTGCGGGTGCTGACCACGTTTTGAACCTGTTGCAGACCTTCGAGCAATTTTTCTTTCGTAACGCTAAATTTCATGATGATCGGGAAGCGCTTTAAGATGTAAGGCCTTCAATTTTATTCGGCAACCGTAATCTCATCTGTGCTTTAACGTGGTAGGGTCGGCACGCTGCGCCGACCTGACGCCGCAGCGCGGCGTCCCTATCTTTGGAGCGAACTGTCGATATACGAGATCGTTTGGCGAATATTGTCCTGCTCGGCCATCCGTTTCTTTACCAGTTTGCAGGCGTGCAACACTGTGCCGTGATCGCGTCCTCCGAAAGCGTCTCCGATTTCATTCAAAGACGCCTTGGTCAGCTCGCGCGCCAAATACATCGCCACTTGCCGCGGAAAGGCGATGCTGGCGGGACGCCGCTTGCTGGTCATATCGGCCACGCGCACATCGAAATGTTCGGCCACGCGCCGCTGAATTTGTTCGATGGTCACAGAATGCCGTCCCTCTTCCTGCAAAATATCTTTCAACAAATGCTCCACCACTTCCTGCGTCAATTCCTTTCCGCTGAGTGACGCAAAGGAGGCCACTCGCATGAGCGCGCCCTCCAGACGACGCACGTTTGTGCGGATGCGGTTGGCGAGAAATTGAAAAATTTCCTCGCGCAATTTGATCTGCATCGTGTCCGCTTTCTTTCGCAGGATCGCCAGGCGCGTCTCGATGTCAGGCGGCTGAAGTTCCGCGGTCAACCCCCATTCGAAGCGCGAAACAAGCCGGTGCTCCAGATTTGCGATTTCCGAAGCGGGCCGATCGCTCGAGAGGACGATCTGTTTATGCCCGTCGAAAAGCGTGTTGAAGGTATGAAAGAATTCCTCCTGGGAGCGCTCCTTGCCTCCCAGAAACTGGATGTCATCAATCAAAAGAAGATCGGCCTGGCGATAGCGTTTCCGAAACTTCACCAGGTTGCTGTGTTGGATCGCATCGATGAATTCGTTAATGAAAAGTTCGCTGGAAACGTAGATCACCTTCATGTTTTTCTTTTTCGCCCAGACGAATTGACCGACCGCTTGCATCAGATGCGTCTTGCCAAGACCGACGCCGCCGTAGATGAACAGTGGGTTATACGTGCGCGCTGGCGACTGCGCGACGGCAAGACAGGCCGCGTGCGCAATTTCGTTGTTCGGACCGACCACGAAAGATTCGAATGTGTTGCGCGGATTGAGCCCAGGCACGCTTGCGCCTGGTTTGGCGTCGCCCCGTGCCTCGGACAGAATTTCTTTTAGCGGGCCGGGATCCTCCAGAGATATTTGCGCATCAGCTCCTGCTGGCGAACGAAACTTTATGGATCGCGGGCTGCCAAAGGCGGTGACAATCGCGGTCTGCAACGCCGGCATGTAATTACTCTCGATCCAAAACTGATAGATGTTGTTTGGAACGCCAAACGTGAGCGATTTATCCTTGGCCTCAACTAACTCAACGGCAGAAAACCAGCGATTAAAACTATCCGCGCTAATCTGCGGCTTAAGCGCGGCCGTCAGCCGCTGCCACAACTGCGCACATTTCTTGTCCATAGCAAACTTGTTAACAGTGTTACACAAATGCCACATTGGCTGGCGCCGAGGGAAATCGCAGGCAGTGCGCGGCCAAACATTGAGCTGGTGCGTTGCGTGATTCCCTGGTGAAAAGCGGAAAGAAATTGCCGAAAGCGGGTAAATACGAGGGAAAACGGACACGCACACGCTCGCAGCTCACTCTGATCGCCGTCCGGCGCGCGTGGCCACGCCAACGTTCTCTTGGGGAACCTTTGGGGTTGTTCATTCTCGCCGCTGAAAGTTTCTCAGACATGTTCACAACTTATTCACATGCGCTTTGTGGCTGCCTTCGCCAGCGGGCTTGAGACTAGAAATCCGTTTCGAAATCGACAAGAAAAAAATGAATTTTATTTTTAATTGGGAGAAAAAATTTTCTTGACTAGAAAAAGGAAACGCGCGTGCCGGATGCAAACGAAAAAATCCTACTGCAGGAGCCTTCACCTGAGATGGCGACGACCGAATAGCAGTTGCCGCGACGAACTAATTTGCCGAATTGCATGCTATGCGGCAGTCCTGAGTTGACCTGATCGGCCTGTATGCGCAACTTGTCCGCCTCTGGGACTAAGGGGAAACGCTTGGCGAATTGCAAATGCAGCGAAGGCACATCGACATGACCAGCCGCCAGGCGAACTGTGTCGCCCATTCCAACCTGTTGACGATCCGTCGAATTCTTTAGTGTGGCCTGATCGCGTCTTTACTTTCTGCGCCGTGCGCGTTTGCCGTTGATGAGCTGGTGCCGCCGTTCGGGTTTCGTTGGAATGACTCAATGCGGCGGGTGGAAGACGTGCTCCACGGCGCGAAAGCCAAAATTACCTCGCGCGAAAAAAAGGAGAACAAGGAAGTTTGGACTGTAGAAGGGCTGGTTCATCCTGGACTCAAGCGCAGCATGTTTACTTTCAAACAACGGTCGCTTGTCGCGGTGGAGCTGCAATACGAATACCCGGATTGGTCGATCGAACGTTACAACCAGCGGATGGGAGAAATCCGCAAATACTTCGATGAGAAGTACGGCACCGGAAAACTGGTCTCGCGCTCTCGCGATCACGATACCGACGTCATTCAGACGCTCGTCGGCTATCAATGGATGGTCGGCACGACCATGCTCGAGCTTTTTTATTTCTCAGCGCAACACGACAATCTCGTTTACCGTACCATCTCTGTGGACTACAAAGCGCTGTAGCCGGTTCGCGCATTCGAAGAAATTATTTCGACAACCCATTGCTGGGGAGACTTTCCGATTCCTCGTTCCGCGGCGTATTACGGAAAAGATCGACATAAACGCGCCGGGCGCGTTTCCTTGAGCAATGGCACAGCGACAGGGACATCGCGAAATTCCGTCAGAGAACCGTGCCTCGGAGCACCTGGCG
>QHQA01000210.1 GCA_003219695.1 Verrucomicrobiota bacterium
ATTTGCTTCGGCAGCTTTACCCCCAATTTCTCACCGCCCTTTGCCGGCTCAGGTCGCTCGAGCGTGAGCATTCAGTGCGGATGGATCTTGAAGAATTCCTGAGCCGGCTGCCATTGCCCACGATCGTCTTGCGATGGAACTTAAAGCCGATTTATCAAAACCGGGCCGCGCGCGACTTCTGCGCGGTGTGGGAAAAAGGACCCGAGGAGGCGCAGCTGACGAAAGCGACCTCACCGATTCCTTCCGAGATTTTGGATCGATGCCGTCTGCTCAAACAACAATGGACACACGCGCGACGCACGAACGCGCGGCAAACAGGTTTCAAAGAAGAACGCGTGCATCATCCGCGATCGCCGCATTTGCGAGCGACAATCCATCAGAAACAGCTCAGTTCAATCGGTGTGGCGCAGCCGCATTTTCTCATCGAGTGCGAAGATTTGCGGCGCGACCTTGCTCAGCGTGCTGGACCGGCAAGCTCCCGTTTGCCGCAGCTCGTCCGGCTCACCAGGCGCGAACAGGAAGTTGCTCGACTTGTCTGTGAGGGGCGGAGCAACCAGGAGATCGCTGATGACGCCTGCTTGAGTTTGCCGATGGTGAAAAAGCACCTTCACTCAGTTTTTCGCAAGCTCGAAGTCCCCAGCCGGAGTCGGCTCATTGCGCTGATGCGCTGAACAGATTCGCGCTTGTTTAACGCGATGGCTTTTCAATTTCCTTTCGTTCAACGCGCACCGCGTATGTGTCAGGTTCGAGAGGGGCCCCATATTCACTGGCGTAAACCTGCGTAAACTCAGCGCCGAAAAGTAAAATCTGCGACGAATAATAAACCCAGAGAAGTAGTGTAACCAGCGAACTGGCCGCGCCATAAGCTGAAGCCGCAGTGCCACTACCAAGATATAAGCCAAGCAACCATTTGCCGATCACAAAGAAAAACGCCGTCATGATGGCGCCCACCCAGATGTCCCGCCACCGGGTTTGTACGTCCGGAAGAATCTTGAAGATCATTCCGAAGACTGCGACGACCACTGCGAAATCAAAGACGAAGTAAATGCTGACGGCTACAATGAGACCGCCTGGGAATGCCGCTTGAATGTAATGGCTGAACGCTTTCAGCAGCGCTTCAATCACCAGCGACACGAGTAATAGGAAACAAACCCCGGCAACCATTGCAAAGGACAAAAAACGGGCGCGCAAAAATCCCCAGATGCCGCGTGTTGGTTTGGCTTTTACGCCCCAGATCGTGTTTAATGCATCCTGCAACTGACCGAACACTCCGCTTGCGCCGAATAGAGCGAGAGCGATCCCGATGATCGTGGCGAGCGTACTCTTCCCAGGCGCGGCAGCGGTCCGTGCAATGTCCTGCACCACTTGGATCGCACTTTTATCGAGAAAATAACTCATTTGCTCGGTGAATTTCGTCCATGCACCAGCGGGATCGTGCCGGAACACCACACCGATAATCGCGAGCAAAATCAGGACAAGCGGCGCAAGTGAGAGGACAGTGTAGTAGGCGAGTGCGGCGCCCAGTTGCGGCGCCTTATCATCCAACCATTCCTCCGCTGTTCGCTTCAACAGTTTCAAAGCGGTGCCGAAGATTGATTGGCGCGCAGAACTATTGCTCATGTGCGCGGTGCCTCCGTTTAAAGATTCGCGCCGAAACCTGTCGGAGGGCGGAGAATAGATCTCTATGGATGCATTAACGGCGCGCGATTTACTCGACTCGCCTCTTGCATTAAGATCGGCATCTGAAATCTGATCTCTGGATTTTCTCCTTCATCCTTCTAACTTCTGACTTTTGAAATGTTCCCGTAGTTCAACGGATAGAACGGAGGTTTCCTAAACCAAAAACCGCATTTTGGCTGGACTCCGCCGATCTCTTCACACGTCAGCAAATCGCTCTGCCTTAGCGCGTTGAACCATTCTGAGGCTCCTCACGAGTACTCAGGGCTTTGCTCATTTTTAGCCAACCGGGTGACACAACGGGTGACACAAAATCTGCGCGCACGGATTTACAAGCGTGCGTGTGTAATTCCTCACACAACTGTGATCCAGCAAACAAAAGCCTTCACCCCCCGATTCAGAACTGTTAAGCGTTTCCAAAGTGGAACTGGACAAACTCAGCGCGTTAATTCCGATACTCTTGTTTTTGTTGCCCGGCCTCGTAACTGCAGGCGTCGTGAATGCTCTTGTTGTGCGGAAGCCGAAGGATGCGTTCGACAAGGTCATCGAAGCACTGATTTTCACAATGTTCAATCTAACCTTGTTCGTAATAGTACGTTGGCTACTCGAACTGATTCCGAAAATTCAGTTTGCTCGCGATAATTTTTATACGGTAGGGAACATCTCGTTGATGACAGCTTGCAGCATCACGGTCGCGCTTGTCACCGCTGCCGAAATGAACAACGAATGGCTTCTCCAGAAGCTCAGAGATTGGAGGATTACCCGAAAAACCGCCAAACCTTCAACATGGATTGAAACACTCGCACAGTCTCAACGTTTCGTTGTCCATCTCACAGATGGACGACGCGTATACGGCTGGCCCACGTTTTATTCTGACACGCCAGAGGAGCGCGCGATTTATTTAGAATCAGCAAGCTGGCTCGGTGATGACAACGCGGCGCTTAACGATCCGCTCATCAGCATCTTGCTAGACAAAGAAAGTGGGATTAAATTGATTGAGTTTGTAGAAAATTAAGACTTATGCCTCACATTCCGACTGGCAGGACAATCGACAAGAATCGACCTCCGATTGGTGAAAGCGGACCTCCACCCCGAGAACGTCCTACGCCGCCGCCTGCACCACCGCAACGACCTACGACCCCGCTGCCACCGCGACAACGGCCGCCGGAAAAACCGTAATCTCTTTTGTCTTCAAAATGGCGACCAAAGAGCCCATCGACGAATCCAAAACGCCGCGCAAATCTGAAATTGACCTGCGGGGTTCAACGACACCTAAGCTGGAGCGTATATCTCCACCGCCCCCGCCTCCAAAGCCGCCGCCGAAG
>QHQA01000211.1 GCA_003219695.1 Verrucomicrobiota bacterium
TCAATGGATTCATGACCGAGCCACAGAGCAATAATCGAAGGATCGGTCCCGTGGTTCAGCAGACTCATCGCAAGCGAGTGTCTCAATACATGCGCAGAAACACGCTTTTTCGATAGCGTGGGACAGTTGTGTCGAGCGCGAGCAACGTGTTTTGCAATCAGGTACTCGACGCCATCGCGTGACAGTGAGCCGCCGAGACGGTTTGGAAACAGAGGTTCAGCAGGGTGACCTCCCCGTTCACGCAGCCAAACTCGAAGGACGAGGACGGCTTGTTTACGCAGTGGCGTCAGTCGCTCCTTGCGCCCCTTACCCATGCAGCGAATATGGGCTCCCGTTCCAAGCACGATATCCTCACAACGAAGGCCAACCAACTCTGAGACACGCAACCCTGTCTGCACGGCAGTTAGCAAGAACGTATAGTCGCGGCGGCCTGTCCAGGTCGTTTGATCCGGAGCAGCTAAGAGGGCATCAATCTCGGGGGCGGTCAAAAAATCGATCGGCTTCCGGTCGAAGCGCTTGGTGGGTATCGCAAGCACCCGCTGGGACACTGCACTGTAGATAGGTTCGCTAATCGCGACATATCGAAAGAAGGAGTGGATCGCGGCCAAGCGGATATTTCGCGTACGTGCTCCGATGCCGCGAGTTTTCTCAAGATCGCTCAGGAATGCTCCGATGAACTCCGCGTTCAGATCCTGAATGGTGAGCGCGGATGGCTCCTTGTGTATCCGTTGCTGGGCAAAACCGCAGAGAAGGCGGAAGGTATCACGATAACTCGCGATTGTGTGGGCACTGGCCTGTCGCTGATGCATCAGGCGTTCGGTAAAGAAGCTTTGAAGTAAATCCGGAAACTGTCGGCTGTTTTTCATAGCGTGCTCCCGTGCTCGCCGTCCAAACGGCCGGCGACCAGGTTTAACAGTTCAGGGACGGCCGACAGATACCAGTAAGTGCTGGCGATATCCACGTGACCGAGGTATGTTGCCAGCGCGGCGATGTGACGCCCTACGTCCTGGCCAGAGCGATAGAGGCGAAGCAGTGTTTGGGTCGCGAGTCGATGACGGAGATCGTGGATTCGCGGACTGCGCCGACCTTGAGAACTTTGAAGACCGGCCTGCCGCTTGAGCTTGTCAAAGGTGGAGTAGACGGTCCACCGATTCAGTCCCACACGTCTCTCGGAAAGAAAAAAGCTCGGCGATTTTGGTTTTGGGATGATGCGATCTCTCAGAGTCGCATATCTGCGGAGCGCATCGCGTGTGGACGTATGCACCGGGATGAGTCGTGATTTTCCGAACTTGGTCACGCGCACGGTGAGAATACCGTCGGTCAGATCGACGTCGTCCCGGTCAAGCTGTCGGGCTTCACTGTGCCGCATGCCAGTCACCACAAGCAGGCCGAAGAATGTCCGGTATGTCTCGCCTCGCAATCCGAGTGGCGACGGAAGGAGCTTAGCGGCCGCGATCAGTCTCGCTATCTCTTCATCGCTGTACATGTAAGGTGCTGTTCGGTGGTAGGAATGTGGCAGCAAGCCAAGCGGTGGAACCTCAGTTCGCGGATTTTCCGCACTGCAATATTGCGCAAACTGCCGTACCACGCTCAGGCGTCTCGACCAACGCACAGGCTGACATCTCGTTGGCCGCATTGCCCACTGTAAAGCGAGATCGGTGGTGATGTCAGCCGATCCTTCCTTCTCCAGGAAATCGACGAATCCATTGAGCAAACGGCCTTCTTCGTGAAGCTTGAACCCGAGGGCCCGCCGAACCGCCAAGTACTGTTCAACACCATGGCGCAATTTGTTCATGCCTCACCTCCGGGCCATGCCGGCGCGAGGGCGCGCAGCGTCGCCAGATCGACCTTGGCATAGATAGCCGTCGTTTTGGGCAGTTCATGCCGGAGAATCTGGCCGATCTCAGGCAACGAAGCTCCACCACGGAGCATGCGGGTGGCCAGGGAATGCCGCAGCACATGTGCACCTTTACCAGACGGATCAAGACCTGCACGTTTTAAAGCCACACGCACGACACGATTGATTGCATCGCCGCCCGTGAAGCCTTGGCGGGGAGCGCGCACCCGGATGAAGACGTTGCGAGACGAGCACTTGGGCCGACCGTGGTGCAGGTAGGCCACCAATGCTTCGCCCACATCAATAAGGAGGGGCAACCGATTCAACGCCCCCCCTTTCCCACGAATGGTGATTTCGCCCGTATCCCAACGGATGTCATCCAGTGTCAACTGAGCAATCTCACCGGCGCGCAGACCGAGTCGCGCCAGTAAAAACAGAATCGCCCGATCACGTTGCTCCTCGGCACTACCGCCCTTACACCTTTCAAGTACGAGATCCACATCCTGGTTCGACAGATACTTTGGCAAACCGGCGAGACTCCAGCTCGCCACGCTGGGGATTGATGCTGCCAGATTGATGCGGCAATCACCGCGTTGATAAAGAAATCGGAACAGCGTTCTGAGCGCGGTTATTGCATGCTGGGTTGCGCTGATGCTAGCGGCGGCGGAACGGCGAACGATAAATGCCGAGATATCGTCGGAATGTAGCTTTTCCAATCGGATGGCACCTGTGCCGAAACGCTCGGACAAGAATCTCCGTGTCTCGACGAGGTACTGTTGCACAGTCCCCGGAACAAGCCCGCGCTCCTGGTTCAGGTATTGCGCAA
>QHQA01000213.1 GCA_003219695.1 Verrucomicrobiota bacterium
GAGCCTAACGAGAAGAAGCGCGTCCATCGGGGCGGCTCGTTTCTTTGCAATGAGCAATATTGTTCCCGCTACATCGTCGGCACACGCGGCAAAGGTGAGGTTAATACTGGCACAAATCATCTCGGTTTCCGCTGTGTGAAATCAGCTTCGCACATATTGGCAAGGTGAAACTGCGTTTCCTCGTACGACCTAAGTCCTATTCGGCGATTCCGATGTTGCTTTTCCAAAGCTCCTTCAGTTACAAGACTAGCTCATGAATAAATACATCGCGGAATTCGTTGGAACATTCTTCCTCGTCCTGACAATTGGTTGCACGGGAATTGGCGCAGGCGCAGGTGTAATCGCGCCGCTCGCGATCGGCGCGGCACTCATGGTGATGGTTTACGCCGGCGGCCACGTTTCTGGCGCGCATTATAATCCGGCAGTCACACTGGGCGTATTAATCCGGGGCAAAGTTAACGTCGCAGACGTGGTGCCTTATTGGATTGCGCAATTTGTTGCGGCAGCAATTGCTGCGCTGCTCACCAGCAGGGTTCTTCGCGTTGGTGTTCCTGTGACTGCCATCACGCCGCACGTTGGCCCGGCACTGCTTGCCGAGTTTCTTTTTACATTTGCGCTCGTATATGTGGTCTTGAACACCGCCACCGCGGAAGGCACTTCAGGGAATTCATTTTATGGCCTAGCGATTGGCATGACTGTGATGACCGGCGCATTCGCCGTCGGCGACATTTCGGGCGGCGCATTTAATCCCGCAGTCGCTCTGGGCATTTGTGTTCTCGGCATTTCCAGTTGGGGAAACATCTGGATTTATCTCTTGGCTAACTTCGCTGCCGCTGTTGTCGCAGCCGTGATTTTCCAGTTGATCAATCCGCCGATGCAGACCACACCGATCGCGACAGACGAGCCGCCTTACCAAACGCCAGATTAGCTTTTGCAGTCAACAGTAGCCGCGAAAGCGACGGGCTTTTAGCTCATGAACGTGGCTGCATGAGACCAATCGGAAATCGCGAGTAGCGGCCACGGCGCTCTATCTTTTGCCGCCAAGCGGAACCCCGTGAACGGTTAACTGGTCAACGGACCGCCTGAGCGACGGTTGTTTTTGAGGTGCTGCGGAGTCCCAAATTTAAACGCAGAATCCGGTCAAGCTCGGCAATGGTTTGCGGTAGTTCGCACGAACCGTGCGGGCCGGGAACGATCAGCTCTGATTTCGCGCCATCGAGATGCGAGCTCCAGTATGCTACCACACCATCGGTGCTATTTGGTGTGTCGCCTTTCCCGCGATCGCCAATGATCGAGTGATAGGGAACGCTGATCGACGCATTGTTAATTACCGGCAACGCTGGGTTGGACGGTTTCAATCCCCAGACACTGTTCGGAAGACGTTTGGAACCAGTCAACTTAACAAGTTCTGCACTGGTGAACGCGTCTTTCATTACTGCTGTGAGCTGCCCCGGGAGATTAATCAGGCTGATCGCAATTTTACCCAATCCGCCGCTGGCCATATCGCTACCGCGATGCGGAGTACAGATAAAGACAACCTGTCCTTGGGCTGCTGATCAAAAATGACTTTCGCCGTTTCGCCCATTTTCTTCTCCCACATGGCCTTGGTCACCGTAATGACCTGGTCGTGAGTGAGCATGCCACCCATGCTGTGGCCGACCATGACGTACGGCTTATGGTTCGGGTAAACTTGATCCACTTTGGCCAGTGCCTGGCGCAAACGAAATGCAGAATACAGAATGGGATAGCCGGTCGGATAAGCGAACACCCAGAATTGATAATGCTTACGGATCTCGGGATCGGCCTGAAGTCCATTGATCGTCTGTACCCAGGTAAACGGTGTGGAAAAAAGACCGTGGACGAAAACCAGCGGGATTCGTTCGGGATCGTATGGCTGCATGAAATAGAGCCCGATCCTCGCCGGGTAATGCGTGCCTTCGAATCCGCCGATCAATCCTTTAAGCGCAAGATTGGACGGTGGTTTGTAGTAGCTGATCGGCGCGGAGTAATTGACTGCCAAAGGACGCACTTTCCCTTCAACAGTTGCCGTCGGTTGCTTGGCCGGGCGACGAAGCGCGAGCGTGGCGTCCTTTCCGTGAAAATCGAGCGTCGCCGTAACTGCCGCCGCGATTCCCCTCGGCGGCGCGAACTTTTCGGGTGGATTAAGGATTCGCACTCCGACAAGCGCACCGCCAACACCCTGCTGAATGTTTTCCTTCCTGATCAGTTTCTCTTTGACCTGTTGTTCGAGCTCAAACGTAGTGAAGTAGTTTGGCGCCCAGACCGCGTTACTGGCGGGTTCAAGTCGTAAATGGTAAGTCTGATTGTTCCCGGCGATGGTCAGTGGATGGTTCCATAGTTGTCCTCCCTGGCTGGTGCGAAGCAGCACGGTAAGTTCACCGCAGGCTGCATTGTAAGTGTCCCGCGCTGGGGTTTCCTGAGCGCCGGAGTCCAGCAGGGGAGCGGTCATGGCAGCGGCCTGCAAATAGTCGGCTGCTCGTTTCTCAACTGGAACGCTTGAGGAGCGCGCCTCGCGCATCATGCTCGCCGCAGGCCCATATTCGGGCCCACGAGCTGTCTGCGGCGCAGTTGCACAGCCAACGAAAAACGCAACGCATGTGGCGGCTGCGACCAAGCGTAGCCGAATAGATGTTTTTGGAGGGCTAGGATTCATCGGATTTGGGCGTGTTGACTTAGATGTGTGATAATTAACCAGAAATTTCTCATGACTCCCGGCGGCTTACCTATAAGACTTTAGGGCTATATATCAGGCGCTCGGTGTTCTGTGAATCAAAATTTCACTCGCTTACGATTCAGACTTTGGACTGGAATAAAGTGACAGGAGGCGGGCGATCAGCACCGCAAGCGCACATTCAAAAAAAATGCGAGCGATCTACCACGGACCTGTCATAAAGAAAATTGCTTCTCAAACCGTCAGTTTCCCTGTCATGGTGACGAAAAACTTAAAGAACTCGCCGCAGCGAAAAAGAGGTCGTTGAGCAAGTAGCCTTCGACGTTCCGCGATCGCCGCGATCTCGATCAGATCGCTTGGCAGATGAAAGATTTCGAATCTCATGGGATCAAGCGACAGGGCCAGGTCTTGACGAAGCCCAGGCTTCTGCTGTTATGACAACTCACCTTCCTGTTACATCATGAAGTTTCTAA
>QHQA01000212.1:0-1842 GCA_003219695.1 Verrucomicrobiota bacterium
TTGTCCTCTTCGGAATCACGATTCTGGCAAACCTTCTCGCCCAGCTGCTTTTGAGAACGATGGGATCGACAATGCCGCCGCGCGCAGTCCAATGAAGAACAACCAATATCCTTTCTGGCGAAAAACGAAGAGTGCGCTCGCCGCGATGATTGCGTTCGTTTGCGCATTGCTGGTGATCGCGCCGCTCGCGCTTGTGTTTTTTCATCTTCTGCGCCAAGGCGCCGGCGCCGCGATCTGGTCGTTCTTTACCGAACTGCCGAAACCGGTCGGCGTTGCCGGTGGCTGGATGGCGAATGCAATTGTTGGTACGTTTCAATTGCTCGGGCTGGCCGCGTTGGCCGGCGTTCCGGCCGGCGTGCTCGGCGGCGTTTATCTCGCCGAGTATGGAACGGTGCGGTCAAATTGGCTGCTTCGCTTCGTCGCGGACGTGCTCAATGGTGTGCCGTCGATCATTTGGGGCGTGGTCGTCTATGGTTTGGTGGTGTTGCGGTTCAAAAGTTTTTCCGCTTACGCCGGCGGACTCGCGCTCGGTTTTATCATGATTCCGCTCATCATGCGCACGACCGAAGAAGTATTGCTGCTGGTGCCCACTGGTTATCGCGAAGCGTCGCTCGCGCTCGGCATCAGCCGCTGGAAAACAATTGTCTACGTGGTGATGAAGACAGCGTTGAAAGGAATTGTGACCGGCATCCTCCTCGCTCTTGCGCGGGTCGCGGGCGAGACCGCGCCGCTGCTTTTCACCGCATTCGGAAACCGTTTCTGGAATCACGATCTGGCTGAGCCGATCGCTGCCTTGCCCTTGCAAATTTTCAGCTACGCGATTTCGCCGTACGATGATTGGCACCGCCAAGCGTGGGCGGGCGCGCTTGTGTTGGTGGTAATGATTTTCTTGGTTAATATTTTAGTTCGCGTTCTCACCCGGGAACGACTTGCACGGGTTCTCTGATGGAAAATGCTGTTACGATTGAGCCGCCGATGATCACGCCCGCTTCCGCGCCACAGCAACAAGTGGCTTCCGACTCAGAGCCAGATGCTGCTCCCGAGCGAGCCCCGGCGTTTGAAGTGGAGCGATTGTCGATCTTCTACGGCGAGAAAAAAGCAATCGACGGCGTCGCCCTCACCGTTCCATCAAAAATGATTACCGCGATCATCGGGCCGAGCGGCTGCGGCAAGTCGACACTTCTGCGCTCGCTCAACCGAATGCACGAATTGGTCCCGAACACGCGCGTCGAAGGTAAAGTCCTTTTTGGCGGCGAAGATATTTATGCGCCGGATGTCGATCCGGTTGTGATTCGCCGTCGGATAGGAATGGTCTTCCAAAAATCGAATCCGTTTCCGACCATGTCGATCGCGGACAACGTTCTGGTCGGTTTAAAACTTAACGGCGTGCGCGACCGCGCGTTCCTGCGCGAACGACTCGAGCAATCGCTGCGGATGGCCGCGCTTTGGGATGAAGTGAAAAATGATCTGCACAAACCCGGCGTTAGTCTCTCCGGCGGACAACAGCAACGTCTCTGCATCGCGCGGGCGATCGCGGTCGAGCCGGAAGTTCTTCTCATGGACGAGCCGGCCTCCGCTCTCGATCCGATTGCGACGGCGAAGATTGAAGAATTGATCCACGAATTAAGCGCAAACTACACCGTCGTGATCGTGACCCATAACATGCAACAGGCCGGGCGTTGCTCCGATTACACCGCCTTTCTTTACCTCGGCCAATTGATCGAGTTTGGGTCGACCACAAAAATTTTCTCGAATCCGACCGAGCGCAGAACGGAAGATTATATTACCGGACGATTCGGTTGATGGTTGGATCGATATGACTCCGCCAAAACATATTCTAGG
>QHQA01000212.1:2018-3029 GCA_003219695.1 Verrucomicrobiota bacterium
GAAGAAGAGGACGAACTAAATGACGCCGCCGAAACATATTCTCGGAACGTTTGACGAAGCGCTCGCGGCATTACGCAGCAACGTGCTGATGATGGCCGGACTGGCTGAGCGCAGTCTTGATCGCGCGATCAAAGGGTTGCTTAAACGAGACGATAATCTATGCGCAACCGCGATCGCGGATGACGAGGAGATCGATCAACTGGAAAAGCAAGTTGACAAAGATGGCGTGGACGTGCTGCTGCGGTTCCAACCGGTCGCGTCCGACCTGCGGCGTGTCATTGCGGCGATGAAGCTTTCGCCCAACATCGAGCGCGTGGCCGATCAGGCCACCAACATCGCACGGCGCGCGCGCAAGCTAAACAAACATCCGCCTCTTCCCGAAATCGAGATAATGGTTCCGATCCAGACGCACGCCATGGCCATGTTTAAAGACGGTATCGACGCGTTTGCGCGCGAGGATGTCGATCTTGGCCGCGCGGTTGTCGCTCGCGATAAAGATCTCGATTACATGAACAAAATGGCGAACCGCAAACTGACCGAGCGGATGGCGCAAGACCCGAAGCAGCTACGCGGTTATCTCAATCTGATTTTTATCTCCCGTTGCCTTGAGCGTGTCGGCGATCACGCGACGAACATCGCGGAGGATGCGGTTTACGCGGCTGCGGCCGAAGACATTCGACACCAAACCGTCGCTGCCGTGACTTAAAATGTGGCACCTTGTTATGCGCGACTGATTGTCGATCTTGTAAGCATGGCGCAGGCGCAATCCAGGATCGAAACGGAAGAAAGCGCGGCGATTGTTCCTGTGGCCGCCGAACAAACGGCCCGTGAACGCTTTGGTGATCCGAAAAATTTCATTAACCGCGAGCTGAGCTGGCTCGAATTCAATCGTCGCGTCCTGGAGGAAGCGCAGGACCCGACCCAGCCGCTGATCGAGCGGGTGAAATTTCTTTACATCTTCAGTTCGAATCTCGACGAATTTTTCGAAATCCGTGTTGCCGGCATCAAACA
>QHQA01000048.1 GCA_003219695.1 Verrucomicrobiota bacterium
GGATCATGCGGCGCCGGACCACGGCGGAGATGGACGAGCTCGTGCGCCTTGCGGGTTTCGAAAAGCTCAAGATGGAGATTGACCAATGGGGAATGTTCACGGTTTCGATCGCCAGCAAGGTGGATCGTGCGCTCCGCGCGCGATGTTAAATGGCGGCGAAGCCGCAAATCGATAGCATCGACCAAGGGACTGGTCGATCCACCCGCAAAGCCCTCCTCGCTTCGGCCGGATTGTCGATCCTGTTTCTGGTTGTTTACAGCGGCTGCAACTGGATCACCGCGCGGCGTGCTGGAGTCGGAACATTCTATTTCGAATGGGAACGCGGCATTCCATTCGTGCCGTTCATGATCCTCCCTTACATGTCGATCGATCTTTTCTTTGTCGCCGCGCCGTTTCTCTGTCGAACCGAGCGAGAGCTACGAACATTTTCGCAGCGTGTAATCTGCGCGATCGTCGTTGCCGGAGTTTGTTTCCTGCTCTTTCCGCTGCGGTTCGCTTTTCCCCGGCCGCACGCCGATGGCTGGCTCGGCGCAATCTTCGATTGGTTTCGCGGAATGGACTCGCCTCACAATCTTCTGCCTTCCTTACATGCGGCTCTGATGTTGATCCTTCTCGATGTTTACTTCCGCCACAGTCGTGGGCTCATTCGAATTGCGATCATTGCCTGGTTCTCGCTCATCGCCGTTTCGCCGGTTCTCACCTATCAACATCACGTCGTCGATATTGCCGGCGGTTTCGTTCTGGCGGCTTGCTGCTTTTGGCTTTTCCGAGAAAGATTTCTCCTCGCCTCCGAAAGACTCCGAACTTAATAATCCGAACTCGCCCTTATGAATTACAACGACTTGATTCAACTTTACTTCGAGCGCTCGACCGCGATGCAGTCTTACTGGAACCTCTACGTTCTGATCGTCGGCGGGTTGCTTGCGTTTTCGTCGATGCGCAAACAGCCGGCGGCAATCACGACTCTAATCGTGTCGATTCTTTTCGCCTTGTTCGCCTATAAAAATCTCGACGCAATGTACGATACGACTGCGCAACGATTCGCGACGATCCAGGCGATCAAGCAATTCGATTCTAGTGGAGCAACCGTTGCCAACTCGAAACAAATTCGCGATCTGATCGAGCCAACGCTCACGCCCGCAACTTACGGGAGCGTGCGGGCCACGCACGTGACCAGCGACATTCTCACGATCGCTGCATTGTGGGCGATGGAATTTCGGCGACGAAGATTACGAGAGGCAGCCGGCGATTAAGCTACGGTGGCCTCGAAAGCGTTCGAGGATCGCCTGTCAGCCTTTCGTTGTGTACTTGTCGATCAAAGCCTGGAAGCGCGGGTCTTTGCGCAGCGGGTCCCAAACGGGGTCGAGCTTTAGAAGGGGAACGGTAATGCCATTAGGCGTCTGTAACAAATGATCGAGCAGCGGTAGCGCCTTATCGTTTTCGCCGGTGCAAGCGTAGATTGATGCGAGCGCTAAAGTGATTTGTGGACCGTCGTAGGCGTCTTGGGATTCTGGTAGCAATTCCGTCGCACGTTTGCCTTCGGAGATGGCCGCTTCTTTCTGCCCGAGCGCTGCGAGAATCTCACCAAGCAGCGCATGAAGAGGAGCGTCGCCAGGACTTTCGCGCACAAGTTGCTCGGTCACTACACGGGCGCGCTCGAACGCAGTTTGAGCTTTCGCCTCGTCGCCAGTGTAATGATAAATCAGACCTTCAAAGAAAGCTTTCGGCCTTCGGCCGCTGTGCGTATCCAATATTTCTCTGGGAAATTGTTGAATCTCTTGGAGAGCCTCCGAAAACTTTCGTCCCAAGATCAACACCCATGCCTTTGTCGACGTGACAAGGCCACCCGCGTCTCTCGCGGGCGCCAAGGAAAGTTGATTTTCGGCGGCTTGGACATCGCCCTTCCAAAAGATCGCTACCACTCCTTTCAATGCGCGCGCGCTAAACGATTCCGGCGACGCGGCAAGTGCTCGATCGAAAATTTTGTCCGCAGTTTCGAAATTCCCCTGGGCCAGGTAACTGAATCCGAGATTGTAAAGGGAACCCACGTTCTTCGGGTCCAACGCCACCGATTTTTCAAAGTTCGTGGTCGATTCCGACCATTTTCCCTGGCGGCGCTGAATGGCGCCGATCGCCATGAAAGCCTGGGCTTCGTTAGGCAAACCGCGTTTCGCGATCTCGAACTCGGCTAGCGCGCGACCGTAATCTCGATCGCCATAATAGTAACAGAAGCCGAGAGCGAGGTGTCCTTCCGGAAGATCGGGTTGCAAGCGCAAAGCCTGATCCGCAGCCACTCGCGCTCTTTCTCGCCGCGCCGGCGTTGGATCAAAAGTATGATACGCCCAACTTTCTACGGTGGAGAGACAGGCGAAGGCGGCGGCAAAGTTTGGATCGAGTTTGATTGCTTGTTCTAAAAGCTGCTCCGCCTTCCGGGAATCGTCGCTGAACATATTCGGCCCGTTGGCATACTGCTCTGCCTGAATAAACAATAGATAGGCGTCCGGATTTTCTGTAGGCCGACGATCGAGTCGCGCTTTTTCGCTGGGCGAAAGTTTAGCCCGCAGGGTGGAGACAATTTTTTGCGCGAGATCGGTTTGAATCGCGAAGACATCGGTTAAATCACGGTCGTAATCCTCCGCCCAAATATGCTCGTCGGTGTCGGCATTGATCAGCTGCACGTTCACTCGGACGCGATTGCCGATCCGGCGAACGCTGCCTTCCAGAAGGGTGGCCACACCGAGCGTTTTGCCAATCTCTCGGGCGTTGCGTGCGCCAGTGCCTCGATACGACGTGACTGACGTGCGCGAGATGACTTTCAGGTCACCGATCTTCGAAAGATTCGTCATGATATCGTCCTGCATGCCGTCGGCGAAGTAAGCGTTCTCCTTTTCGTCGCTCAGGTTTTCGAAAGGCAGAACGGCGATCGACTTGTCGATCTTGCGGGCGGAAGCGCGCGGCAAAAGGAAAAAACCTGCTGCCGCCGAAACAACTACGCCGGTGACAATCAGCATGATTAAATTACGGCGTCGATGCGCTCCGGGAGCCGACGTTGTTGGAGTTGCCCGAATCCCTTGCGGGGTAACGTCGTAGGCCCAGGCGAGAATCAGGGCGATCGGAAATCCGGCCAGTAAGAGCACGACGACAAGACGCAGCGTCCAGTTCGGCAAATCCCACGCCGGAAAAACCGCCGAACCAAGCTGAATGATGAATCCTACCGCAATGATGTAGGCGGCCGCGACCCGGTAAACTTTTCGCCGCTGCAACTCCTTAAAGAAGCCGCTCATAAAAAGGGATTTAGATGCATCGCCCATCGCGCTCACAATTCAATGGCGACTTTCAATTTGCGGGTGCCGGATACGGGCAATGCCGGACGGAACGATCGAGCCACGGTAGCATGAGGAAAGCGGCGTTGTAGCGGTGCTTACGCTCCCGGGTAGTGCAGCAATAATGAAGCCTTTTTGTAATGTGCCGCAGAGCGGCGTGCTTGTCTCAAGCACCGAAGTAGAGAAATAGTAGGCGTCCCCCGGCGGACGCCTCTACAATGTCTTCGATCGCTGAAAATCTTGAGCGCGTACGCGAGCAGATTGCGCAGGCGGCGGCGAAAGCGGGTCGCGCCGTCGATGATGTCGAACTGGTTGCGATCTCGAAAACGCATGACGCGGCGAAAGTTCGCGAAGCGATCGAAGCCGGTCAGAGTTTGTTCGGCGAAAGTCGGGTCCAGGAGGCACGGGTAAAGATTCCGGAATTGCCGTCAAACTTGCGATGGCATTTCGTCGGACACCTCCAGAAAAACAAA
>QHQA01000214.1 GCA_003219695.1 Verrucomicrobiota bacterium
CTCAGCGGAGACGAAAAAGCGTTCGACAGAATAGTCGGGCGATCTTACGGTGATTTGTACATTGTGTTGCGTCGGAATTGGTCGCTGGTCGTTCTAACATTTGCCCTGATTCCGGCGTGCACCCAGCGGCCAGCAGTCCGGCGACCTCTGGATCAGCGCGTATATGTATGGCAACGGCAGTGGACTTCCGCTGTATCAGACGCGGTCGTCGCGAGTGAAAAGCAACTAGACGGCGTCGTTGCGCTCGGAGCAGAACTCGAATGGAACGGCGCGATTGCTCGACCGATCGAGAGCAATATCGATTGGAAGGCGCTGCGACACTGCAAGCGATACGGCATCGCCCTCCGTATAGCGCCAATTGCGGATTTGAAAAGCGTGGGTGATCGCCGATCGGATGCAGTAGCGGCGGAAGTGCGCCGACTGTTTTCAGAGGCAAAGGAGAAAGACGTTCCAATTACTGAGTTGCAGCTCGATTTCGACTGCGCCGAAAAAGACCTGCTGGCTTACAGTCGATGGGTCGCTGTTCTGCGAAGGCTCGTCACGCCCACCAGACTCGTTATCACGGCCCTGCCAGCTTGGCTCGACTCGGCGGCGTTTCCTCAACTGATCGCCAACTGTGACAGCTACGTTCTTCAAGTCCATTCGGTGCCACTCCATAAACCAGCGGCACACTGGCAAATTTGCGATCCGGCACTCGCCCAAAAGTGGGTTGCTCGAGCGGCAGCTTACAAAAAGCCGTTTGCCGTTGCGTTGCCGACGTATCGCTGCATCGCAGGTTACACACCTGCCGGCAGATTACTCGGTGTGACAATGGATAGTGTGCAGGGTCGATGGCCACCTGACACCAGGCTGCACGACGTCGCTGCGGACCCCGACGACTTGGCCGATCTTATTCAGAAATGGCAGAAGCGCCGCCCGGCTGAACTGCGCGAGGTCATCTGGTATCGATTGCCTGTTGCCACTGACGCGCGAAACTGGCGCTTTGCAACGCTTGCCGCGGTCGCAAATGGAAGAAGGCCTCGTCGTCAGGTGGATATTGTCAGTGACGGCACGAATCCGGTTGATATCGCAATCCGCAACAATGGCGAAGCGGATGAGCGATTAAGATTCGAGTTAATCGTCAGTTCCGATGAACCGCCGATTGCGGCAGACGCGTTGAGAGGCTGCTCGGTCGAACTGCGCGAGTCCAAGACTATTTTTGCGACAAACGATGGCGAAGCGTTGCAGATGCGACCAGGGGAAACATACAATGTCGGTTGGCTGCGCTTTGCCAGTCGCGTGAACCTGCAGTTTCAGCTTGTGAGATATTAAAGCGTGAAAGCTCTCGTTCTTATCGGCATCATCGCTGTCACCAGTGTCGAAGCTGAAGGGACTGGCTGGTTTGGCCCGATGGTTTATCTGGATCAAGGTGGCCGGAATGTGGATGCCTCTCCAGAATTTTATTGGGACCTGGAGTTAAAAAGAATAGCGCGCGATTTCAATGCGCCGGAGAAGCTTCTTCAGCGTTCTTTGAAGAGTGCAGATCCTCGGCCAGCATTGCTGGAGCTAACCGCCACCGCCGATCAAGGCGATTTTGAAGACGCGCTGAAGAGCGGAAGAATCAGACCGACGGATCCTGAGCAAGCGTGGGAGGCACACGAAGCGGCGCGGCAGATTATTCAGTCGGCGAACGCGCAATCGGCCCTGTCACTGCCGCAAGAATTTCCGTCCGAGTTCTCAGACTACCACCGCGGAGCTTTCGCTTACCGACGAGGCCCTGAACATTTTTCCGAAGCCCGCGACGCCTGGATGGCGCTGCTAAATCGGCCACCGAAAGAACGGCATTATCGAACCGTTTGGGCTGCGTTCATGCTTGGTAAGCTTGCATTGAAAACAGGCGCCCCCGAAGCGCAGAAGTGGTTTCAACAGACGCGCGAGCTGGCCCGGCAAGGGTTTGCAGACTCGCTCGGCCTGGGGGCGGATAGTTATGGCTGGGAAGGCAGGGCGGAATGGAAACAAGATCATCCTGTGGAAGCCGCGAAGTTGTTCCTCACGCAACTATCGTTAGGCGACGAGAGCGCCGTCGTCTCGATCAAGGCGCTGATCCCGGACAGGCAACCTGTAAGCGGAATGCTGAACTACAACGTCGTTGAATCGAATGAGGAGCGCGATCAGTGGGAACCCAAAAAAAAGCTGAGCGAGGAGCAAGAATTGGCGGCACTCGAACGCGCAGCGACGGCGCCATTGCTACGGCGGCTGGTCACTGCGCATATTCTGGCAACTGGTTCAACCGGCACCTATTTTTCTGAGGAGGGCGATTCTGCTCAAGCCCGGGCGCGGCGATGGTTGCAAGTGATCAAAGCTGCCAAACTCGAGCGCGTTGAAGACGCCGAATATCTCGGATGGATCGCTTACATGCGCGGCGATTACACGGACGCTGCGCATTGGCTTAAGCTTTCCGGCGGTACCACGCCGGCGGCGCTATGGCTTAAAGCAAAACTCGAGCGGCGCGATGGGCATCTTGGTGAAGCGGTCAAGGCAATGGCAGACGCATGGAAAATATTGCGTGACATACGCGCTTACATCGGCTGGGCGGGACCATCGCAGGTAAGCGACTACGACTCGGGTCTGGGCGATTTCGAGTACGTCTATCGCGGCGAGGCGTATTCCGGGCGTCGTTCCTGGAGCCTAAGCCAGGAAGCGCGCGGCGATTTCGCGGCGCTGCACTTACAGCGCGCCGACTTTGTTCAGGCGCTGGACATCTTTTTCAAAGGCAATCTTTGGGATGATGCCGCGTATGTCGCTGAGTCTGTGTTAACGATAAACGAACTCAAGCGCTACGTTGACCAGCTTCCCGCACCAACGGCTTCGCCGACGCCGATCATGGCAAGGACCTATGGCTGGCAAGACAACTTAACTGCTACCGAAAAACTGCACTATTTGCTGGGGCGCCGGCTCGTCCGTGAACATGGTTACGAGGAAGCTGCGCGCTACCTGCAACCGCCATTTGATCAGATTCTTCGCCATTATGTCGAAGCTCTGCACGCAGGAGCGAATAAAATGCTTCCGAGAAAGGAGCGCGCTCTCGCATTATTCCGTGCCGCCTGGATAGCGCGCTACGATGGCATGGAAATAATGGGAACTGAGATGGCGCCCGATGGATTTACGGAGGACGGACAATTTCCGGTGCCTGATATTGGCGCGCAACGCACCACTGGAAAAGTGGAGGAGATGACATATGCCGGGACAAAGACGGTGTCAGCTCCCCTCAAAGCGACGCGTGAAGAGCGGAAGCGAGTAGCACGAAGCAAAGCGTCGCCTGATATTCGTTTTCACTATCGCCTGATTGCGGGCGCGCTTGCCATTAAGGCCGCCGCGCTCCTGCCCAACAATTCGGAAGAAACGGCAGATGTAATCAACATGGCTGGGCGCTGGACAAAGGAGCAGGACGAAAAAGTCGCAGACAAATATTTTGATCTGTTAGAA
>QHQA01000215.1 GCA_003219695.1 Verrucomicrobiota bacterium
TCGCCCGGAATAAATCGCTGGAATATCTTCAATTGGATGATTGCTCACTGAATTTTGCCTGGCGCTATCCGAGGATCGATATCAAAGACATCTCGATTGAAGATAAAGGGAAACTTCGGATCGAGGGCGAGATATCGATCGAGCGCCGCGTTCTTGGCGGCACGCTCAGGCTCGGTTTCACCCGGCGCTATCTCGATTGGCTGCCGCGTGCGGAAGAAGTTTTCAATCGTGAACGGGGCGGCTATCTCTGGACCACCGTGCATTTGTCGGGCACGATTGATGAACCGAAGCAGGACCTGAGCCCGCGCATCATCGAACTCTTCAAGGAATCGCCCGGTGCTTATCTGCAACTTCTCTTTCGTCAGTTCGAGGATTGGCTGAAAAGCGTCTTTGGCGGCGACTAACAGTGTGTTCCTAACTGGAGGGGCGAGCTCCGCGGGCCTTTTAAGTCTTTCAAAGGCAAAGGCGCGTACCGCTTGAGGGTTTGAGTGACCGGGTCCACTCCGATCCCGACGCTTTCCAGTGCAGTGACTCCCAGAAGCGGTTCCACACTGTCCGGTCCGAAAATTATCTTAGTTACTGTTTCGGAGCCCATGAACGAGAGCCGAGCAAACCCATAATCATACTCGACAGGCGTGCCGTCTGCGAGTTCGTAGGCCTCGCGTCCTTCCGGTTCAATTCCGGCAGATCGAAGTTCTTTTTGGGGCGCGAGGCAAACGACGGCTCCGCTGTCCACGAGAAACGACGCCACGTAAGATGGCTTCGACCTCGTAAGATTCGAGACTTCAACAGCTACGTGAGGATAGCCCATCTCGCAAAAGCTAGCGTACCGAGCGTCAGCAAGCCAGAGACATTAGCTTTCGCTCGGCTGCCGCAAAGTTGGAAACTGCTGCAGTTTAAAGCGTCCTACTGATTCGACGGTTTGGAAACCGTCGTTCCTTGGAGATCAAGACTCTGCCGCGGTGCAAGGATCACTGAGTTCTGGCCTCCGACCTCTGATCTGCGGCTTCGCCCGCTTCCAACATGCGAATACGCTTTTCGATGTATGGCAAACGAATCGTAAGCGTGAGACCTCTTTCCTTTTCGCTTTCAATGGCGAGGTCGCCGCCATGTTCTCGCACGATGCGGCGGACAATTAACAAGCCAAGACCTGTGCCGGCAGGCTTCGTTGTGAAATAAGGCTCGAAGACGCGGCTCATGTTTTCAGCCGACATCCCACCACCGGTATCGACGAATCTGATGAGCACATGCGTATCGTCCATATCAGTGTAGATGCCCAATGTGCCGTGGCGCTTCATGGCTTCGAGACTGTTCTTGATAACGTTGTAAAACGCCTGCTTCATCTGATCGCGATCCAACTGAAGCAACGGCAGGTCCGAGCGCAGTTCTTGCTTCACCACGATGTCGCGGTCCTGAATCTCGGGTGTGAAGAAGCGCACCGCGTCTTCCACAATCGCGTTCACATTCTCCGGACGAAGTTGCGGCCGTGATGGCCGGATAGCTCGCAAGAATTGGGTGACGATGGAGTCCAGCCGGTTGACTTCCGAGCGGGCGACATCGATGGACTGTTGCAGCTCTGCCTTTGCGCCGTCGCGCAGTTTTTGCACGCTGCGCTCCATTAATTGCAAATGGATATGCAGCGAGTTGAGGGGATTGCCAATCTCATGCGCGACGCCTGCGGCCAGCAGCATCAGCGCGTTCAAACGCTCCGACTCAATGGTTTGCTGGGCGCTCCGTCGGCTCTCAGTGATATCACGCAGGATCATGACGTGGCCAACATCCTCCACTCGACCCGGGATCGGCGATCCCGGCTTGCCGTGAGCATCATTCGCCATTTTAACCGAGCGTGACGTACCGGAGTCACCGACTCCGGCTACAGTTTCGCGATGCTCCATCACTAGCGGCACAATGTAAAAATTGATGAAGCGGTTTTCCGGGTAA
>QHQA01000216.1 GCA_003219695.1 Verrucomicrobiota bacterium
TTCCCTTTGGTCCAGGAAGAGGCCCGGAGAATAGCCCGTCCTGAAATCGATTCCGAACTTTAGATGTCGCTCCGTGGCGATTGTCTGTAAATTTTCGCCAGGGTCTCCAAATATCAGATGCGGCGGTTCGCGCTCTTCACTTTTTCGGGGGACGAACCTTGCGAAAATGCGGCGGAAGCGGAATCCGACAGAATCTGCCCACGATTGCAGTTCTGTAAGAAGTCGCTCGCGGGTCAGCACTCTTTTGAAGGAGACGAGGATATCGCGCCCGAAACGTTCCACCCAGCCATCCTCCAGCGTGCAGAGCCGGTGTGCGTCTGTTCCTTCTGCCTGAAAATCCCGAAGCAACGCTGGCTCAATCCACGCAAAATTCATTCTATTCCGCCGCCTCCGATCGCATACTTCGAATCGGCATGGGGCAAGGGATCGGTTGCCGCCTGAGGCCGGCGTTGCTAAACTGCCGCCCTGTAGATGCGTCGCCGCACGCACCCCGCGATGCGGCGGGGCTCACCTATGCAACAAGTTACCGTTCGCGTTCCGGCGAGCACGTCCAATCTCGGTCCTGGCTTTGATTGTCTTGGGGTCGCACTGCGCATCTACAACAGTGTCTCGGTCGCCCGCGGTGCAACGCACAAGCGCGTTCATCCACGGATTGTCTCCGAGGCAGCCGATCGCTTTTTCAAGCAGACCCGCCGCCGCGCGTTTTCCTTCTGCTGTTCAATTGCGGAACAAATTCCGCGGTCGCGTGGCTTGGGAAGCAGCGCAACGATTCGCCTCGGCATCTTGCTTGCGCTCAACCGGCTTAGCGGCAATCCGCTCGATCGATTGATGATCTTCCAATTATGCGCGGAACTGGAAGGACATCCTGACAACGCGGCGCCGGCAACTTTCGGCGGTTTCACCGTGGCGCAGCGTAGCGCGACTCTCTCGGTTGCGCGCGGCAGGCTCGCTACGGCGAGTCCGACCGATGGCAAGCGGGACGCATGCCCTACTTTTCAACGGTTCGAAGTCTCACCGCGCTTGCACTTCGTCCTACTGATTCCCGAGCTGGAAATTCAAACGTCCACAGCGCGAAAAATTTTGCCTTCAAAAATTTCACGCGGCGCGGCCGTGGAGAATTGTGCGAATGCGTGCGCGCTTACGGCGGCTCTTGTATCACAGGATTACAAAAAACTGCGCGGTGTTTTTACCGATCATCTTCACCAGCCGTTTCGCGCGAAACTGATTCCCTTCCTTTCACGGGTCATCGCGACTGCCGAGAAGGCCGGCGCGCTGGGCGCGTTTCTCAGCGGAAGCGGATCGGCGATCGCAGCTGTTACGCTTCACTCATCGAAGAAAATTGCGGTCGCCATGGCGCACGCTGCGAAAATCCCCGGGCGCACGATCATTACGCAGGCTGACAATCGCGGTGCGCAAATTTCAAATTTGAAACCTGAAATTTGAAATTACCTATGGGCCGCTGGCTTGAAAAGTTAGAGGAGTTTGGAATCGACGTGGTGCTCGAGCGCCGTCACGGCGTTCGAGCGTCCGTGCTACGGGGGATTCTTTACGCGCTTTCATTTATTTATGATCGGTTGGTGCAGCTCCGGCTTTATCTGTATCGCAAAAGAGTCTTCCGCGAACGCGCGCTCGGCTGTTTGGTCATCAGTATCGGCAATCTCACCGTCGGTGGCACGGGTAAGACCCCGATTGTTGAGAAGTTTGCCCGCGCGTTGCAGGCAGGTGGACGGCGTGTTGCCATCCTCACCCGCGGTTACAAGAGCGTGCCGCGCAAGCGAACCTGGCTGAGCTTGCTTCGCAGAGATTCCGAGCCGCCACGGGTTGTTTCGGACGGCCAATCACTGCTGCTCGACTCCTTGATCGCAGGCGACGAGCCTTACATGCTCGCGCACAATTTGAAGAATGTAATCGTGCTCGTGGACAAAAACCGCGTCAAAAGCGGCCGGTTCGCCATCGATAAATGGCAGGTCGATACGTTGCTGCTCGATGATGGATTTCAGTATCTCCATCTCAAACATCGATTGGACATGGTGCTTGTAGATCGACAAGCTCCCTTCGGAAACGAACTCTTGCTTCCTCGCGGCACCTTACGGGAGAGGCCGCGCAACCTTCGCCGCGCCAGCTATATCTTTATCACAAAGAATACCGGTGAGCCTAATTTCGAGCTAATGAGACGCATCCGCCGTTACAATCGCACCGCCGAAGTCATCGAATGCGCGCATAAACCGCTGCATCTCCAGAATGTTTTTACCGGCGAACGATTGCCCCTCGAGGCGTTGCGGGACACGTTCATTGGCTCGCTATGCGCCATCGCGGCGCCCGAAAGTTTCGAGGCCGCGTTGCAAAAACTCGGAGCGCATGTCGATCTGGCCAAGCGCTACATCGATCATCACTATTACACCGAGGCGGAAGTGATCAGCTTTATCAATCGCTGTATCCGGCGCGACCTCGCGATGATTGTCACCACCGAGAAAGACTCGGTGCGGATGCCGCGCTCGGCGGAAGCCGAAATGAAGGTGCCGATCTATTTTTTGCGCGTGGAGATCGAGATTTTAAGCGGTCACGAAAGCTGGGACCATTGTGTTACGCGCATCTGCAAACCCAAGCCCATGCTCTCCCCCGAGCGCTTCTTCGCCTGATCATTTGTCATTCCGAGCGAAGTCGAGGAATGGAGCGAGCGGGACGAGCGACATAGACGGTTGCGCTGCGTGGGTAGCGGCGAGAGAGTCGGGAGACGAACGAGTCAATCTCTGGATGTAATGTCCCAAAAAGCTGAGCTCATTGTCGAGGACCGGAAGCTTCAAGTCTCGAACCTGGAGAAGATTCTTTATCCCAAGGTCGGCTTTACAAAGAGCCAGGTGATCGATTACTACATCCGCGTCGCGCCGGTGCTTTTGCCGCACTTGAAGGACCGCCCGCTGACAATGAAGCGATATCCCGACGGCGTCGAGGGCGAATTTTTCTACGAAAAAAATTGTCCGGAGCACCGTCCAAAATGGGTGCAAACAGCCCAGGTTTGGAGCGAAAACAACGATCGCATGATGAACTACTGCCTGGTTCAGGATTTGCCGACACTCGTCTGGGCCGCGAACCTCGCTGACCTCGAGCTGCACACTTCGCTGTCGCGCAAAGACGATATGTCCTGCCCCACCATGATGGTGTTCGATCTCGATCCCGGCCCGCCCGCAAATATCGTCCAATGCTGTCAGGTCGGGCTATGGCTTCGCGATTTGTTAGGCAACATGAAACTGAAATCGTTCGCGAAAACCAGCGGCTCAAAAGGCCTGCAAATTTATGTGCCGTTCAATACGGCAGTCTCCTACGACAAGACCAAGAACTTGTCGCTGGCGCTTGCCCAGTATCTGGAGCGCGAGCACGCCGATCTGGTCACTTCGAACATGTCCAAAGCGGTGCGGAAAGCCAAAGTGTTCGTTGATTGGAGCCAGAACGACGAGCATAAAACCACGATCTGCGTTTATTCGCTCCGCGCGCGAGAAGAACCGACCGTCTCTACTCCTGTCCGCTGGAACGAAGTGGAGAACTGCCTGAAAAAGGAAAACGCCGAGCTTTTGAGATTCCGATCCGATCAGGTTCTCGCCCGTGTGGAAAAATTTGGTGACCTTTTCGAGGCGGTCGAAAAACTCAAACAAAAGCTGCCGACGAGATGGAAGACATGATGTACTCGTTACGGCAAGGATTATAGAGAATGAACAATCACGTATGCTTCGATGTGATCGGATGGGCGGGTGCAATCGCTCTGCTTGTCGCTTATGCGATGGTTTCCTCGAGAAAATTGGAGGGAAACTCAAACGTTTTCCAATTTCTCAACATCAGCGGCAGTCTCCTGCTCGCCGCAAACACGATTTTTTATGGTTCCTATCCCTCCACTTTTGTGAACCTCATCTGGGCAGGAATAGCCATCTTCTCGATCGCGGCGAGAAAGCGCGTTGCTCCGTAGTTGGTGCGGCCACGGTGAAGGAGTGTTTCAAATGCGCAAAGTGAATCTGAAAGATATTCCGGAGCAGGAGCGGACTTCGCCGAAGGGGAAGTTTAGGAGGTTCACGAAAAATATTTCGATCGCGCTCGGACGCGAGCCGGAATCGCTCGACCTATCAAAGCGGCATCCATTCGATCTCGCACTGGTGCGGATTCCGAAAAGCAAATCGCTTTGCCCATATCACGCGCACGCGGCTGAATCAGAGCTTTATCTCGTCGTCTCCGGCCGCGGCAGTGTGCGGGATAAGAATGGAACAACTGAAGTCGGCCCGGGCGACGCGTTTCTCTTTCAACCGGGTGAAGCGCACCAACTTATCAACACCGGCGATGAAGATTTTGTTTATTATGTCATTGCTGATAACCCGCGCAGCGGCGGAGCAACCGGCGATTCCTGTTATTACCCCGACAGCGGCAAATGGGCCATTGCCAAGGAAGGAATGGAAGAAGTGATCGTGAAAGGGACTGAAACCGATTATTTCGATGGCGAAGAATGACTAGTGTCATGTCGAGCAAAAGTCTCTGCCCTGAGCGAAGTCGAATGGGTCGAGACATCTCTCGCCGTGCTCTTGCATTCAAACCAGTCCAGAGATTCCTCGACTAACTCGGAATGACAGAAGGCTGAAATGCGCAAGGTAAACATCAACGAGATCAAGGAAGAGACGTGGCAGTCGCCCGGCGGGAAATACGCCGTATCGTTCAAGGGAATTTCCGAAGCATTGGGGCGCGAACCGAGTTCGCTAGATTTAGCCAAGCGGCACCCGTTCGACCTGGAATGGAATCGAGTGCCGCCCGGGAAATGCAATTTTCCTTACCACGCGCACTCGGCGCAATGGGAGCTTTATTTGGTTATTTCCGGCAAAGGAAACGTCCGTTACAAAGATGGCACAACGGAAGTCGTGGCGGGTGACGCGTTCATCTTTGCGCCTAACGAACCGCATCAACTCATTAACTCGGGTGAGGAAGACTTCGTGTATTATGTGATCGCGGACAATCCGATCGGCGAGTCTTCCTACTATCCCGACAGCGGAAAGTGGAAAGTAAATAAGTCCTCAGCGGCAGATCGCGTCGT
>QHQA01000049.1 GCA_003219695.1 Verrucomicrobiota bacterium
GATCATGAACGTTTCCGGTATAAACATAATGCAACCCTTTAGAGTGCGCGATCTCTCGCGCGCGTCTCAGCGTCGCGGATGGCGTGTGCGGTTTGTCGAGCATTTTGAAATCGGGGTGGAACGCAGTGAAATGCCAGGGCACATCCGGCCCAAGATTTTCCGCGAACCATTCCGATGCGCGGTGCAGTTCTGCGTCGCTGTCGTTTTCTCCGGGAATCAGCAAAGTCGTAACTTCGAACCAGACGTTCGTTTCGTGTCGAAGATACTTGAGCGTCTCGAGCACCGGCCCGAGCTGAGCGAAACAAAGCTTGTGATAAAACGCCTCGGTGAACGCTTTCAGATCGACATTCGCCGCGTCCATGTGCCGATAAAATTCAGGACGCGCATCCTCGGTGATATAGCCGGCGGTTACTGCGACAGCTCTGATCCCACGTTCGCGGCACGCGTCCGCCACATCGATCGCGTACTCGGCGAAAATCACCGGATCATTATAAGTAAACGCGACCGATCGACAGCCAAGTCGTTCCGCTGCGAGCGCAATCTGTTCGGGGGACGCAGCATCGGCGAGCTTGTCCCACTCGCGTGCTTTGGAGATGTCCCAATTCTGGCAAAATCGGCATCCTAGATTGCATCCGGCCGTGCCGAACGAGAGCACGCTCGTGCCGGGGAGGAAATGATTGAGCGGTTTCTTTTCAATCGGATCGACACAAAACCCGCTGCTCCGTCCATAAGTGGTCAGCGCCATCCGATCGCCTACGCGCTGCCGCACAAAACAAAACCCACGCTGGCCTTCGTTCAGTTTGCAAAAACGCGGACACAGCCGGCATTCGACGCGCCCGTCCGGAAGCATCATCCACCAGCGACCGGGATAATCAGATTGTGTCAGCGTTGCGACCACGGATTATAGTCCAAGATTCTCGCCGGCGCGCCCTTCTCAAGCAAGTAGGCCACAACGACAAAGAGCGTGTAGAAAATCCAGACGCCCATGGCAGTCTCGCGATCAGACAACGGCGTGCGCGGCACGAACGTGTCGCGTTCCATGCCAGGTAAAGCACGATCCCGCCAGCAAGTAGCGCCACCTCCAATCCAAATTCGAGGCCGCGATAATTCCAAAGACCAAGACCGACTTTCCATTTGTTGTCGTAGATGGCGAGATCGCGAGGATGCGCGATGAAGTCGAGAATCCAATGTGAGAAAACGGCAAGACCTACGATCAAGGCGGCCCAATTAGAAGCCTTCGCCTGCCAGAATTTCTTGTAAACGAGAGCAGCGAATGCCGACCAGATGAGCGCTCCAACCAAGCTATGTGAATACGGATGGTAATACGAGTCGAGCATGCTGCCCGCGGTAAAACCTTTGATAACGCGCAGCTTCTCAATCCCGAGCAGAACGAGCGTCGCCCAGATATAATCGAGGAACTGGACAGCAATGAACAAAACCCAAAGCGGGATTCTGTTTTGCTCGCTCTTGGCAGCAAACGCGACACTATAATGTCCGACAAACATTTTTGAAGGAACAGCTAAGATTGTGAGCTCATGCGTTGCCCCGGAACGAGCAGATCTCGCGCAACGATTTGCGTCATTAAATCGCCGTCCTAAACCGGCGCGAGCCGTTTCGTATTCCGAAATTGCGTCGAGAAGCTCACGCTGCGCTTCTTCGACAAAGCGAATCCGTCACGAACCCAGTCGCTTTTGTGCGGCTTGCCTCACGTCCTGGTAAGCAACGCCTGTAACGCGGCCTTCATCGATAGCTTTTACGCGATCGCGAATCTCTGCATCCCACGAAGTCTCCGCCTCTGGTTCAGCTACAGCGTCTGCGCTGCCCAGGAGCAACTCCGTCAAGGCAGGCGGCGCACCAGCGGTCAAGCTCTGCGAGCCATTACGGTATTTCGATTACTCGCTAGAGACTCCCCTTCCCCTTAATTTGACCGGCTGCGCGCCACCGCCGTCGTGCTGCACCTTGACAGACGCTGTTCGCAAACCTGTTGCTGTGGGTCTAAACCTGACGTCAATGGCACAACTCGAATT
>QHQA01000217.1 GCA_003219695.1 Verrucomicrobiota bacterium
GTGCCAATCGTCTCGGCGGTGGGTCACGAAATTGATTTCACCATCTGCGATTTCGTTGCGGACTTGCGCGCGCCCACACCCAGCGCCGCCGCCGAATTAATCGTGCCTGACATCATCGATCTTCAGCGCCGGATCGACGGTTGCGCGCGCGCGCTTGGGAGGCAGTTGCTCAACTGGGTCCGCGACGCGCAGCAACGGCTCGATCACGCGCGCGAGACTTTGCAGCGTTGCCTCGCACACAAGCTCGACAGTTACAGACGCGGCCTCGTACACATCACGCGCGCATTGGAAGCGCGCAGTCCCGCACGAGAACTCATGATGCGTCGCAACCGTTTTGCCGATCTGCATCGGCGATTGATGGCGTGCCCCGCGCGCTTGCTTGAAACCGCAAGGCACCGTTTCCTGCGCATCGAAGGAATCCTGCGCGTGCTCGCACCCGACGCGACGTTAGCCCGCGGCTATAGCATCACCACGAACGAGCGCGGTCAAATCATCCGCACAACCGCAGCAGTCCGACCAAAAATGAAAATTCGCACCCACGTGAGCGACGGCGAATTTGGCTCGGAGGTTTTATTGGACAAGATTTTTACAGAAGGCAACAAAGAAAACAAAGGTTGATGCTTGCCCGCGAATAACGCGAAAAGACGCGAACATTTTGTAAGGCAACCCCCGAAAGCGTTCGGGGGTTGCTGAATTCGCTGGGCAAGCGAAGCCTATACTTTAAAACCCGTTCGTTACTTTTGTTTACTTCTGTTACGATTTGCCGATGATGATAGCAGTGCTATCATCCAGATATGCCTCAGATTCTTATTCGACGTTTGGATCACCAGGTTGTTCGCAAACTGCGCGCGAAGGCCGCTGCCGACGGCGTATCGGCGGAGGAAGAAAACTCCATCCATGTCTTTGATTGATTTCATTCGCAGGATGCCAGACGTGGGCGACGGCCGGATCTTTCGCAGGCCGAAGCGCAAGCTGCGCAAAGTGACACTGTGAACGGTTTTCTGCTCGACACGAATGTGGTTTCGGAGCTGCGGAAGGGCGAGCGATGCGCCGCAAAGGTCAGCGCCTGGGCGAGCACGGTTCCGTCGAATCAGGATTTTCTCAGCGTAATTGTCGTCGGCGAATTGAGGCGCGGCTCGATCTTGAAACAGCGGAGCGATCCGGCAGCAGCAGATGCACTGGAAAAATGGATCGCGCGACTCGTCCAACTATACAGCGAGCGCATCTTGCCGATTACGTTGGAAATCGCGTACGAGTGGGGACGGCTCAGCGCGATGCGCCCAATTCCGCCGGAAGATGGTTTGCTGGCAGCGACAGCGCACGTT
>QHQA01000218.1 GCA_003219695.1 Verrucomicrobiota bacterium
CTGATTTGGCAGAGGCGTTGCGCGGAGAGAGCGGCACATTCTTCTGCCAGCAAGGTGGCCAAGGCTACATTGTAACGGCAGCGGAAGGCTTCTCCATTAAATCATTGCGGCCAGTCGGTCGCAAGATTGTGGAAGCCAATGTGCTCATGCAAACAACTCCGGAACCCTGGGCGATTACCAAAATCTCCGAGGATGTTCTTGAGTTTAGCTCCATACCACAATCCCCTCGCCAACAGCGAGCCGCCTAAAGGCTGAAATACTGCCCCGCGTGTTTTAGCGCACGCGGGGCGAGTGGCGGCCGATAGATCTGCTAAAGCAAGAAAGCAAAAGCCGCGCGGGGAAACTCGCGGGGCTTTTTGTTTGTAGAGAGGCGATGTTGCGGGGTTGGTGCCGATATATTACCGCGATGGTGCGAACGTCGCGATTAGACGGCTTGTACGGTCACGCTTTCTTCCAGCCGTTACCGTTGCCATCCGGCGCGAGCGCAGGCGCGTACGCTAGAGATCTTTCGCGATGCTCTTTGGCGAGCAGCATGTAGAGCGACGGCACGATAAAAAGTGTGAAGATTGTTCCGATGCTCATTCCACCAACAAGCACAAGGCCGATTGAGTTTCGCGCGGCGGCGCCCGGGCCGCTCACCAGCGTCAGCGGGAAGTGACCCGCAACCGTAGCAATGCTGGTCATAAGGACTGGGCGGAGTCGCGTGCGCGCCGCTTCGGCAATTGCGGCGAGCTTCGCGCGCCCTTGCCGCTGAAGTTCGTTAGCAAATTGCACGATCAAAATTCCATTGCGCGAAATAAGCCCGACTAGCGTGACCAAACCAACTTGGGAATAGATATTCAGCGTTGTAGTCCATTTATCCGTGAAAAACGCCACGTTCGGGTTCGGCATTTTCAGGAACGTGAAGAGTAACGCTCCGAACAACGCAAGCGGAACTGAACCGAGCAGGATGATAAATGGATCGCGGAAACTATTGAACTGCGCTGCGAGGACGAGAAAGATCATCACGATAGCGAGAGCGAACGCGGGCAGGAATTTGTTTCCCTCTGCGCGCAGCTGTCGTGATTCACCGGTGTAATCGATCAGATAACCTTGCGGCAGCAGTCTGGCTGATTCGTCCTCGAGAAACTTGAGGGCTGCATCGAGCCCGCCGGTCGGCACGCCCATGATGCGCACCGCATTGAGCTGTTGCATGCGATTGAGCGAGCGCGGTACCGTGCGGTTTTGGATTTTTGCGATCGTGCTAAGCGGTACGAGCTGATTATTTGGTCCCGTCACATACATGTTTTCGAGCTGGCTCGGGTTTAACCGATCGACGCGCTGCACCTGCGGGATCACCTTGTAGCTGCGGCCGGAAATATTGAACCACTTAACGAAGTTGCCCCCGACCATCGCCGAGAGATCGGCGCCCATCTGTTTCATATCAAGACCGAGCGCCGCGACCTTGTCATGGTCGATCACGATCTGAGATTCGGGTTGATCGATCTTGGTATCGATGGGCGGCGGAAATCTGAAGATGCCTGCTTTCATCGCGCGCATTTTCAGCTCCTCTGCCAGCTCGAGAATCCGCTCCGGCTCTGCGGTCGAGCAGATATAAAACTCGACCGGCATGAATCCGCCGCCCGGAAGCGCCGGCGGCATGATCGGAAACATTTCGATGCCGGGGATCTGCATCAGCTTCATCATCACCGGCCCCACAAAGGCGGAAGTGGGCTGTTTGCGCACTCCCCAGGGCTTCAGGACCATTCCGCCGAAGCTTTCCTCGGGCGACGTGATCTGAAAGGAGAAATTCGTCTCAGGAAGACTGTGGAAAACCCTTCCGGCCGCATCGGCGAACGGTTGCAGCTGGTCAAGGGTCGCGTTAGCGGGTGAATCTATGAAGCCAA
>QHQA01000051.1 GCA_003219695.1 Verrucomicrobiota bacterium
CACTATATGTAGTGTGTTAGGGTTCAAGCGTGACTGGTAATAGCGTTAAGGCTATCAAGAAAAAGTTTAAGATGCTGTCAGGGTATCTCCAAGAGCGCACCGTGCGCGCATGGGCAGCCGCTGAGGCTTTAGGTATGGGCCGAGGGGGGATCAGCGCGGTGGCCGCGGCCACCGGTTTGTCACGCACTACGGTTCATAGCGCTGTTAACGAACTGCTCTCCAAACCGGCTGTAGGACCGGACATGGTCGCTCGGCAGCGCAAACCGGGAGGTGGCCGACAGCGACTGACTCGAAAGGATCCCGCCTTGTTGGAAGAGCTGGATCGGCTTATCGACCCGGCCACTCGAGGGGATCCAGAATCACCTTTGCGGTGGACTTCCAAGAGTACGACTAAGCTGGCCGCCGCTTTGACCGAGGCGGGACACCCGATCAGCCAACGTACGGTTTGCGATTTGCTGGCCGAAATGGGTTACAGTCTGCAGAGTGTGCGCAAGAGCCGTGAAGGGGCCGACCACCCTGACCGGGACGCGCAGTTCCAGTACATCGATCAGCGGGTCAAGGAGTATTTGCGAGCGAGCCAACCGGTGATTTCGGTAGACACCAAGAAGAAAGAATTGGTGGGAGATTTCAAGAATCAAGGTCGCGAGTGGCAACCCAAAGGACGAGCGGAGAAGGTTCGGGTGCATGACTTCGCCGATCCGCTTCTAGGCAAAGTCACTCCTTACGGAGTTTATGATCTGGCCGCCAATCAGGGCTGGGTGAGTGTTGGAGTGGACCACGACACGGCTGAGTTTGCGGTCGAATCGATCCGCCGCTGGTGGCGATGGATGGGGCGTTTGCGATATCCTAGAGCCAAACGGATGCTCATTACGGCTGATGGGGGCGGCAGCAACGGCAGCCGGGTGCGGCTCTGGAAGGTCGCCCTACAGCGACTGGTCAATGAAATCGGCATTCCGGTGAGCGTCTGTCATTTTCCTCCGGGGACCAGCAAATGGAACAAGATCGAGCATCGGATGTTCTGTCACATCAGCCAGAATTGGCGTGGGCGTCCATTAATCAGCCGGGAGGTGATCATTGCGTTGATTGGATCCACGACGACCAAACAAGGCCTGAAGATCAAAGCGGTCTTGGATGAAAGGCCCTATGAGGCGGGTATCAAGGTCAGCAAAGCGGAATTAGCCCAAGTGAAACTTGAGCCAGCGGCTTTCCACGGAGAATGGAACTATACGATTCGACCTCAAAATGCTCGATAATTGTTCATGTTATTTTTGCTAGAATGCTTAGCGAGCGAGCGGCTGCCGAAAACAAAGGCAGTCGCGGCCGCTTTACGTCGGGCCGAGTTCCTGAGATAAACACAAAATGCTGATTGGCGAAACGCTTCTCCCGAAAACAAAATGAAAACTCTCGACCGTCAAAAGCTGGATGTCGTCAACAAAACGAGGAGTAACATCTTCGGCTGGCGCGGGCAGTTCACGCCTGAGTTCGTCGAGTATCTGCTGCACGAGGCCAACGAGGGCACAGGGTTGGTGGTTGACCCGTTCTGCGGCAGCGGCACAGTACTCCACGAGTGTGCTGCTCGAAATCGTTCGGCTCACGGGTTTGAAATCAATCCGGCGGCTTACGCGATGTCGCGTTTCTTCACCTTCACCAAGCTGTCCCATGATGAGCGACTGGCTTTGGCGAATCGAGTTGAGCGCCTTTTCCGGGCTATGACGTCGGATTTCGCGGATTTGCCACTGTTCAAACCGGTGGAGGACTATCGTGGACGGGCTTCCAACCTTCTGGACTTGG
>QHQA01000050.1 GCA_003219695.1 Verrucomicrobiota bacterium
ATACGATCGCGTGGCACCAGTAGTTTTTTGTTGAAATAAAAGTTTCCCGCCGCCAGCTCACTCCGCTGTCATGCGAAACAAACATCCCGCCAAAATCTTCCTGCCGTGGACTGGATCCGTCCGCGCCGACACCGCCTATCAACAAGTGGCTCGAATCCGAGGGATCAATCGCAATCACACCGATGCGTGTGGGAATGCGGGCATTCGATGATGAAGCCAGCAGCTTCCAGCTCGCGCCCGCATCGGTAGTCTGATAAATTCCTACCCCCGCGTAGGAGTCGGCTGAAAGGTTCGCTTCGCCCGTCCCGCAATAAATCACGTCAGGATTTTCCGGATCAATCGCGAGCGAACCGATGTTCAAGCTATCCTGCTTGCTCCAAACTGAGCGTCATGTTCGTCCGGCGTCGTTACTCTGCCACACGCCGCCCGCTGCCGCTCCCGCCCAGATACGATCGGGATCGTGCGGATGGCAAACCACGCTTGTCATTCGTCCACCGATATTGGTCGGTCCGACACATCTCCACGGGGCCGCGCGCTTCGGCGTCGGCAGATCGCGCTTCACGCGATTTCTCTCCAGCACCAGAGTCTGCACCGGCGCTTCTCGAAGCGGCCATGCGCTGCGCGCTTGAAACCATACGCTTCTCTGTTTGTGCCCCGAATGTCGCAGCTTTCGTGTACGCGGTTTAAGATCCTTCTTTTGCGGACCGGGTATAATCAGATTTAAGTTTTTGCTGCTGGTTGTTATCGGCATCATCTCACCTCCCTGGGTCATGCGCTCGGGCGCAGGCTAGTGTGCAGCATCGGGTTTACGCCACTCAAGAATTTTCGTGGACATTTGGTCTGTTCTCTGAATATCCTTGAGAAAGCTATGCAACTTCGGATTCCAAAGTGGTCCGTTGCTCAGAGAAAGGAATAACAACAATGGCTAAGAAGAAAAAACCTGCGCGATCGAAACCACCTCATCCGCGTGTAAAAGAAGCTCTCGCCCACGTCAAAAAGCTGGAGTTAGGACTAGCGAAAGTCAAAAGAAGTATCAGGATGATACCGCATACTTCTACGTAGCGCTTTTCCTGTAAGCACGGTACGTTAGCTAAACAGATGCGGGAACGGACCGTCAAACTACGGCGAGCCAGGAACTTGTTCGCCTACTGGAGGGACGGTCGGCTGTTCTTTCATAATTTTGCCAGACGACTGACCGTTTCCGCCAGACCCGTTACTTGCGAAGTCCTCGGTTTCTTTGACAACTGGCGAACGCCCCAGGAAGCAACCACTCATTTTTCCGCTTATTCGGAGAAGAGCGTGCTTTCCGCCAAAGGTCTGAGGGCAGGTCTTTATCATTATCACCCAGCGCATCATTGCCTAAAAATGATAAGCAGGAAGGCCACACGCGAGAAAGCACAGCTCTATTGCGCACACCAAGATTACGTAAGAAACGCCGCCGCTTTGTTTCCAATGACCGCCGTGTTTCCGCGTGCCATGTGGAAGTATCGTCATGCGCGTGCGTACCGCGTGGTGTCACTCGATGCCGGTCATTTGTGCCAGACATTTTGCCTCGTCGCAACATGGCTTGGTCTAGCGCCCTTTTGTACCGCTGCGTTGAAGGACACACTGATCGAAAAGGACCTCGGCATAGATGGGATCCGCGAGTCAATTCTTTATGTCACAGGAGTCGGTTTTCCTGCTACTTCGGCGCGAGTGAGACGACAATTTTCTCGAAGCGTGGATCGCCGCGCAGGGGATCCCAGTAAGGATGAAGCTTAAGAAAACCGTAGCTGAGCTGGTTCGGGACGCGTTCTATGGCGGCGATTTGTTCGATAGCGCGCTCTTTCTCACCAGTCCACGCGTAGATTTTCGCCAGATTAACTGCGAGCGCGACGCCACTAATGGCGTCCTGGGAAATAGGCAGCAATTCGCACGCGCGCTGGCCTTCCCGGAGGGCCCCTGCCTTTCGTCCAAGGCCAGCATCGATTACGCCCAGGAGGCTGAGGGCAGGGGCAAAGTCGGGCTGTTTCTCCAGGCTCTTTTCCAGCTCGCTGCGCGCGGCGCTGAAGGCAGCATGCGCCCCAGCTAAATCACCTTGCCAGCGAGCGACCACGCCTTCCCAATACGCGTGGGGACAATTGACGCCGTAGTCGGTTACCAGGCCATCGCGCGGGTAATTTCTCAATACACGAGCAGCGGCAGCGGCCGTCCGCTCGCAGAGAGCATAGTCCGGATAATCAACATCGGGGGCGATACTGGGATTTTCGGCGATCAGGGTGGCCAGCGTGGTCTGGTAAGGCTTGATGTCCGCCTTCCAATCTAGTGCGACCTCCGCCCGGTAGATACGCGTCAACGGATCACCCGGCGCTATCGTCAGGGTGCGGTCACATATTCGGATGGCGTCTGTGTAGCGGCGCTGAGGTTGGTAGCTATATTCGGCCAGCTGATGGAGGATAAAAAGGTTGCGCGGATCTAACTCAAGGGCGCGTTCCAAATTGCGGGTCGCTTCTTCCCAATGCCCTTCCCTGCGATCGATGAAACCTTTGTAGAGGAATACTTCGGCATCATTGGGTAGTGTCTGTCCCGCGATGACCAGTTCGTTGCGCGCACGTCCGTAGTCGCGGAAGCCGTAGTAATAATAAATGGCCAGCGCCAGGTGGGCTTCGCCCGCATCGGGCTGGAGCCGCAATGCGGTTTGCACGGCCGTGTTGGCCAGATCAAGACGCGCCGGGGTATGGTCCACTCCGGTCCAATAGAAAGCGGCCTGCACTCTGGAGAGCAGGCACCATGCGAGTAAAAAACTCGGGTCGCGCGCAACAGCTTCGTTGAGCAGTTGCGCAGCTTCGGGGAGGTTATCCTTGGCGTGGAGTGGATCGGTAACATCAGCCCAAAGAGTTTTGGCACGCTCGTAGAGCTCGAACGCCGCGACATTAGTCGTGGGCACCTTCTCAATCGCCGCCTTTTCGCTTGGAGAGATTTTGGCTTGGAGTTGGTCGGCGATGGTTTTGGCAATCTCACTCTGAATAGCAAACACGTCTGCCAGATCGCGATCGTAGTGGTCCGCCCAAAGATGCGTGTCTGTCCTGGCATCAATCAATTGTGCGGTCACTCGCACGCGGTTTGCCGCTCGTTGCACACTTCCTTCGAGGACATGGGCGGCGCCAAGTTGCTGGGCGATCTCGCGAAGGTTGCGAGTGGCTGCATCCCTGTACTGCATAACGCTGGTGCGACTGATTACTTTCAGGTCGGCGACCTTGGCGAGGTTCGTCAGGATTTCATCCTGCACACCATCTGCGAAGTAAGCGTTCTCTTTCTCGTCGCTTAAGTTCAAGAATGGGAGAACGGCGATGCTCTTCTCAGCAATTGCCGCCAGCGCTGTCATAGCTGCTGCCTGAGGAGCGGGTGCTCTGGCCATCGGCGCTCTCTGTCGATGGAAAAAGACCAGAGGACCGATAACCACGCCAATCGCTGCTATGAGCAAACCAGCAATAAGCACGGTCTTGAGCGAACGCGGCGCACTGATTTGCCGAAGCGCCAGCGTCTGTTTCCGTCCTTTCCCTTGCCTGAGCTTCTCAGGCACCTCTGGATTACCCAGACCATCCTTGTAGAGGTTGAATACGTGCACGCGCAGCCCGTGCTTGACCTCGCATTCCCCCAGATCATGCAAGTACGGGCGCCAGTGCCGGTATTCAGCCAGATCGTCGGCCACGTGCCGGGACAAAAGAATGTGCCCCGCATCGCCGCAATCCATTATCCGCTGGGCCACATTGATTCCTGATCCTGCGATGTTGGTTTTGTCATTCACATCCCTGATCCGATTAACCGGCCCGCTGTGCACGCCCATCCGCAACTGGATCATCGGATGATTTTGTAACGCTCTGCTAATCTCCAGCGCACATCGCGCCGGCTCTTCCGGGCTGTGAAAGAAAGCAAGCGCCATCCCGTCGCCAGTCGGCACTCGGATGAGTTTGCCGAGTGTTTCCGCCCCGCGGAAACACTCGGTATTTCGGACAATTTGGTTGAGTTCCTCGAGCGCTTCGATCTGCTCGTTGACCAGCAGTTTTGAATAACCGACCACGTCAATTAACAAGAGATGCGCGATCTCCAGCTCGAGATCAGGCGTCAGTTTCGCAGACGTGTCTTGCGCGTTCACCCTTTGGAAATTTTAACAATATCGGCAGCGATGGCCGAGAGCAAACAACCGCATCCGCGTATTAAGGCCGCTGACCAACCAATGCCGGGAAAGCGCAACCTGAAGAGGACCGAGTGTTGCTTTTAAAAAGATTGAACGAACGGAACAGATTTATCATTTCCGGCCGCCATCGTGCCGCTGAGGTTATCAGCAGCGTTTCCCGAAATTTGATGGTGACAAACGTTGACATTCGGTCTGTTTCCTGAATATCCTCCGAGAAAGCTGTGGAGCTTCGGATTGCCCAAGCTTCCGTTGCTCGAAAAGAAAGGAAAAACAACAATGCCTAACATCGAAAAACCTGAGTGCAAAAGGAGAATAGACGACAACGCAAATGAAGCTCTCAAGAACCTCAATAAAGTTCTTGAGGCTCATCCAGATCTCGAAGTAGAACTCAAAGCGGTTAGAGACAATCTTAAGGTTATCACCCAGGATAACCATCACCACCTCTAGATCTTTACTTCGATTTTTGATGCTGTTCTGCAAGTGTGCTGCGTCCAGCGAAAGAAATGCGGATGCGGACGATCCCATTGCGCCGAGCTAGGTGCTTGTTCCTGTACTGGCGGGACGGTCAGCTGTTTTTTCACAACTTCGCAAAACGATTAACCGTCTCCGCGAGACCGGTTACTTGTGAAGTTCTTGATTTCTTTGACCGGTGGCGAACCGCCCAAGACGCTGTCACGCATTTCGCTAATTATTCACAGGGGAGCGTGCGTTCCGTTGTCGCCCGGTTAGTGGACTACAGGTTACTGCTTCCGAAAGGCTCACCGGAGGCGACCGAAGACGTTAGGATCGCAAAGGAATGGTCCAATTGGCTGCCGGCAGGTAGCTTTCATTTTTCTACAAAGGACGCGCCCTACGTAGACCGCAGCGAGTGGAGCGTTGCTAGGCTGAAGGCGATCATGCCGAAGACGCCGCAGCCGAGGTTCGTCAAAAGTGTGCCAGGAGGGGCGAAAGTGCCGTTGCCGGCGCGTACTTTTCTTGATTCGGAGTTTATCAAAGTGCTGATGAGGAGGAAGACCCACCGTCGATTCTCGAAGCAAAAATTACCCCTCGGTACTGTATCCCAACTTCTGTCTTTGGTTTGGGGCGTTACCGGCTATCGGTATTCTCCAAGATTCGGTAACTTATTTCACAAAACCAGCCCATCAGCTGGTGCGCGGCACCCGGGCGAAGTGTATCTCATGGCGCTGCGCGTCAAAGGTCTGCCGCCCGGTTTGTATCACTACCACCCAACACGTCATTATCTTGAGCGGCTCAGCACAAAGACGTCGCGCCGGAAGGCATGGCTGTACTGCGCCCGACAAAACTTCGTAAAAAACGCAGCCGCTTTGTTTTTAATGACGGCTGTCTTTCGGCGCACGATGTGGAAGTATCATCTTGCGCGGGCGTATCGTGTCGTGCTTCTCGACGCTGGCCATTTGTGCCAAACGTTTTGTCTCGTGGCGACCTGGCTAGGGCTGGCACCGTTTTGCACAGCAGCGCTAAAGGACACACTGATTGAAAAGGAACTCGGGATAGATGGAATTCGCGAGTCAGTGCTTTATGTAGCAGGGGTCGGTCTTCCGGCTACTTCGGCGCGAGCGAGGCCACGATTTGCTCGAAGCGCGGGTCGCCGCGCAGCGGATCCCAGTAAGGGTGCAGTTTGAGGAGACCATAGCTCAAGGGGTTCGGGGCGCGTTCCACCGTCGCAATTTGTTCAATGGCTCGATCCTTCTCACCGATCCAAGCGTAGATTTGCGCCAGATTGATGGCTAGATCCGCACCGTCGATAGCATCTTTGGACATGGGCAGTAATTCGCAGGCGCGCTGTCCCTCGCGTAACGCCTCTTCCGTCCGGCCGAGCCCGGCGTCGATCATGCCTAACAGACTGAGAGCAGCCGCGAAGTCAGGCTGTTGGTCCACAAGCTTTTCAATTTCTCCGCGCGCCATACTAAATGCGGTTCGCGCTTTGGCAGAATCACCCTGCCAACGAGCGACGACACCTTCCCAATATGCATATGGATAGCTAACCCCATTATTTACGACGCCTTGCCGTGGATATTTTGCCAGGGTCCGATTCGCGGCGGTCGCAGTTCGCTCGCATAAAGCATAGAGAGGCGGCTCTACATTTAGTGCGACGCTAGGATTTTCAGCAATCAGGGTAGCTAGTGCAGTCTGAAAAGGTTTGATATCCGCCCGCCAGTCCAACGCAACCTGTGCCTTGAGCAGGCGAGTGTACGGATCGCCCGGCATGATACTCAGTGCTCGATCGTATGTTCGGGCTGTGTCAGCGTAGCGATGCTGCCGGTGGTAAACCAAGGCAAGTTGCTGGACAATGAAAAAGTTGCGCGGGTCCAGCTCAAGCGCGCGCTCCATGTTGCGCGTGGCCTCTTCCCAATCTCCTTGGCGACGATCAATGAAGCCTGTGTACAGGAATACATCGGCGTTGTTAGGCAATGTCCGTCTCGCGATTGCCAGCTCGCTTCGCGCCCGCGCGTAGTCGCGGAAACCGTTGTAGTAATAAATAGCCTGAGCTAGATGAGCTTCGCCCGCCTCCGGCTCAAGGCGTAATGCGGTTTGTGCCGCTGCATTAGCCAATTCAAGACGGGCCGGTGTATGGTCATGCCCCCTAAAGTAAGCAGCGCTATGTACTCTGGACAGCAAACATAAAGCCTGTAAGAAATGCGGGTCACGGGCGACAGCTTGATCGAGCAATTGGGCGGCTTGAGATAGGTTCTCCCTTGCGCGGATTGGATCTGATGTCTTGGCGAAGAGCGCTCCCGCGCGTACGTAGAGATCGTATGCGGGTAGATCGGTTGTAGGCGGTTTCTCGATCGCCGCCTTTTCGCTCGGAGAAATTTTGGCTTGGAGTTGCGCTACGATCTTCCCGGCGACTTCGCTTTCGATGGCAAATATGTCCGCGACATCTCGGTCGTAGTGGTCGGCCCAAAGGTGGGTGTCCGTCCGCGCATCGATCAACTGCGCGGTAACGCGCACGCGGCTGCCGGCACGCTGGACACTGCCTTCCAACACATGGGCCACTCCCAGGTCCCCAGCGATCTCGCGCAGATTACGCTCTGCACCCACCTTGTACTGCATTGTCGATGTGCGGCTGATTACTTTCAGGTCTGCCACCTTGGCCAGGCCGGTGAGGATTTCATCCTGAACGCCGTCAGCGAAGTAAGCGTTCTCTTTCTCATTGCTCAAGTTCTCGAATGGGAGGACGGCGATGCTCTTTTCGGGAATTGCAGATGACGCCCTCGTAGCTGTTGGCTCAGGAGCGAATGCTCTGGCCATCGGTGCTGGCGCTCGACGGAAAAAGAGCAGTGAACCGACGACCACGGCAATTGCTGCCACGAGCAAAGCAACAATAAGCACGGACTTGGATGAACGCGGACCGCTAGTTTGCCGAAGCGTCGGCACCTGTTTCGATCCTTTCCTTTGCCTGAGTTTCTCAGGGACCTGCGGATTGCCAAGGCCATCTTTGTAAAGATTGAACAGGTGCAAACGCATGCCGTGCTTTACTTCGCACTCGCCCAGATCGTGCAGGTACGGCTGCCAGTGGCGGTATTCGGAAAGATCATCGGCCACGTGCCGGGACAAGAGAATGTGTCCGGCATCGCCGCAATCCATTATCCGCTGGGCCACATTGATGCCTGATCCCGCGATGTTAGTTTTGTCGTTCACATCCCTGACCCGATTAACCGGCCCGCTGTGCACGCCCATCCGCAACCGGATCATCGGATGATTTTGTAACGCTCTGCTGATATCCAGCGCACATCGCGCCGGCTCTTCCGGGCTGTGAAAGAAAGCAAGCGCCATCCCGTCGCCGGTCGCCACTCGGATCAGTTTGCCGCTTGCTTCTGCCGCGCGGAAACACTCGGTGTTTCGGACGATTTGGTTGAGTTCCTCGATCACTTCAATCTGCTCGTTGACGAGCAGTTTTGAATAACCGACCACGTCGATTAACAAGAGGTGCGCAATCTCGAGCTGGAGATCAGGCGTCGGTTCCGCAGACGTGTCTTGCGCGTTCACCCTTTGGAAATTTGACAATATCGGCAGCGACGGTCGAGAGCAAACAACCGCAGTAGAGGCGATCCGAAATGAGCTCACCCGAGAGCGATCGGGCCATGCCGTGCGTCTTAAGAGGGCGGTACCTACTTGTTCGTCGGCGAGATCGCGAGTTTTTGGAAGCGCGGATCGTTCCGAAGCCGATCGAACATCGGATCGAGCCGAAGTAGTGCTGGCGTGAATGGTACGTTTTCGGGCAGAGGACCAGCGTACGGTATCGAGAGGAGTTTCTGTAAAGCGGCGATTGCGCGGTCGGGTTCGCCCACCTGCGCCGCCACTCGGGCGAACATCTCGATGGGAGCGGGACCAACCAGCGCGTCTTTCTCGATCGGCAGCGCCGCCATAGCCCGTTCCGACATAGCCAACGCGGCAGCCTTATCACCGAGGCCCGCATTGGTTAGCGCGAGAATTCCCATGAGACTATAATTTTCCGGCTGTTCGTTGAGGAAAGATTCCAGTTCGTTGCGCGCTTGTCGCCAGCTTCTCTTGGCGGCGGCATGATCGCCGGCAACTTTTTGCGCCCAACCTAACCAAAAGCGCAGGCGGCCATTGATGTAACCCAATGCTGGATCTGGCTTGGCCAGTATTTCCTTTAGTCGAGAGATCATTTGCCCCGGGCTGCGCTCCAGGATCGCCTCGTAAATTTGTGTTTCCAACGCCTGTGTGTCGTATGCGTCCGGGCGAAGAGGGTCGAGGAGTGCGGAAGCCCGCGGCAGGTCGCCCTCGGCTAGTGCAATAGCCGCCTTACTCGCCAGAGTATCGACGTCATCCGGTGCGACATCGAGAACCTGATCAAGCTTTCGCAGTGCTTCAGGAAAACGACGAAGAGCGACATAGGAAATTGCGTGCTGGGTGAGCAGGTAAGCGTTGCGGGGATCGAGCCGCTCAGCTTCGTTAAAGTACGACTCGCTCTGATCCCACTGACCTCGTCTCCGCGCGACATAGGCGAGCGACTCAGGAATCCTGCTGTTATTTGGCAGGAGCTGGCGCGCTTGCTCGACGTAACGCTCTGCGGTGTCGTAATCTTTCAGGCAAGAATAGTAATAATACCCCTTGGCCCACACAGCCTCACCAAGGTTGGGCTGTAGGGTGAGCGCGGTTTCGGCTGCTTGCCGTGCCTCTTCACGCAGGACGACCGTCGGTTGAAGAGTCTCTGTTAGATAGCCGAGCCCATCAGCGTGTGACAGCAGCGCCCACGCAAGTGCGAACTTCGGGTCTAACTGCACCGCCTGTCTGAGGTATTTCTGGGCGCCGAGGGCATTGGCGGCTGTATTGTCACTTTTTAACGTATAAGCCAGCCCACGTAGGTAGGCATCGTAAGCCTCGGCGTTGTCTGTGGGTTTAGCCGCCAGTGCCTGCCGCTCGGGAGCGGTCAATTTCGCTTGCAACTGTTCCGCAATTGCTTTGGCGATTTCGCTCTCTACGCCAAAGATGTCGGTTAGTTTCCGATCGTAAGTATCGGCCCACAATTGCGAATCTTTGTCCGCCTGGATGAGGTTCACGCTCACCCGCACCCGATCAGCTGCTTTTTGCACTCTGCCCTCGAGGATGTTAGCCACGCCAAGCTGCTTCCCGATCTCGCGTAGATTGCCCGGTCTGCTCTGATACTGCTGCGTCGAGGCGCGCGAGATTACCTTTAACTCCCCGATCTTGGCCAGTCGCGTCAGAATCTCGTCCCGGATGCCTTCTGCAAAGTAAGCGTTTGCTTTGTCTTCACTCTCGTTTTCAAACGGAAGCACCGCGATCGATTTTTCCGGAACCGCGAGCGCCGATGCTGATGGCGCAATGTTCTTTGCCAAGCTCGCCACTCGTTTAGGATTCACTCGGAGCACGAAGTACGCTCCCCCAGCAATCGCGGCGACAAGAATCGGCGCAGCCAGTTTGTAGAAAGAGTTAATCCCGTGAGGCAATTTTTGCCGGCAGGATTCGAGTGTTTCCATCAGTTCCTGAGCCGACGCGGGCCGCTTGCTCGGATCGACTGCAACCATGGAGCGCAACAGTTTGATTAGTGGCGCGGGAACTTTCCTGGCCACCAGTTCCTGAACCGGCAGATCGCCGCGCCTGTGACTACCCCGAATTTCTTCGATGGTGCTGCCAGAGCGTGGCACGGCTCCGGTCAGAGCGAACCATAGCGTCGCGCCCAGTGAATAGATGTCCGCGCGCGCATCGATCGGGCCGCGCTCAAATTGCTCGGGACTGGCGAAAGTCGGCGTGCCGACGAAGCCGCCGTGTGTCAGGTCCACATCTCCTCCAACGTCCGCGATCGCTTTGGCTAGGCCAAAATCGATGACTTTCACTTCCACATCCGCCGTTACAACGTTGCTTGACGTCAGCATGATATTGGCGGGCTTCAGATCGCGATGGATCAAACCGTGTGCTGCCGCTGCCATTAATGCCCGGGTGATTTGGATCGCCATTTCCAGCGCCTGTTCCACTGTGAGCGGTCCATCTCTCTCAACGCGCGCCGCCAGAGTTTCGCCCTCCACCAGTTCCATCGCGTAGTAGCAATGACTGGCGTCCGACGAAGCGCCGAACTGGAACACGGCTGCCACATTCGGGTGCCGCAAGCCAGCGGCGGCGCGCGCTTCACGTAAAAAACGCTCGCGCACCGCCTGTGAATCGCGCGCCGTCTGCGGTATGTCGATCACTTTCAGTGCCACCCGCCGACGCAACACCTTGTCCATGGCCAGATAGGTCACTCCCATGCCGCCGTGACCGAGTTCCCAATAAAAGCCGTCCGCGCGTTGCTCAACCTCAAAATCGCCGAAGGCCAGCGAGGCAAGCGGCTTGGTCTTCACCGCTGATTCATCGAGCCCGCCGCGGAGCAGACACGCTAGGCAGTCGCCGTTCGCGTTCAACGGCTTACCACATACCGAGCAGATCGCAATGCCCGATGTCGATGGTGTCGCCATAACTTCAGCTCAGGGTTTCTTTTCCTCGCAGAGCTTTTGGAAGCGTGGATCGTTCCGAAGCGAATCGAACATAGGATCGAGACGGAGCAGCGCAGGGGTAAGCGGCGTGCCACCAGGCCCCCCAGCCAATGGGCCACTGGACGGGATCGAAAGTAGCTTCTGTAAGGCGGCGATGGCGCGATCAGGTTCTCCCATGCACGCCGATACCCGGGCGAGGATCTCAATCGAATCGGGACCGTCTACGGCGTCCTTCTCGATCGGATTCACGGCCATGGCCTGCTCGGCCAGAGCCAATGCGGCGGCTTTGTCACCAAGGCCCATATAGGTCAGCGCGAGATCTTCAATTAGCTGAAAATTTTCCGGTTGTTCTTTGAGGAACGGTTCCAGTTCGCTGCGCGCCTGTCGCCAAGTTTCTTGGGCGGCGGCATGGTTGCCGGCGACTTCTTGCGCCCAGCCTAACCAAAAACGCAGTCGGCCATTAATGTAACCTAACGCTGGATCAGGCTTGGCCAGTATTTCCTTTAGCCGCGAAATAGCTGGTGCAGCGCGGCGCTCCAAGATCGCTTGGTAAACTTCTGCTTCCAAGGCTTTGCGGTGGTTAGCGGCCGGGTGGAGCGGAGTGAGAAGGGCCGAGGCCCGCCCCAAGTCGCCCTCGGCTTGTGCGATAGCTGCCTTTCCCGCGAGGGAATCGAGGTCGTCCGGCATGATATTAAGAACCTGGTCAAGCTTCCGTAGCGCTTCGGGGAAACGACGAAGGTCTTTATAGAGAAAGGCGTGCTGGGTAAGGAGACGAACGTTACGCGGGTCGAGCCGCTCGGCGTCGTTGAAGTACGACTCGCTCCGGTCCCACTGGCCTCGCCTCCGCGCGATATAAGCCAGCGATTCAGGAATCTGGCTGCTGTTTGGGAGGAGCTGACGTGCCTGCTCAAAGTAACGCACTGCGGTGTCGTAATCCTTTAGGCAAGAGTAGTGGTAGTATCCCTTGGCCAATACGGCTTCGCCAAGGTTCGGCTGAAGAGTGAGCGCGGTTTCAGCTGCCTGTCGCGCCTCTTCACGGAGGGCGACCGTTGGTTGAAAATACTGTACGAGGTAGGCGTGCGCATCCGTGATTGATAGCAGCGCCCAACTAACTGCGAACTTCGGGTCCAACCTCAGCGCCTCCCCGAAATATTTCTGGGCAGCGAGAGAGTTGGCGGTGTTTGCGGTTTTCGATATATAAGCCAGCCCCCGCAAGTAGGCATCGTAAGCCCCAGGATTGTCGGTCGGCTTCGCAGCGATGACCTCCTCTTCCAGACCGGTGAGTTTCGCTAGCAATTGATCGGCGATGGCTTTGGCCACCTCAGTCTCGACTGCAAAGATGTCCGTCAGTTTGCGATCAAAGGTATCAGCCCAAAGTTCGGAATCATTGGTCGCCTTGATCAACCGGATATTGACGCGCACGGCGTCGCCACTTTTCTGCACGCTTCCTTCCAGGATGTGGGCGACGCCAAGCTGCCTGGCGATCTCAGGCAGATTTTTTGGCGCGCTTTTGTAAGGTTGCGTTGAAGTGCGTGAGATCACCTTCAAATCGGCGATCTTGGATAAGCGCGTCAGAATCTCATCCTGGATGCCGTCAGCAAAGTAGGCGTTCGCCTTGTCTTCGCTCCGGCTTTCGAACGGCAGCACCGCGATTGATTTGGCGGAAACGGCGAGCGTGGACGCTGGTGGCGCGATGTTCTTTGCAGAACTCGCCACTCGTTCACGATCCACTCGGAGCACGAAGAACCCTCCCCCAATGATCGCCGCGATGAGGATTAGCGCGGCCACTTTGTAGAAAGAGCTAATCCCGTGAGGCAATTTTTGCCGGCAGGATTCGAGCGCTTCCATCAGTTCCCGAGCCGACGCGGGCCGCTTGCTGGGATCGACTGCAAGCATAGAGCGCAACAGTTTGATTACCGGCGCAGGAACTTTCCTCGCTGCCAGTTGTTCAACCGGCAAATCCCCGCGCCTGTGAAGATCGCGAATTTCTCCGATCGTGTTGCCAGAGCGTGGCACGACCCCGGTCAGAGCGAACCACAGCGTCGCGCCGACAAAGCCGCCATAGGTCAGGTCCATATCTCCTCCGGCATCGGCGATCGCCTTGGCTAGGCCGAAGTCGATGATTTTCACTTCCACCCCCGTCGTCGCAGTGCTGCTCGACGTCAGCATGATATTGGCGGGCTTCAGGTCGCGATGGATCAAACCGTGGGCTTCCGCTGCCATCAATGCCCGCGCGATTTGGATCGCCATTTCCAGAGCTTCCTTCACTGTGAGCGGCCCATCCCTCTCTACGCACGCTGCCAAAGTTGTGCCCTCCACCAATTCCATCGCGTAATAGCAGTGCGTGGCATCCAGCGAAGCGCCAAACTGGAACACGGCAGCCACATTCGGATGGCGCAAGCCGGCCGCTGCGCGGGCTTCACGCAAAAAGCGATCCCGCACCGCTTGCGAGTCGCGACCAGTCGGGACCTCCGGGATGTCGATCACTTTCAGCGCCACCCTGCGGCGCAATACCTTGTCCATGGCAAGATAAGTCACTCCCATCGCGCCGTGCCCGAGCTCCCAGTAAAACCCGTCCGCGCGCTGTTCGACCTCGAAATCGCCAAAGGCCAGCGAGGCAAGAGGCTTTGCTTCCGCGACTGCTTCGTCGAGGCCACCGCGGAGCAGACAAGCCACGCAATCGCCTTTCGCGTTCAAAGGCTCACCACATACCGAGCAGATCGCAACTCCCGATGTCGGTGATGCTGCCATGGCGCGCCCTTTGTTTAGCCTTCCGTTAGCACCCGAAGCAACTCGTGCAGCTCTTCGTCCACTTGCGTTTCGGTGTTCACCGTCTTGCGCACTTCAGCGCGCAACGCCTGGCGGTAACGCGCCCGGAGACGTGTGACATGGCTGCGAAGGGTCGATTCCGTCATCCCCAGCCGGTCCGCGAGTTCGGCGTAAGTCGGTGGCGGGTCGGCGCCACCACCGAGAAAAATCCGCAATTCCTTAAAGAGCTTTCCCCTGGATTCACTTTTGTATTCCGCCAAAAGCCGTTCCATTCCAGCGGCGACCAATGCTTCTGCCCAACTGCGTTCGAAGATCCGATCTTCACTGCTCGTGGCACTGTGAGTTTGAAAAACCGACTCCGCTTCCTTGGCCTGCTCTTCGTCCAAGGGCAGAAAAGTTTGCGCGCCGCCGCGCTTGAGCGTCCGTTCACGATCGAGAGCGTCCGCGAGGAAATGTTTCAGGGAGGCGAGCAGAAACGAACGGAACCTGCCTTTCTGCCGATCTGCCCGGGCGTAGATTTTGCGCTCGATCAGGTACGCGAAAAAACTTTGCGTAAGATCCTGCGCATCTTCCACGCTGTACCCGCGGCTGCGCACGAAACTGTAAAGCGGCGTCCAATAAGTTTGGCAAAGCTCCGCGAGCGCGGCTTGCGCGATTTTTGGATCGATCTGGCTTTCGCCCGCCGCGATCACCGCGCTCCAGTGCGTGGCGGGAAAGAAATCGCTCCGGCCATTTCTGGCGTCTGCCAGAGTATTCACGTCAGCGGTCTTGTATCAAGAACACAGAAAAAGGGCAAGCGCGAAAAAAGGTGACGATTCCATGCAGCACGGGTTCCGGAATCCCTTTGTAAAGGGAAAAACCAACGACAAGAATCGCGACAGCCCGAATCAAAGAAGGGAATCGAAACCTATGCAAAATCAAGACACAGTAACCATAATTATAACATTTTTGCTTCTCCTTCCGTGGCTTGGACGCACTGCAGCCTCGGCGATAGCAGTATGGCGAGCACACACGGAACGCCACAACTTCGACAGCAAGAAACCTAACAGATGAAACTCCGGACTCCGAAAGTTCTCGCGAGCAGGGCGCGTTCGCGAGCAGGCGAAAGTTTCATAATTCAATTACAGCTTTATGTCTTTTGTTGCCGTCTCCCGAAATCTTCCGCAAACTAACTACAGACTGCGGGGTCGGCCAGTCGTCCGTAGTCGCTGTCAGTGGCTCAAACGCCGTGAGACATCTGATGCTACCACCTTTCTTGCCCGCTGTTTTCCCAGGACGATTAGGATTCCGGTCCATCTTCGGGACACGCCTTTACAAGTATTGTTCGCAAGCTGCAAGATCAGTACACGACTAGCCCAGACATGGCGCAATTCAAGCGTCCGCTTGCTTGGCGATCTTCACGCGCGGCGCGTGGGTGATTTTGCCTGGGAAAGGAATTGCGGATTAAAAACCTTGCAGGAGTTGGATTCGCTTGCATCCGCCTTTGCCCGGGCTCCGGCGGACAGCTCCGCCTTCGTCAAGCGGCCTTCGTCCTGCAATCACAGGACTGCGGTAAGTCTTGAGGTGGAGACGCGACAAGAACCAGCGTCCTTCGCCATTCCCGACTCGATTTGTGGGCTGCGGTTCGACGAATTACCAATTACAAAGCGCTTGGCAAATGTGGTCCGCGCAAATGGACTCAGATCGCTCGGTGATCTCAACGAGCGCACTCATTTTGGATTTCTCCGATACAGGGGTTGTGGCTGGCGCACTCTTGTCGAGATTCAGCAACTCACCGAGCGCGCAATTTCCGGCGAATTTAATGTGGTGCGCATCGAGGAATCCAAAGCAGTGCCGGAATTACTGACTTTACTAGAGCAAGCAATAGCAAAACTTGCGCCTCGTGACAGGCGGTTTCTTATCGCCAGAATTGGCGGGATGACTTTTGCAGAGATTGGCTACCGATATGGGTTTACGCGAGCGCGAGTTCATCAAGCGGTGGTGAAAGCGCTTGATACTCTCAGGAAAACCTGGGGCCCACGAATACCACGACTTCTTGAGACGTTGAACGCGCGTTGTCTCTCGATCCCGAATCGCTTGGGATTGACTCCGGCATTGCTGGAGCAATGGATAGGCGATGCTTCCAAAAGCTTCCGCTTATCAAGAGAAGCGCAGTTCCGTCTGATCGCGGCTCTTAATAAAAGAGCCCCTGCGGTGAGGCTGAGTAGTAATCAAAGAAAGTCGGGCGAGCGACTCCGCTTGCCACGGGAACTGGGCAGCCGAAGCAGTCGCTCCACCGGAAGCTAGTGCAGCCAGGGAATCCGCTGAAGACAGCGGCCGCTACCGCGTTGGTTTGTTCGTCTGTTTTGAGGTCGCGGGCCGCGCTGAATAGATCCCTATTTTACATGGGAAACGGCGGAGGGACGTGGCGAGCTTCCGCGAGTGCACGAACACCGGTCGCAAGAAAAATCAGATTACGTGCAGCGCTCGCGCCGGAACCCCTTTGTAAAGGGAAAGCCAAACGATGAAAGGAAACCAAGCAATATGAAAAATCAAAACCCGCTAGCCAAGCTCACGCTGCTATTGGCAATGCTACTGACTCTTGGTGCAGTCCGGGCGCAAGCCGACATCCTTCCTGGTGTCACGATCGGCTTCGCTCCTGTGGCTTAACCATGGAGCAGACTGCCCGGCTGAACCTCGTCAACGTTGGCGTGCCAAATGGCATGCTCATTACCTGGCGCTTTTTCGACGCAAACGGCCTCACACTCGCTCAGTCCACGGTTACCTTGCCATTGGGCAAGACCGTTTCGATCGATTACAGGCGGCACTTGGACCCGCTGCCTGATTCTCCCGTGCAGATCCGAGCCGAGGTGCGGGCGCAGGTCGAGATCGTTATGCCCGGCATCCCGAGCGAGAACCTTAGCCGCAGTCTGGAGGTCTTCGATAATAATACCGGTGCGACGACGGTGTACATGGGCGGTGCAGGCCAATAGGCGGGACGCAGCTTGGACGGCTAAAAAGGTTCCGCTACGAGATTCGAGTTCTGATCGATTACTGGGATTTGGCGCGTGACGCCCGCGCCAAATCCCTTCGTGTTTATTGCGCTCGATATGTCGCCAGTCAACGTTAGCCGATTTCGCGCAAGCAAAACTTGGACAAATGTGTCCGACTTTGACTGTAGCGTGCGCTGCCTGCTCGCGATCCCCCGGAGTCCTCAGCGCAACCGGGAGTTCGCGCAGCGGCGGGAATCCGCTGAGGGGGCGTGTTGCCGAAAGAAAGGTAGCGCACGCGTCTCGCGTGTTGGTGATCGCGTCTTCGCGATCACGCACCTTTCTAGTGCTCCCCGTTTCCGCTCCTGCAGTGGCTATTGAGAAGGATTGTTTCGGCGCGACGCCGAAAACCAACACGCGAGACGCGTGCGCTACCCATAGTCCGCGGCTTCTCCGCTGAGGAGAGCGGACACTACAGCGTTTTTGGGTCTGGTTTGAGTCGAAGACCTCGTTGAACAGATGACCCTTTGCAAGAGCCACGTTGGCGAGCTTTCGCGCTTCCACGAACATCGGTCGCAAGAAAAATCAAAATTCCGTGCAGCACGCGCTCCGGAATCCCTTTGTAGAAGGGAAAGAAATGATCGGTTCAACACCAAACAACTAAACAGAAAGAAGGAATTATGAAAAACAAATCAGCAGAAACAAAATCTAAATCTCTCCCTGGCCTCACGGGTCACTGGATCAGCAGGGCAGTGTGTTTGGGAGCGGTTATTGTGACTTGCTCCAGCGCGCTGGCGCAGAACCTGTATGTGTCGGGGATGGATGCCAGCGGCGGCAAGATCTCCTCATTTACCTGGGATGGATTGGAAAGCACCTTTGCCTCCGGATTGCGTCAACCGCAGGGTCTGGCCTTTGATGGCGCAGGCAACCTGTACGTGGCAGATTACGGCACCAGCATCGCGGGCAGTGTCATCTATAAATATACTCCGGACGGAGCGCGAAGCATTTTCGCCGCCGGATTGGAGAGCCCAGTTGGCATGGCTTTTGACGGCGCAGGCACCCTGTTTGTGTCGGATTCCGACAGCGGTACCATCTATATGATAAAAGCGAACGGAGCGCGAAGCACTTTCGCTTCCGGATTGCGTCACCCTCAGGGTCTGGCCTTCGACAGCACGGGCAACCTGTATGTGGCAGATTACGGCACCAGCATCGCAGGCAGTATCATCTATGAATATAAACCAAAGGGAGTGCGAAGCATTTTCGCCTCAGGGTTGGATCGCCCCATTGGCCTCGCCTTTGATATTGCAGGCAAACTGTATGTGTCGGATTACGACAGCGGCAAAATCTATGAGTATAAACCGAGTGGAGCGCGAGGCACGTTCGCCTCCGGCTTCGCCGGCCCGGTGGGTCTTGCCTTCGATAACGGGAGCAATCTGTATGTGGCGGATTCGAGCGCCGGTGTAATCTACAAAATTACTCCGCTTGGAGTGAAGAGCATTCTTGGCCCAAACGGAACCGATGGTTCCAATGAAAGTTTCTTGTTTCTCGCGGTCAAGCCGGCGATAACACTGCCGCCGCCCGCGCCATAACAACCGTATTTCACAAAATGCCGTCACGCTTAACTGTGTGACGGCTTTTTGTATGCTCCGAAGACTTCTGGAACTTTGTCCTCTGATAGCAGAATCGAGGGCAAAGGAAATCTACGAACTGCCTTTCGCTCAGGCCCAGATCGTGGATCGCCAGTTAGCCGACGCGGAAGCGAACGTCGCGGATGGTCTTGCCGCCGAAGCGTTGTTTCAGTTTTCGCAAGATCTCGGTCTTGGAAATTTGCTCCAGCTCGTAATGCAATGCCGGTTGGAGCACGCGCACGTAGAGAACGCCTTCGCGCAATGCCACAGGCGCGGAGTGCGTCGCGATGAATTCCCCGACGATTTTTGACCACGCATCAATTACTTCCGTCTCATGCAAGCGCTCCCGCAACCCGAGCCGCTGCATCAATTTCGGGAGTAACTCGGCCGGCGCCTGCCACCGGTCTGCTCGCATTTTCTTTTCGGGGAAACCGCGCCATTCGGCGATCACGGCAGCGCGAAGGGACAGATTCATAACTTCGTCATGAGTGTTACAAAAGTTACAAAGGTTACAAAGTTAAAAGGGAAAAGTTAGGCTGAGAACAGCCGGCACCACATCGATGTGACGTTTGTAACGATGTAACGATTTTAGCGAATCACTGATGTGTCGGGTCAATACTTTCGCCGCATATGACTTGGGAGAATGTTTAGCTCAGTGCGGTACTTGGCCACGGTGCGCCGGGCGATCGGGATGCCGCGTTCGCTCAGGATCTCGACGATCTCGTGATCGCTCAACGGGGCGCTGCCGTTCTCGTGCTTCACCAGATCGAGAATGGCCTGCTTCACGCTGGTATTACTGAGCGATTCGCCGGTCGCAGTTCGGTAGCCGCCGGTGAAAAAGTATTTCATCTCGAAAACGCCCTGGGGCGTGGCCATGTATTTGCCGGACACGGCGCGGCTCACCGTGGTCTCGTGCACGCCCACGGCATCGGCCACCTCTGCCATGGTCATCGGCTTCAAGTGCGACCGGCCGTGCTCAAGGAAATCGCGCTGCCGCGAAATGATCTGCTGCGCGATGTTGGAAATGGTTTGCTGCCGTTGATGGATCGAGCGGATCAGGAATTTCCCGCTGCGGATTTTGTCGCGGATGTAATTTTTCACGTCGCTGCTCTGAGTGTCGCCCGAGGAGATGATGTCCTTATATAGATTGCTGATCCGCAGATGCGGAATCTGCTCGTTGTTCAGGATGATCTGATATTCGCCATCGACCTTTTCAACCGTGACGTCTGGCAGCACGTAGTTTTGCGGAGCAGCGGCGAAAATCTGGCCGGGGCGCGGAGTGAGATGCGCGATCTTCTCTGCAGCCTTTTGCACCTCCTCTACGCTGGTGTCCATTCGTCGCGCGATTGCGGGAAAGCGGTGCCGGCCCAAATCTTCCATGTGCTCGCTGACGATTTTGTATTCGAGGCTGTGCTCTTTCCCCCCGCGGCGCAGTTGAATCAGCAGACACTCGCGTAAATCGCGCGCGGCGACCCCCGCGGGATAAAAGGTCTGGATCAATGCCAGCATCTTCTCGAAATCTTCCCTGGGAATTCCTGAATTCAGCGCCATTTCCTCCGGCGTACTTTGGAGAAATCCGTTGTCGTCGATGTTGCCGATGATTAACTCGGCAGCTTTTCGATCGCCGGCGCTGAGCACCGTCTGATTCAGTTGCCCGATCAAATTTTGCTGAAGCGTTTCCTGGACCGGAATGGAATCGAAAAAGAACTGGCGCTTCTCTTCCGCTTCTCTGGAAGGGCGACGGCCGTCGGAACTGGAGCTGGCCGACTGAGCCATGTAATCACGCCATTCCTCATCAAGGCTCGCCAGCTTTTCGAATTCATCCTTGAAATTGTCGTCCGCAGAAGCTTCACCTTCGCTGCGTTCATCGGTGCCGCGCTCATCCGGCACTTCCTCGAGCACGGGATTCGTTTCCATTTCCTGTTGAACCAGGTTGCGCAGTTCGAGCAAGGGCGTCTGGAGAATGAGCAGGCTTTGTTGCAACTGCGGCGAGAGAACTTGCTGCAACGCAAGATTCTGGGTCTGCTGCATCCGCTGTGCGGCCATACGCCGAGCTTACCGGTGCGGTGGCACTCAGGCAAGCATCTCGATGGTTAGCTGCATTCGTACGCGCTACAGCTTTCCGCCCACCGTTATCCAATCAATTTCACCGTCGAACGCCACGACCTCGCCGAATGGGTCGCCTCCTTGACTGGAGGGAACAGCTATGAGATCGGCTCGAAATCCGGGGTGAATCCGGCCTAGCGCGTTTTCCTGCCGCAATGCGCGCGCCGGATTTACTGTCGCCATTTGGAAAATTTCCTCCGGAGAAACGCTCGGAAATTCTTTTTGAAACGCGCGCATATCGGCAAAGAGGCTCAAGCTCTGATTGCTCGCGAGACTGTCAGTGCCCAGGCAAACGTTGAATCCCAATCCGCGCAGTCGTTCAAATGAAAATCGGCTATGGCCAAAGTAATCGTGGCTGCGCGGCGAATGCACGACATGAAACTTTGTTTTTGATCTTTCAAGCAGCTCAAAGTCGCAGTCTGCCAATTCGTTTAGGTGCACAACGATCCATTCAGGTAGGGCGCGACCGCCGGGCACGCCGAGGAACAGCTCCAGCGGTGTCCCACGCCCGCAGTCATCCATCGGTCGGCCGATGCTGTTCATAAATTCATAGAGCGGCCCCGAGGCATCGCGAAACATCTCCATCTCCTCGCGCGATTCGGCCAAATGCGTGGTCAACAAAACGTTCTCGCGTCGCGCGATTTTATCGCAGCGGCGAAATAAATCTTTCGACGCAGTGAACAACGCGTGCGGGGCCAGACCCCAGTTCTGCGCTGACTTCAGCGATGCAATTGCGAAATCGACAAGCTCGCTTGCGCGTTCCGGCGCGCGCACGTCGATCAGCTCCGCAAACCACCACGTGCCAATTGGCGCGCGGATCTGCTGAACGAATTCTGGAAATCCTGTGAGATTCGCGATCGTGGTTGTGCCGAATCTTTTTACCTCGACAAAACCTTCGTTGATCGAGGCGACATAATCTTTGGCCGAAAGCTTTGCCTTCTCCGTGTTGATCGCCCGAATCCAATCCGCAAAAGATTTTTGCGGCGGGATTTTAGCGCGGAGGCAGGTGTAATCGAGGTGGCAATGCGCGTTGACCAGCCCAGGCAACAGCGCTTGCTCGCCCAGATCGACAACTTCACCGGCGTTACGTGCTTTGATCTCGTCAAACTTTCCGACGTCAACAATTCGATCTCCGGAAAAAGCGACCGCGCCGTTCTCGATGGGCGGTCCGTCCATCGTCACTACGGTGCGCGCGCGAATGATCATTTGCCTTTCACCACTTTCCGGCACTCGGCGATCAACAGGTTGCATGCTTCCTGGCAAAGCAGCGGGATAGTTGCCGCGACGGGTGTTGTAGCCGGAGGCGGGGACTCCGGCCTTTCCAGCGCTTGGATCTGATCTATGCCAGGATCGAATTTTTCCTTCGGCAATTTCGTGGATGCGATTCCGCCGCCTCGATCGCGTTTCCAGAGGATGGTCCGCAGACATCCACCATTAGATCGGCAAAAATTCGCGACAAGATCATTGATCTGCGCGTCAGAAATTTTCGCCGCGACACGATACATTCCCGACTGGCGATCCAGCGTTCCGCGCAAGGGCGTGGTTTTGAGCTCGCCGCCTTTCCAGGCAGCGAACACCGCGAGTCTGCCTGGATAAAAATAATCGAGCGCGCGTCTCAATTCCTCGAGGTCCGCAAGCTCCAGTCGCCAGCCGTGCCGCAGGTTCGGCGCGGTCTTGAGCGGACGATAGTTCCCAGCGTCATCGTATTTGGCGATTTCGATCGCGTCGTCGGGGTTTTGAAATATTTCCAAATTCTTTTGAGGTTCATCATCGCGGTGGATCAAGATAAAGTGCCCGGCATTTGTTTTTCGAATCAGAATTTGACCGAAACAAAATGGAGGAGCCGCAGATTCGAGACATCGCTCGATGGAATCTGGCATTGGTAGGGCGCGACCGCCGGGCGCGCCGGCTAATGCAAACAATGGGCAATCAAACCACCTGCGCGCTCCAAAAATTGCCGATCTTCATCGCCGAACGCATTCAACTTGTCGCTCTCGGCATCGAGCATACCAAGAATGTGCCGGTGCTCGTTGCGCATTGGCACAATGATCTCCGAACGCGTGGTGTGAAATGCGGGCAAATGGCGCAGATCCTTGTGCACGTCGCCCACGATGATTGGTTTGCCCGAGTCCAGCGCAGCGCCGCACAGTCCCTGGGTAATCGGGAAACGCGGATACGTCGGCGGCTCGTTCCCGGTCCCGGCGAGGATCACAAATTCATCCTTGATGATCTTGTAAATGGCGACCCAGCGATAATCGCGCGCCGCGCGAATCATCTCCACCAGTTGTTTCATCCGTTTTCGAGTGCACCCGCCCGCCAGCGCAAATCCCCCGATCTCCTGCAGTTTTTTGCACGTTGTCTCCTTCATCCGCGGGAAAGCAATCTCGCGCAAAAGAAACCAAGCGCGAGCACGATTTCAACTTTTTGCCGCCAGCGCCTGCTCGATAATGATATCGGCAAAACCGGGGTCGGTGCCGATGGACGGCGCGTAGAACAGCAAACGATCGCCGATCTTGTAAGGGTTACGCCGGAAAATTTCGCCAAGCGCTGTAGCCGGGGGCGGTGACCCCGGCCGGCCGCGGTCAACGCCCGCGGCTACAGTGATTCCAAGCAACCTCGGAATGTCTTCATAGCTGTGTAATCCATCCGAAATAAAAAACGGAACCACGACTACGTTCCGACTCATCGTTAATTTCCGCCAATCCGATACCAGCGGCGGCTCTTCCATATAGACGTTCAGCACTTCCGCGTATTTCCCGAGTGCACGGATCTTTTCCGCCTCGCGTTTGGCTGCGACTGCGCTGTTTTCATTCAGATCAGTCCCGTGCGCCACGATTAGAAGACTCGTCTCTGCCTCCGGCACGCCTGGGGCAATCTCTCTCGCGCGCTGCAAAAGCAAATCCGTCATCCTCGGATCACTGCCGACCGGTTCGCAATACTTCCAGATTTGTCCATTCGGGCGTTTCGTAATGCGGCCATTCAGGTCAAGCTCGCGCGGAACGACCGTCTGCGTGAAATAACCTTCACTGATGAAATTCGGCACGACGCACACTTCGCAAATCGATTTCGGGTCGAACAAAAAGATCGCATCCCGCAGGCTCGGTTCTTCCTTCCAAAAAGCGCAGCCGACCTCTGCAAAAATTTTCCGGCGCCGAATCTTCGCCGCATGCGCCAGCGTCGGCGCGCTCGAATCCGGATTCACGGTTGAGCCGTGCGCGACAATTAAGAGTGCGCTCTCCTTATTGAAACTCATGCAACTCAGAAATGTCCAACGTCCAACAGCCTGCCCTGAGCGCAAGTCGAATGGGTCAACCCGAATTGAAGCCAGATGTGGCGGTTGGGAATTCAGCGCCGCGAGGAACTATCTGCTGGCAGCCTTTGCTGCAGCAACGATTTTGTCGAAGCGCTTATCGCCGCGCAGATCATCCCAGCGCGGATTCAAGAGGAGATCGCCGTATGTGGGGCCAGCCGGGATCTTCGCGACAATTTCGAGTTCCTCGAGCGCGCGCGCTCTCTCGCCCGTCCACGCGTAAACGAACGCGAGCGAGGTGGCAATCTCCGGACCCTGCAACGAGTCTTTGGCAATTGGCCTAAGCTCGACCGCGCGCCGTGCCTCGCGGATCGCCTCTTCCTTTCGACCAAGCCCAGCATCAATTGCTGCGATTTGCGCGAAGTATCGATCATCCTTGACCTGGGTCTCCCACTTCGCGTCCAGCCTTTTCCGCGCGGTTGAAAACGCCGCCAGCGCTTTCTGCGTATCGCCGCGCGCACGTGCAACCTGCCCGTCAGCCCAGCTTTCCGGCGGTTGCCCGCCGAGAAAAGTGAAATCCGCAAACTTCACCGGAGTGGCGGCAATCACCCGGCTCGCCGCATCGTAATCGCGCAAGTATAGAGCTGCGGTGAATCGAGTTTCCCATATCCATTCAGTCGGACCAAAGTCGAGCGGCACTTGTGCCAGAAGAACCCGAGCCGCGACTGGATCGCCCTTCGCCAGTTTAATCATAGCTAGCCAAAGCTGAGTCCAAGGGCTCTGTAGCGGTCCGCGAGCAGCATCCTTCGTGATGAGTTGTTCCAACTCGTTGTAGCGGCGCATCTCAAAATACGTATCCCTGTACCAGAATGCGGCCTCAGTGTTGCGCGGGTCCAGCTCGCTTGCCTTTTGGTAATTGGCGAGCGAATCATCCCAGCGGTTTTGGCGGCGATCGATTCGGGCCGCGATGTAAAGCGCTTCGGAATTATTCGGCAATGTACGGCGAACGATCGTCAACTCGTCACGTGCCCGGTCGAAATCACCAGCGCAGAAGTAGTAGCGAGCCAGTTCTAGATGAGCCTCGCCCAAGTCCGGACGTATTTGCAACGCCGCGTCCGCTGCTTTCTTTGCCAACTCGAGGCGCGTCCGAGAGACATCTGAAAATTCCGCCCCGGTCGCTAGAAAGAGGTCGCACTGCGTTTTCGCGAGGGCGCAATAGGCCAGTGCAAAAATCGGATCGCGCTGCGTAGCCTTTTCGAGGAGTTCCACTTTCCGGTTCAGGCTTTTTTCCGCGCCCTCCCAATCGTTCCAGGCGAGGTCCCAGGCGAGGTCCTTAGCTTTGGTATAGAAGGCGTAGGCCACTAGATCGGTGGTGGGCCGTTCCGCGATCGCGGCTTTTTCTGCCACCGAAAGCTTGGCGCGAAGTTGGTTCGCGATTTGTTGCGCGATTTCACTCTGAATCGCAAATACGTCCGCAACATCACGATCGTAATGTTCAGCCCAAAGATGCGCATCATTGCGCGCGTCGATTAACTGAACATTTACCCGAACTCGCTCGCCCGCGCGTTGCACACTACCTTCGACCACATGCGAAACACCCAAAGTATTTGCAATCTCGCGGAGATTGCGTTCCAAGTCGCTTTTGTATTTCATCACGCTCGTCCGGCTGATGACTTTCAGGTCGGCAACTTTGGCGAGATCAGTAAGGATTTCGTCTTGCACGCCGCCGGCAAAAAATGCGTCCTCTTCGTCTTTGTTGAGATTTTCAAACGGGAGCACGGCGATGCTTTTCTCGGTCATTGCCGTCGCGCGTGTCGGAGCAGTGCGCCCGCTTCGCGATGCGTAAAAGAGGGCGAGGCCCACAAGCATCGCCGCGACGGCTGCAACGGCGATCCATCGCGCGCGCCGTCCCGCGATGCTATCGCCTTTCTCTTTGATCGCGTGCAATTCAGATAGCATATCTTCAGCGGTCTGATAGCGTTCAGCCGGATCTTTCCGTAAGGATCTGTCGACCACGGTTTGCAGCGCCGAAGGAACAATGGGCGTACGATGTTTCAGCGGCTGCGGATTGCTCTCGAATATAGCTGCGATCACGGCCGTCGCCGTCTCACCTTCGAATGGGACGCTTCCCGCGAGCATCTCGTAAAGCACGACGCCAAGACTCCAAAGATCGCTCCGTGCATCCACTTGCTGGGCCATGGCTTGCTCAGGCGACATGTAGCGTGTGGTGCCGAGGACCATACTCTGCTGCGTTGCCGGCTGCGCGCGGAGCATTGTCGTTGTGCCTAACGTCTCCTGCTGCGTGAGCTTCGCGATTCCGAAATCCAGCACCTTCACATACCCGTCGGGACGCAACATGATGTTCTCAGGTTTGATGTCGCGGTGCACGATGCCAGCGCGATGTGCGACACAAAGCGCACTGGCAACTTGCGCCGCGATATCCACTGCCTCGTTAGGCGGAATCGGACCTTTTGTCATCCGTTCACGCAGGGTGGTGCCTTCAATGAACTCGGTCGCGACGTAGTGAGTGGAGTCGACCTCTCCGATGTCGTGAATCGTGACGATGTTCGGATGGTTCAAAGCGGAAGCGGTGCGTGCTTCGCGCTCTAACCGCTGTAAGTCCGCCTCGTTCGTTACCATCGACTGGGGCAGCAGCTTCAACGCGACCTTGCGTCCGAGCCGTTCGTCCCAGGCGAGATAGACTACGCCCATCCCGCCGACGCCGGCAACGGCCTCCAGTCGATAGCAGCCGAGGTGTTGACCGATCAGTGCCTCTGGGTCGCCCACCAGGAGCTCAGGCGCGACCTGAAAGGCCGGCGATTTGATGAAGTCACCTGCTGTATCGTGATATTTGAGAAGCAGCTCAACTTTGCGGCGCAGAGCTTCGTCGCCGTCACAACTTCGCTCGAGAAAAGCGGCTCGTTCGTCAGGAGGTTGTTCAACCGCAAGGTTGAACACATCCGTCCAACTTTGCCACCGCTCAGACTGCATCCATGTTTTCTCCACTCAACGCAGCGAACAGCCACGCGCGCGCCGCAGTCCAGTCCCGAGTTACGGTGTTGACGTGAATCTTGAGGACGTCGGCGATCTCTTCCATCGTCAAACCTCCGAAATAACGCATCTCCACAACCCTGGCTTTCCGCTGATCAGCCGCCGCAAGTTTTTCCAGTGCCTCATCGAGCGCGAGTAGCTCAGCTGAGCGCGTCTCTGTCACGGCGGCGCATTCGTCCAACGTTATCCTGATCGCGCCCCCGCTGCGTTTCAGCGCGTGCCGCTGGCGAGCATGATCGACCATGATGCGGCGCATCAGTTGCGCGGCGACGGCAAAGAAATGGGCGCGGTTCTGCCAGTGCGGATGAGTCTTGTCCGCGAGCTGAAGGTAAGCGTCGTCCAGCAGCGCAGTCGTTTGCAACGTGTGGCCGGGTCGCTCCCGGCTCATATAATGGTGCGCCAGGCGTTGGAGTTCTGGTTGCACGAGCGGGATCAGCTTCTCCAATGCGCTTGGATCGCCGCTGCGCCACTCAGTGAGTAGCTGCGTGACTTGTTGCTGTGGCGATGCAGGAGCCATCATGCATGAACCCTTCCCATTATCACTTCGGATCGCGAGAGATGCCACTGATTTGTAGTCATCGGGCATCGAGGGCGGCGGAGCGCAAAACTTTTTTTCAGAGGCGTGGTGGGTTTGGCAGTGGGATTTCCGCTTTAACAGTTAGGTCACCTTTACAAAACCCGGCGAGATTGCACGGGCAGCGGAACTCGTGACCGACAAGGAAGAGAAAAAATGAATCCACTGACTCAATTCAAAAACATAACCAATATCATGAAAACAAAAATTCTTCGAAATATACTCGTAAGCGTTGGCGCGTTCTTTGCGTTAGCGATAAACACTCACGCCCAAAACCTCTACGTCTCGATTAACGGTGACTTTTGCGGGTTTCAGTGCACCAATTCCAACGGTTCAATCTCCGAATACACGCCGCTTGGGATGCAGACCACCATCGTCTCTGGTCTGGCCCGCCCGCGGGGATTGGCGTTTGACAGCAGCGGCAACCTTTTTGCCGCAGTTACCCGCCACGCTCCTCCCAAGGGCCAGTACCAGGGCAAGATCTTGAAATTCCCGCCGCTCGGACAACAGAGCGTCCTCGGCACGGTCCCCCAGAGCTTCCTTGAAGCGGTGGTCACTGACAGCCGGGGCAACACCTTTGCTTTGGCGCAAGATGCGAAACTGGGATTGTTCTACCCAAGCACTATCTACAAATTCGCACCTGATGGAACGGGTAGTATCTTCGGCTCCATTCCTGGTCAGGGTAATGGCCTGGCTTTCGACAGCGAGGGTAATCTCTTCGCGGCCGACTTCGGCGCGCCGGGGATTTCACCGTCCATCTATAAATTCACCTCTGATGGAACGCGCACCGTCTTCGCCGGGCCAAATGCCTTCACCGGCGGCACAGGTCCCGCCGGTCTGGCCTTTGACGCATATGGCAATCTCTTCGTGTCCACCCAAGGCGATCCGGGGAACGACGCTATTCTCGAGTTCACTCCCAACGGCGTGGAGAGCACTTTCGCCACCGGTCTAACCAACCCGCTCGGTCTGACCTTTGACGGATCCGGCAATCTCTTTGTGGTTGAGGAAAACGAGGCTCCGGACGGCGACATTCTAGAGTTCGCCCCTGACGGAAGCGAGCTGCCCGTTTTCGCCTCCGGGCTCAACTACCCCGAAAACCTCGCCTTCGGTCCTCCGCGATAATGTTTGATGGCAATGAAAGGCAGTTCACAAAATCAATCATGAAACAAAAGAAAGGAAAAAATGAATCCACTCACTCAGTTAAAAAACATACGAATTCTACCACTTCTCATCGCACTAGCGCTGGTCGTCGTCGCGTCGGCCCGCGCAACGCCGTCGTGCGGGCTTAGCACCGTAATACTGGCGGTGGAACACTATCCGTCTGGCTCGCTCGACTTGATGTGCAACGAGTCCGACTTATACGGGTGGAACCTCAAGACGAAGGTGAAGGGAGATTCGGACGTATATGTCGTCCAAAACACGTTTCCGCCGGGAGCTGACACCGGGTGGCACACGCATCCGGGTCCCAGCTTGGTCACTGTCACGGCGGGCACGATTACCGCATATGAAGCCGACGCCCCCAACTGCACGCCCAAGATCTACAACACAGGCGACAGCTTCACCGACCTCGGCTGCGGGGACGTACACCTGCTGCGTAACGAGGGGTCGGTTTGCGCGGTAACTATCGCGGTCCAGATTATTCCGGCAGGCCAAATGCGAAGGATTGACGAACCTCAGCCAGCTAATTGCCCAACCTTTACTTGTCCTTCACCTACGCCTACGCCTTGTCCTCAATAATTGCCCGTTCTGCGAACGAGGAAGAGGGTGAAGCAGTTCGATGGCCCGCCAGCCGCAGCCGCGGCGGCGGGCTAGCGGCTTGAAGCGGCGCAGGCTGGCTTGCCTCGCAATGGCTGAAAGGTGTGGCCAACGATTGACAAAGCCGCGCGGGATTTGCGAGCCGTGCCATAATCGAAGCACAGAGGACCACGGAGAATGCAGAGGTCGAAAACTAATTCTTCTCCGTGACGTCTGTGTTCTCTGTGGTTAAATACATTCATGCGGTTTCGCGCTTATAAAAACACTGACCTTACGGTTAGCGAGGTCGGCTTCGGTTTGTGGACGATTTCCACCGGTTGGTGGGGAAACTTTACTGAAGGCGAGTCGATCGCGCTCATGCACAAGGCGTTCGATCTCGGCATCACGCTATTCGATGCAGCCGACACGTATGGAAACGGTTTGAGCGAAGAATTGATCGCGAAGGCGTTCCCGAATCAGCGGGATGAAATCGTCATCGCCACCAAGGTCGGCTACGATTTTGTGCACTACGGTCAGGCGCGCGCACGCGGGCAACGTGAGATCCCGCAGGATTTTTCGCCGGAAGCGGTCATGCGCGCGACGGATGCGGCGCTGAAGCGATTGAAGGCGGACCGGATCGATCTTCTGCAACTGCACAATATTCGAATGGAACAGGTTTATGATGACGCGCTCTGGAAGATGCTCGAGAAACTAACGGCCGCGGGAAAAGTTGGGTATTACGGCATCGCGCTGGGACCGGCGATTGGCTGGTTGTACGAGGGCATGAATTGCATTCGCGAGCGCGACGTCACCAGTGTGCAGCACATCTACAATATGCTGGAGCAGCATCCCGGTCGCGCCTTTCACGATGCCGCCACTGAGGCAGGCAAAGATACAATGTTCCTTATTCGCGTGACGCATTCGTCTGGAATGCTCGAAGGTAAGTATACAGCTGAAACCAAGTTTCCGCCGACCGATCATCGCAGCCATCGACCGCGCAGCTGGCTACTGAATGGGATCAAAAAGGTCGAGCAACTGCGTTTCCTCGAAAATTCCGAACGCACGCTGGGACAGGCAGCTTTGCAATGGTTGCTCGCCGACGATCGCGTAGCCTCGACGCTGCCGAACATCTACAACGAAGAACAACTCGTTGAATTCGCCAAAGCGCCCGACGCGCCTCCACTCACCACCGACGACATGGTGAAGATTGAAAAACTCTATTCGAACAATTTCGGGATCGAAGAAGAACCGCCAAAGTTCAAAGGCACAATGGATATGCCGCACGAAACCGCGGCTGCATAGCGCATCACGTCAGGCTTCAGATGAGCGCGCGCAGGAAATGCTCGACCTCCGCAGTGTTCTTCAGTGAATACTTCGCCGCAGTGGGCCGCGGCTGCTCCCCGACGAGGATGCCCACGCCTCGCTGCTCGAGCGTACGGAAAGCGTCTTCGTCGGTGCGATCGTCCCCAATAAAAACCGGCCTCACGTCGTCCTGCTCCAGGCCCAGCGCTTCCAACAGCCAGAGCACGGCTTTCCCTTTGTCCCAATCAACGTCCGGCAACAGTTCTAGAATTTTTTTTCCATCGATCCTGCGCAGCTCGGGGTGTTGCGCAGCCACTTTGGATACACCGCGCTCTACCCTGGCGACATCGTTTTCCTTCACATTGCGATAGTGGGCGGCGACGGAAAAACGTTTGCGCTCCACACGCGCACCAGGAATTCCATCAAGCGCTTCGCGCAGCTCCCTTTCTGCCATGTCGAGCTTTGGCAAAAACTCCGTGGCGACTTGCCTGTGCAACCCATGCAGACTGGCGATATCAAAACCGTGACTGCCGGCGTAAATAATCGCGTCGATACCCACGCGCCGGCGAACGTCATCGAGATCGCGGCCGCTGAGAATGGCGACTGCCGCCTGCGCGGCCAACGCCCGCAGCGTTTGTCGCATCGAATCGGAGAGCAACGCTTTCTCGGGATCGCTGACGATCGGCGCAAGCGTGCCGTCGTAATCGAGAAAAACGGCGAGCCGGCCACGGTGCGCAGCAATTTCTCGGACGTGATCGAGCGCCGATGGAATCATATTCGATTTACCGCTTCAACGATTCAATCAAAGAAGTTAAAAGAGTTACAACGTTACAAAGGTTACAAAGGTAAAGCGATCTTGGCCCGGTCTTCCGTTGTAACATTGTAACCGTGTAACATTTTTAACTTTTGACGTTGTTAAGATGAATCGCCTGATCGTCGTTTCCAATCGGTTGCCATTCGCGCTGGATTCGATTGGCGAAGACCTTTGGACTGTCACGCCGGCTGCCGGCGGACTAGTCTCTGCGGTGGAGCCGGTGCTGCGCGAACGCGGCGGCACCTGGATCGGCTGGCCGGGAATTGCGGGCGAAATTCCAAAGGAACCACTGGCCGAAGCCACGCGCGACGCCGGTTACCAGGTCGTGCCAGTGAGTTTGAGCGAGGAAGAACGCGACGAATTTTACTACGGCTATTCGAATGAGGTGATCTGGCCGCTCTTTCATGATTTGCAAAACTTCTGCAATTTCGAGCCGGGATACTGGCAAGCTTACAGAGAAGTGAACGAGCGCTACGCGGATGCGATCCTGCGCTGCTCGCAACCCGACGATTTCATCTGGGTGCATGATTACCACCTGATGTATGTCGCCCAGGCGTTGCGGGAGCGGAGTATGCCGCAAAAACTTTCGGCGTTGACGTTTTTTCTCCACATTCCGTTTCCGCCGTACGACATCTTTACCAAGCTGCCGCAACAACAACGGCTCCTGCGCGCGTTGCTCCAATTCGATCTCCTCGGGTTTCAGACCCGGCGCGACCTGCGCAATTTTCTCCAGTGCGTGCGGCGCGTGATGTCGGACGCGAAAGTTGTTCCTCGTCGGGAGCTGCAAGTGATCCGCTTTGAAAAACGCGAAATTCGGGCCGGCCATTTCCCGATTGGGATCGACTTCGACTCGTTTGAGAGTGGTGCAAAGACCGAAGTGGTTGCGCAAAAATCGCAGCAACTGCGCGGCACGTTTCCTGATTGCCAGTTGATCATGGGAACGGACCGGCTCGATTACAGCAAGGGAATTCCGGAACGACTGCGCGCATTTCGCGACGCTCTGGAACGCTATCCGGAACTGCGTGGGCGCGTCGTGCTCATCCAGGTGGTTGTGCCGAGCCGGGTGGAGATTCCAAGATACCACGAGTTCAAAGGTCGCATTGATCGGCTCGTGGGCGATATCAACGGGCGTTTCTCCACCGGTACCTGGTTCCCGGTGCAATATCATTTTCGCGGCCTGGATCGCGAGGATCTTCTGGCGCACTATCGCGCGTGCGAGATTGCTTTTATCACACCGCTCAAAGACGGAATGAACCTCGTAGCGAAGGAATATTGCGCCTGCCGCATCAACGGAGACGGCGTGCTCATCCTTAGCCAGTTCGCCGGCGCGGCCGAGCAACTCAAGCCAGGCGCCATGCTGGTGAATCCTTACGATGTCGAGCAAATGGCGGACACGATCTTGAAAGCGTTCCGGATGAGTCAGGCCGAGTGCACCGCGCGCATGAAACGCATGCGACGCGTCGCGCGCGACGAGAATGTCTTTTGGTGGGTCGATTCCTTTCTCAAAGCCGGAGCGAAACTCGCCAGTCGCTCATCTAGATTTACCGCTTGGGAAAGACGCGAGCAGCGCGCTAGGGACACTGTTAAAAGCTAGCGCGCGCTTCTCTTACCCCTAGTGCTGCTCTTGCTCATGCTCGGCTTCTCTAAAATCCCTATTGAGCGGGAGCATGAGCAAGAGAAAGAGTAAGAAGAGGAAGTCCGATGGCGATCATTGATAGCCTGCAAAAAATTTCGGATACGATTTGGGAATTACCCGCGACTTACAAGGACGGCATGCGCGTACCGGCGCGCATCATCGCGACCGAGAAACTGGTGCGCGAAATGGACGAGGCGGTTTACCAGCAGACCGGCAACGTGGCTACGCTGCCCGGAATCACGCGCTACGCGCTCTGCATGCCCGATGGCCACAGCGGTTACGGTTTCCCTATCGGCGGCGTCGCGGCGATGGACCCGCACGCAGGTGGCGTGATTTCTCCTGGCGGCATCGGGTTCGATATCAATTGCGGCATGCGCCTCGTCACGACAAATCTCACACTGGACGATGTGCAACCGCGTTTAAAAGAAATTGTCGATCTACTGTTCCAACGCGTCCCGGCGGGCGTCGGCAGTCACGGATTTCTCAAATTATCACACGGCGATTTCCGGGATCTGGTCGAGCAAGGCGCGTGCTGGTGCGTCGAACACGATTACGGCTGGAAGGAAGATCTTGAACTCACCGAGGAAAACGGTTGCATCTCCGGCGCCGACGCATCGAAGATCAGCGAACGCGCAGTCGAGCGCGGCTACAACCAGGTCGGCACGCTCGGCAGCGGCAATCATTATCTGGAAGTGCAGGTCGCGCGCCCGGAGGATGTGCGCGACAAGGAGCTGGCGGCAAAGTTCGGCATCACAATTCCGAATCAAATCGTGGTGATGTTCCACTGCGGCAGTCGCGGCTTCGGACACCAGGTCGCCACGGACTATCTCCAGAAGTTTTTGAAAGTGATGGAATCGAAATACGGAATCAAAATTTTGGATCGCGAGCTGGCGTGCGCGCCGTTCGATTCGCCGGAAGGCCGCGATTATTTTGCTGCGATGAAATGCGGGCTGAACATGTCGTTTGCGAACCGCCAGGTAATTCTCCATCGGATCCGCGAAGTTTTTTCCGAGGTGTTCGGCCGCAGCGCCGAGGATCTGGGGATGCGCATGGTCTATGACGTCGCGCACAACACTGCGAAGCTGGAGCGCCACGTTGTTGATGGAAAAGAAAAGGAGCTGCTTGTGCATCGCAAAGGTTCGACGCGCGCGTTCGGGCCAGGGAGCGACGAACTACCCGCGCGCTACCACGAGACGGGCCAGCCCGTGATCATCGGCGGCAGCATGGAGACCGGCTCGTATTTGCTCGTGGGCACGGCGTCGGGCGCAGAAACATTTTTCAGCACGGCGCACGGCAGCGGCCGCACGATGAGCCGCACCAAGGCGCGCAAACAATGGCATGGCAAACAACTCCAGCGCGACCTCGAGGCTCGCGGCATTTACGTTCGCAGCACCTCATGGGCGGGTCTCGCCGAAGAAGCCGGCCCTGCTTACAAAGATATTGATGAAGTGATCGCGGCAACCGAGCTAGCAGGAATCAGCAAGCCAGTCGCGAGATTTACGCCAATTGGGAATGTGAAGGGATAGCTTTAAGTTTTAAGTGTTAAGTTTTAAGCGGTGAACGTAGTCCGAAAGTCAGCACTTAAGACTTAAAACTTAAAGCTTAAAACCTTTCGTGCGCACTCCCATCACCCTTGTCACCGGCCCACTCGGCAGCGGGAAGACGACATTGCTCCGTCACATTCTCGCCATGCGCCCGGCGAAGATTGCCATCGTGATGAACGAATTCGGCGAGATCGCCATCGACACGAAAGTCATCGAGGGCAAAAACGTGCGAATCGCGGAGCTCGGTGGCGGCTGTGTTTGCTGCTCGTTGCTCGGTGAATTCGAAGCGGCCGTGAACGAGATCATCGACAAAGTCGCGCCGGAGATGATCATCGTAGAGACGACTGGCCTCGCCGAACCCGAAGCGCTCGTGTTCAACATCCAGGAAGCGCTGCCGCAATGCCGGCTCGACGGCGTCATTTCAGTCATCGACGCCGACATGCTCGTGCGCTTCCCGGAGCTCGGTCACACGACGCGTCTGCAAATCGAGGGCGCCGACATTTTGCTTTTGAACAAGATCGATCTCGTCAAACCGGAACAAATCGAGCCGCTCGAAGCAAAGCTGCGCGAAATCAATTCGACGGCGGCAATTATTCGTACCGAGCGCTGCCGAGTTGATCCAGAACTACTGTTCGGGATTGGCCGCCAGAAAAAAGTCGCGCCGCCGGAGCACGAGCATCAGCCCGAGTTTGAATCGTTCGCGTTCAAGTCCGATAAGACTTTCTCCCGCGATTGTTTCGAGCGTTTCGCAGATGGCCTGCCTGCGAGTGTGGTTCGCGCGAAAGGCTTCATCCGCTTAACCGATGGCGCGCAGCTTTTCAATTTCGTGGCCGGCCGCTGGGAGTTGGAGCCGTTCGAAGCGGATCGCACAGAGCTGATTCTTATCGGAAGAAACATCGCTGCGGAAAAATCCAGGATTCTCCGCGCCCTGGATGAATGCATTGCTGAAAAAATGACGAATGACGAATGACGAATGCCGAAGGAATGACCAAGCACGAATGACGAAGCAGATCAGCGTCCACTTTGCGCTCTTCTTTCATCATTTGTAATTGGTTCGTCATTCGGCATTAGTCATTCTCCTCATGCCTTACCATTACCTCGAAGAAGTCGGCACCGCGGATATTGCGTTTGAAGCGACCGGGCGCGATCTGCCGGAGCTGTTCAACGACGCGGCCGACGCGACGATGAACGTGATGATCGAGAACCTCAAAGCCATCGAGCCGCTCGAAACGCGACGGATCGAGCTCTCCAACGACAAGATCGACATGTTGCTGTTCGATTTTTTGCAGGAGCTTATTTACTTCAAGGACGCCGAGCGGCTTTTGTTGCGAGTCCGCGATGCTCGGATCGACGAGAAAGCCGAAAAATATTTTCTGAAAACGGAAGCCGCCGGTGAAATATTGGACCCGGCGCGGCATCGGCAGCGCGCTGACGTGAAGGCGGTCACCCTGCACGGTTTTTCTGTCGAAAGAGAGAATGGCGGCTGGAAAGCGAGGGTGCTCCTGGATATTTGATGGGTCTAACGAACCTCCGCAGGCAAGACGCCTGCCTGGCCCACAGGCAAGATGCCTGTGCTACGGTGCTATTTCGGTTCCAGCGCCACGTAGCCGCTACGGCCCTGGCTATAAACGCGCAGCAGAATCTTTTCCTTCGGCTTCAATTTCTTGCTGATCGCCACGAGGTCTTTCGCGCTTTTAACAGGCTGCTTGTTCACTTCCTGGATCACGTCGCCTTCGCGGAGGCCGGCCTTCGCCGCGGGCGAATCGGCATCGATCTCAGCAATCACCGCGCCTTGCATGTCTTTCGGGAGATTGAGCGCGGTGCGGATGTCGGCGGTAACGTCTGCGACTGCGATACCGCCGAAAACCGTGGCCTTTTCAGGTTCGCCGCTCTCTTGCGGGGTGGACTCGGCGCCTTGCTCGGCCGTGGCCGCAGGCATCTCCGCGAGCTGGACATCGAATGTTTTGGTCTGACCTTCGCGATTTACATCGAGGCGTACTTTTGTCCCCGGCGCCATCGAACCGACAATCAAACGCAGCTCGCGCGCATCGGTGATTTTTTTTCCATTTACGCCTGTAATCACGTCGCCGGTTTTCATCCCTGCCTTTTGCGAAGGGCTATTTTGCTCGATCTCGCCGACGAGCGCGCCGGTCGGTTGCCCTTTGAGCTTCATCGCATCAGCCAGCTCGGGCGTGAGTGTTTGCACGGTCGCGCCAATGTAGCCGCGCACGACACGACCTTTTTCGCGCAGACTCTGCATCACCTCGCGCGCGAGATTTGAGGGAACCGCGAAGCCAACGCCCTGGCTGCCACCGGTTCGGGTAAAAATCGCGGTATTGATGCCTAGCAGGCGGCCCTGGATATCGACCAGCGCACCGCCGGAATTGCCCATGTTGATGGCGGCGTCTGTCTGAATGAAATTTTCGTAATCAACGATGCCGATGCCACCGCGGCCGACGGCACTGATAATTCCCATCGTGACCGTTTGCCGCAGGCCAAATGGATTGCCGACCGCAAGGACAACATCGCCGGCGCGCGCTTTATCGCTATCGGCAAACGTGATTGCCGGCAGGTTCTTCTCGTCGATTTTCAACAACGCCACATCCGTGCCCGGATCGGTGCCGACTTTCTTTGCCTTGTATTTGCGCAGCTCCGTCCCCAGGCCCACCATGATTTCTTCCGCGCCAGAAACGACGTGGTTGGCAGTGAGAATGTATCCATCCGGGCTGACAATGACGCCCGAGCCGAGGCCTTGCAAAGTTTGCTTACCTTGCCTCTGCGGAAGCTGGCCCCCGAAAAACTGCCGCAAAATGTCGTCGGAAAATGGGAGCGGCAACGCCGTCTGCGAAACAGTCTGAGTCGTAAAGACCGTTACCACGCTGGGCGCGACCTTCTCGACAATCGGGGCGAACGTCGTGACAACGCCTGGCTGCGGCTGCGCAGGTTCCTGCGCTGTGGCGAAAAACGCGCCTGCATTCACGCACAGAATGATGCCGATCAATGACGCGCGCGACTGGAGGATTCCTCTTTTCATAAAGCCTTCCTGATCCCTTTTAAGAGAATCGCATGGTCAAGAGCAACCGGCCCTTTTTGTGAGGATCACCTCTCAGTGCCCGGCAGGGCAGCCACTCTCGCTGGGACGACAAAGAGCCGTACGCGCGCCTTGTTAAAACCTGCGAAACCACGAATAGGGGAAAACGTCTCCTGGACAATCCGTAGGCCAGCGGGGCGGATTCATTTCGCGATGTGGCCGCACCGGGATATCGCCTCTTTCGGTTTTGCCGCAACGTTTTCGCAGGTAGCGAATGAGTTCTTCGCACGCGTCGAGCTGCGCGCGCGTTGGCTGGTCGCGATTGAAATCGCCTACCAGGCAAATGCCCAGCGAGATGTTGTTCAAATAATCGCTGTGTACGTGACCGCCGTTGATCTGGCGCCGCCAGCGATCGCCCACTTCGATCTGGCCGTTGCCCGTGGAAGTTCCGTTGCCGATCACAAAATGATACGCAAGACCATTCTGCATCCGGCGGACATGCCGATGATAATAATCAAAAACCCGCGCGTTTCCCTGCCGGGTTCCGCTATTGTGCACCACAATGAACTGCCAGCGACGCCGTTTTACCGGGGCGCGCCGGATGGCTTCGATGACTGAGTTGGTGAGATAGCGATAGTTGGTTGGACGACTCCAGGACCAAAAAAGGAACCGACGCGGCGGCGGTGGTGGCGGCGGCTCGAAACCTTGATCCTCCTCGACACCCGATTTTTCAATCACAACTTGAGCTTGCTCTCCGGTTGCAACCGCGCGCCCGGCTTTTGGCTGCGGCGTGGGGGCCGGCGTCGCCACGGGAACTGCGCGCGGCGGCGGAGGTGTTGCTTCGGATGCGGTGCCGCGCGCTTCTTCTACCCGAGGCGCCGGGGTTTTTGCTGGCTTTGGTGTTTCCTCTTCTTTCCGCGCAAGTTTGGACCTCGCCGTTTTCGTGGTTTTGCGTTCGGTTTTTTTTGCGTGGGATTTCTTCTTCGCCGCTTTCGGTTTGGGCGTGGGCGTATGACGCCGTTTTGATTTTGGGGAAGCACTCGGCTCGGGCGTCTCGCGTGGAGTTGGCGCTGGCGTCGCAGCCTCCGCGTCTTTTTTTGACTCTTCGCTTGCTAATTTTGCCTTCGGGATCGCCGTCGCAGCTTTCTCCGTCGGAGAAGCTCGCTTTTTTTTCGCTGATTTATGAGCTGCGGTTTTTGTTTTGCCAGCCGGGCTCGGAGACTTGTGTGGTTTCGGCGAGGACGGGGCACGTGCCTCGGTTTCCTCGGATTGATCGCGGCTGCCTTTTTGTTCTTCACTGACTTGCGCGGGAACGATACCTGTGACGATTGCGCCGACCGCGAGCGCAATTGCGAGCCAAATGCGAAAGCGCACCACTGCGCGGAGCGTAACAGAGCGCGCGATGCGATCAACCACAACGAGTGGTTAAACAGTTAAAAAGTTACAAGGTTACAAAAGTTAGAAAGGCCAATCCTTTTAACGCTGTAACCTTTGTAAGTCTTTAACTCGCTGCCGCAGGCGCGGGTGCGGGTGCCAGCGGCGCAGCGCGGCGCATTCTTTCGCGTTCGCGACGAAGAATGGCGTTCAATTTGCCTCCCAGCAACAGCAGCAGACAAGTCAGATACATCCAGGTCAGCAGCAAGACAATGGACGCCAGCGCGAGATATGTTGGGTTGTAGCGGTCATATCTTGTGACATAGAGCTGGAAAAGTTTTGTCGCGATGACCCAGCCGGCGGCAAAGAAAATCGCGCCCGGCAACGCCTGACGAACGGTCAAATAATTTTCCGGTGTAAAAAGATAAAGCGCAAGCGCCAGAAAGACCAGCGCAACTGCCGTCAATGGCAGATTCAACGTTGCGATCCACGCCTGGAGCGGGAACGCCAGTTGAAAATTTACCTCTGCAATCCCGGCCAGCTTTTCACCGAAGACAACGGCGTTGAAACAAAAGACGATCACGATGCCAAACCAGAAGAGCATGAAAAATGAGATGATATATTTCGACCACCAGTGGGGATCTTCCCGCACTCCGTAGGTATGGCTCAGGGCCCGTGAAATCGTCGCGATGAAGACAGTCCCGAAATAGATTCCGAGAATGATGCCTGCGTTGGCGAGCAGACCGCTCGAGCCCGTCACCACCACATTGGCCATCGCAGAATCCAGAATGTCCTGCACTTTTTGGTCCGGCGGCATGAAGCTTTTCAAGAGAACAAACATGCGATGCAACTTGCTCGGATCGGTGCCGAAAAGACCCAACAGATGCCAGAGAAACAGCGAGCCGGGAGCCAGCGCGAATAGAAGCAGATACGCCATCTGCGCAGCCAGGCCGGTGGTGTTATCGGTCGCCGTTTCCCAAACCAACCGGCGCAAAACCCGCCAGATGAATCCGAGATACTTCATCTCGGCAGAGTTTACTTTGCCTCGGGCAAATATCCATTAAACTCTCCCGCAGTCGCGGGACTTTCGCCAATAGACTTGGTACCCGCCTTCTCTGGAGCACGGAAAGAATACGAGTAAGAACAAGACTAAGGAGAACGCGTCTCTTTAACAGACTGTGAAAAAAAGAATCCTGATCCTCACTGCCAGTTTCGGAGAGGGTCACAATAGCGCCGCGCGTGGAGTCCGCGATGGGCTGGCTCGCGTCGCGCTAGACCAAAGCGAAGTGGAATTGCGCGATCTATTTGCCGAAGCGTACGGACCGCTCAACGAATTCGTGCGCCGCGGCTATCTCGCGCTGGTGAATTCCGCGCCGCGCGCCTGGGGGGTCGTTTATCGCTGGCTGGATCGAAAAAAGGATTACGATAAGGAATTCCGGCGACTCGTTAGGCTCAAAGACCATTTTGCCCCGTTACTCGAGCGCTTGCGTCCCGACGTCGTTGTTTGCTCTTTTCCAGCGTATCCGAACGTGTTGCAGGAAATCTTGGGGCCGGACAGACAGTGTAAATGCGTAGTGGTCGTTACCGACTCAATCACCATCAACGCATCCTGGTACCGCAGCGCCGCCGATTACTTCCTCGTTGCGAACGAACAAAGTGCCTCCGTCTTGCGGGCAGCAGGAGTCGCGCCGGGTAAAATCAAGGTGTTCGGGTTTCCTGTAAGCCCAAAATTTGCTGATTTCGTCCAAGATCGACAATCGACTCCCAGCAATTCCAAGCCCCGTGTTTTGTATATGATCAATGCTGCCACGCGCGGCGCGCCGCAGCTGGTGCGGCTGCTCACGGATCTTGGGGTTCATCTTACGGTGACGATTGGCCGCGCTGATAATCTCCGGCCGGCCATTGAAGCAGCGACAGATGGTCACCCGGTAAAGATCGTTGGCTGGACCGATCAACTTCCCCGCATGCTGCAGGAGAGCCATTTACTCATCGGGAAAGCCGGCGGCGCAACGGTGCAGGAAACCATCGCCGCCGGCTGTCCGATGATCATCAATCACGTCGTCGCCGGTCAGGAGGAAGGCAACGCTCGGTTAATTGTCGAAACAAATTCAGGCGTGATCGCGCTTTCGCCGAAAAAAGTCGCGGCGCAAGTCCAACGCGCGTTCGCCGATGACGCCAAACAATGGCGCGATTGGGCGGGCAACATCAGCAAACTGAGCAGGCCGCGCGCCGCGCTCGACATCGCAGAATTTTTATTGTCGCTCTGATAAGACAATCTCTTCGCCGTCGGCAAAGACACGTAACACTTTTAGCTCTGGCGAAAGGATCACCAGATCGGCGTCAGCTCCGACTCTCAACGCGCCTTTTGTTTCGAGACTGATGGAACGCGCGGGATTTTGTGTCGCCATGGCGACGGCTTCGTGCAACGGGACGTTTACTTCGGTAACCATCGTTCGCACGAGCTCGATCATGCGCGAAGCGCTCCCCGCCAGCGCGGAGCGGTCAGCCAATAGGCAGACGTCATTCTCTACAAGGCAATCATTGCCGAAGAGCGAAAACCGCGAGCCATCCCGAAGTCCGGCTCCGGCGGTTGCATCGGTTACGAGGCAAATTCCGGCCGGGCCTTTCGCACGATATAACATCTTCATCAGCGTCGGCGACACGTGGTGGCCGTCTGCGATCAGTTCGCAGCTGATCCATGGCTCGCTCAAGGCAAACTCGAGCAAGCCGCTTACGCGATAGATGCCGCGGCGGCGCGCGCTCGACATGCAATTAAACGTGTGCGTCACGCTGCGCATGCCGCGATCGAACGCCGCCTGGGCATCTTCGTCCCAAGCGTCGCTGTGACCGCCACTCACGCTGATTCCACGCGCGTGAAAATTTTCGATAGCGTCGAGCGCTCCCGGCAATTCGGGCGCGATCGTGATGCGTTTGATCACGTCCGCGTAATCGAGCAACTGCTGGACACTACCTGGAGACGGGTCCTGAATGAATTCCGCTCGTTGCGCGCCGCATTTTGGCTTGGAAATGAACGGGCCTTCCACATGAACTCCCGCAATCGTGCTGGTAGGGCGCGACCGCCGGGCGCGCCGCCGAATAGCATCTCGCACTGCGTTTAGAACATCGACGATCTTCTTAATCGGCGCTGTGGCTGTCGTCAGCAAAAGTGAAGTGGTGCCGCCGCTGGCATGGAAATCGCAAATGGCACGAAACGCTTCCTCAGATGCTTCCATGGTGTCGCGGCCGAGCGCGCCGTGCACATGAAGATCAATGAAACCGGGCGCGAGATAATTTCCTTCAAGATCGACGACTTTTTCCGCCCGCGCCTGCGCCCGCTCACGAATTCCGGTGATTTTTCCTTCATGAACAACCAGCTCGAGCCCGTCGCGAATTCCATCGGGAAAAATCAAGCGCGCGTTGGTGAAGATCATGTTTGTGTGATGCAGGCAATCAATCCTGCCTGCAAGGGGATACTTCTCAAACGAAATACCTGGCGGCGGGGTCGTGTCTTCGGAGGCAGGATTGTCTGCGTCACGCGCTTGCCCTGAAGCGGTACAAAGTCCATCCTGTCAGGACGCGATGAATTTTGACTACGACGTCGTAATCATCGGTGGCGCGTTTTCGGGCGCTGCGACTGCGCTGATGCTGAAACGCAAAAGGCCTGAAGCGCGCGTTCTCATCATCGAAAAGACAGCCGAGTTCGATCGCAAGGTCGGCGAATCGACCACGGAAGTGAGCAGTTGTTACATGACGCGCATTTTAGGACTGACACATTACCTGGGTCATCATCAACTGGCCAAACAGGGGCTGCGCCTTTGGTTTTCAAATCGGCCTGACCAGCGCTTTGACGAATGCGTCGAGGTCGGCACGCGGTATCAGAGCCGGTTGCCGGGTTTTCAACTGGATCGCGCAAAATTTGACTCGCACATGCTCGAGCGAGCGGTGCAAGCGGGGTGCGCTCTCTGGCGTCCGGCGAAGGTAACAAGCTTCCAGCTCGGCAACGGGAATGGACAAACAATCAGCGCCGTTGTCGATCATAGCGAGCGCATGGCCACTTGCCGCTGGCTTGTCGATGCTACAGGACGCGCGGCGATGTTTGCGCGGAAACTCGGACATTTTCGTCCGAACCCCGAGCATCCCATCAACGCTGTCTGGGCGCGATTCAGCGGCGTGAAGGAATGGGACAGCTATGAATGGCGACAACGCTTTCGCGATTACGCGAATAATTGCCGCACCGCGCGTGAATGGGCCACCAATCATTTGTTCGGACGCGGCTGGTGGGTTTGGATCATCCCATTGCAAGGCGGTGACGTCAGCGCGGGGATTGTTTACGACAGCCGCATTTTCAAATTTCCAGAGGGGCCGAGTCTCGGCCAACGATTGCACACGCACATCTTGAGCAATCCAATCGGTCGCGAAATCTTCGGCACTGCAAAGGTGATCGAAGGCGACGTGCACGCTCTGTCCATGTTGCCGTATCACAGTGAGAAAGTTTGCGGCGAAGGTTGGGCCGCAGTAGGTGATGCCGCCGGTTTTATCGATCCGCTCTACAGTCCCGGTCTCGATTTTTGTTCTTACACATCTTACTACGTGGCCGATTTACTGGCGCGCAGTCTCGCGGGCGAGGATGTCGTCGAGCGGCTTCGTTATTACAACCACCAATATCCGATCACCTACCGTTACTGGTTCGAGAGTCTGTACAAAGACAAGTACTACTACATGGGAGACGCCGAACTGATGTCGGCCGCGCTCCTCCTTGATGTGAGCAGTTACTATATCGGTCTCGTACGGGCCGTTTACCATGACGCGGAACGGGAATTTCTTAACCTGCCATTTACCGCCGTGGGCGGGCGACTGGCCAGGAACGTCATCAGTTTTTACAATCGGCGGCTGGTCGCTTTGGCGAAGCGCAGATGGGCTACCGGCTATTACGGAAAAAGGAACGCCGGCTGGCGCGAGCTTTACGATGGATTTGTCCCAGACATCCGGCTCCGGAAACAGATTTCACGCGGGCTGCGGCGCTGGTGGAAATGCGAGCTGATCAATCTGGCGTTGATGTTACGCCGGCCGGCAACCCCGAAAGCTTTCGGGGTAGCCGGGGACGCTGGCCCCGGCAGAACTCACGCATTAACCGCCTCAACTGGAGCGGGCTCGTCCGCGCTCTCGTAATCCTGTTCGCCTTCCGCTTCGCCGAGCGGCCAAATGTGAAAACCGCCTGATTCGTGCGGCAGTTCCCAAAGGCCCCAAATCCCTTTGCCTTCGCGAAAGCCGCGATAATAAACGTCGTGGCCTCCGATGTAAGTTTTCGTCCAGTAACACTCACCATTTGTCTCGTCGAAACGCCCCGCGATAAAGAAGGGGCCAATGTCGTCACGTCCATCACCTGAAACGACGTGATTGCTAAAGCTAAGCACGAGATCCATCCGATGTTTGCGCGCGCTGTTTCGGTAATTGTAGAAGCCTGTCCACGGTCCGGATGGAAACTCCATGCTGAAATCCATTATCTTCGATTTGGTGTGGTCAACTAGTTTGCTCAATTGGATTTGAGCGACCCAGCGCCCGGGGCCTACGGACTGAGCAGCGTTCCGTACCAGCGCAGAAGAATCTCGCCAAAGAACATCCAGGTTAGCGCGCCAAACGCGAGATAAGGCCCAAAGGGCAGCTTGGCGGACCAAACACGTTTGCCCACGACGAGCGTGACCAATCCGACAATCGACCCGAGAAGCGATCCGGCGAACAGGCTGAACAACACCGCGCGCCAGCCAAGAAATGCGCCGATCGCCCCGAGAAATTTCAAGTCACCCCGTCCCATTGCTTCTCGCGGGATTACCAGCTCGCGAGCGACGCCGGAAATATGCGTCACGTCGTCGAGCATCAGCGCACGGCCTTCGACGTTCACTCGATCATAGCGAAAGTCCAGAGTCACATTGGCAAACGTCTCATGATCGATTCTGGTCTCATCGCATCGAAGCAACAGGCGATCTTTTTCCCGGGCAAAATAATCGCTCCACAGACTTTCTTCAGTGCCTACAACGAAATCGGCGTCCTCTCCGCGTTTTATCCACGTGAATGGCGTCGGCGCATCGAATCGAATCCGTTTTCTCCCAAACGCGATTTTGCCCGCTTCAAGAACAATCCAAAGAATCACATAACCGAGCGCAGCCGCGAGCAGTGCGCGAACACCGGCGGCCACCCGGGAATCCGTTTCCATCAGCGCCGGCACAATCACGCTGCAGGCGACGCCCGCGATTATTCCGCCGATCGTGACCCGGTCTGGAATAATGAAATGCTCAAAATCGATAAACGTTCCGATGATCAGGAACGAAACAAAAATCCAGTAAGCGATTGCGATCTGCCACGGGAAACTTTGCCAGATTGCGAGGAACAGAAGCGCGGTGACAAGCTCCACGGCGAAATAGCGAAAGGAAATTTTCGCGCCGCAATTTGCGCATCGACCACCCAGCGCGATCCAGCTAATCAACGGCAGATTTTGATGCCAGGGAATCGGTTGTTTGCACTTAGGACAAAATGAGCGACGCGGCTGGTTAATCGACAGATCAACGGGCCAGCGATAAATGCAGACGTTCAAGAACGAGCCGACCGCCGCGCCGAGCACAAACGCAAACGCGCCGAAGAGAAATTGATGAATCGGGTGATGCACGCCGCGATGGACATTACCGCTCGCGCTCCAATTGCAACCGCGAACGCTTTCGCGCTCGCCTGCGAAGGCCAATTCCAGCAGGCTTCCACCGTGATGCCGCTAGTTTTCATCAGTTATTCGCGCAAAGATTTCTACTTTGCTGAGTCGCTCGCTTTTCACCTGACCAAACGCGGCATCGCAAACTGGCTTGACGCGAATCATCTCACGCCTGGGAGCGACTGGGCCGCGGACATTGATCGTGCGCTCGACCAAGCCGGCACTGTCATCGTCGTGCTGACGCCGGACAGTTTGCGTTCCAAGTACGTGCGCGGCGAATGGCAACGCGCCTTGCAGCAGGGCGACCGCATCCTTTTCGCGCAGTTCCGTTCCTGCGTGCCGCCGGCGGAGTTGCGCGACGCGGAGATGATCGATTTCCGCGGTCGCTTTCGACTCGCACTTGAGCGCCTGATCGCCAGAATCAAAGCAGATCGCGTCGCCCAGGTGGACCGGAATCGGCGCTCCTTCGGTGTTCCGCCATGGGTGCTCGTCTTCACCATCACCCTGTTTCTCATCTCCATCGTTCCATTCGCCATTCTCGGCGACTGGAACACCGGCGAACTAGTGCGGGAGCCAGTTTGGTTTCAGGTCTTGTGCTGGATCTTCGCGCCGTTCTTTTTTGGCTTTCTGCTCTGGCATCTGGCGATCGCCTTTCTCCGCCGTCGCATGGGCATGACGCGGCTAGCGCTCACGATCAGCTTCTTCACCGGACTCTTCGCTTTTTACTTGTCAGGCCAGCTTCGTCTGATCGAGCCGATCACCGCCTGGATGGTTCAGAATCATGTTCCGCATATGTCATTGCTGGTCCTGATCGGAGTTCCACTCCTCGGCGTCGTCGCGTTGGCAATCCTTCTACTCGTTAGGCCAGAGGACCTGCTGCGCTGGTGCTCGACCGGGAAGGCGTGGGATATTTATCGCCGCGGGCGGGTCGTTCAGGTGCCGGACGTCGCCACTCGCCTCGCGCAACTTGGAACATTTCACCTCTTGCACGATCACGAAGACGCCCCGGCGGCAGCGCGTCTGCGCCAGCAGCTTCTGGCAGTGGGGAACACTGAAAGTATGCCCGCGACCACAAGCGGTGTGCAGATCCTTTTCCTCACAAATCGCACGCGAGCAGCATGGGCGGGAGAAAAGGCATTGCGGCTAACGAGTGATCTCATAACCATCGTCGGCAGTGCGATCAGCTTGCCGGAATCCTTGCGCGCGCTCTGGCGCAGACAATGGATCGATCTACGTCGCTGGGATGCGGCCAGGAGCCGCTGCCAGCCAGTGCCTGATGTGCCGGAAGGAATGACACGCCTACGGCTGCCGGCGATTGTGCGTTGGCACGAGCATTTGCTCTGCGCGATGACCGGTCTTCTCTTGATTCTGACCAACGTCGCGCTGGGCGACACGAAAACGCGCGGCGACACTTTTTCCGGACGCGACTTGCTCGGTTACTTGGTGGCGACCGCCTGTTACATCTGGTTTTCCCTGGGATGGCAATTGGTCCAACGCACCATCACGCGTCACCGTTTTCTGCGTCGCCTTAATCTTCTCACGATTGCCACGCCTGTTCTCGTCGCAGGCACGCTTTGGCTCTTCATCTCGTTAGGCGGAGCGATGCATTATATCATCGCGCCTTCGCTTTTTGTCGTTCTTGTACTGATCATTCTCCGGCACGGGCTCGCGCGACTCGAGTTCTGGTTTCCTGCGCCGACCGCCCCCGGCACTGAACGTCTCGAACGCCTGATGCCGCGCAGGAAATGGGAACCGCTCATCTGGTTATTTGTTTACGGTGGGGCTTGGATGCTGTTGATGGGACTGCAAAGCTGATAGGCAAAAAACTATACATCCCCCCGCCCCTCCGGAAATCCGAAATTCTTCCGTCTCAGCAATGCATGCACGATTAGCCGGCAACCCGCTTCAATGCCCGGCGTTCCATTAACCATGCGATCCAGATGCAGCTTTCGTAGAGCAGACACATCGGAAGCGCCAGCGCAATCAAAGTCAGAATGTCCGGGGTGGGCGTGATGATGGTCGCCAGGATAAAGATCAGCACCACGGCATATGGCCGGGTGCGTGCCATGAATTTGTAGGTGACCAATCCAAATCGGACCAGAGCCAGGACCACCACCGGCAATTCGAAAGCCAGGCCGAAGGCGATCGTGAACCGCGTCACGAATGAATAATACTGTTGCACTGTCCAAGTGGGCGCCCAGCCGAGCGATTCGGTGTCGCGAAAGAAAAAAAGAATCGTTTTCGGCAGCAACCAAAAATAGCAAACCAGCCCACCGAGAAGAAATAGCGCGAAGCTGACGCCGATCGCGGGAAACAAAAAGCGCTTCTCGACGGCGGTGAGCGCCGGCAAAACAAATTCTGCCAGGAAATACAACAGCAGCGGGAAGGAGATAACGATGCCCGCGTAAAACGCCAGGTGAAACGAGATCACGATGGAATCGGTGATGCCGAGCGCCTTGAGCGTGCCGATTTGTGAACCAAGATCATGAAGCGGTGCCTGCAAGATGCGCACGAGCGTCGCGCGAAACGCAAAGCAAACAATCATCGCGATCCCGAGCGTGATCGCTATCTTCACAATCATCCACCGCAGGTCTTCCAAGTGCTCGAGAAACGGCTTGGACGTTTCGCTCTCCGGCAGGTCGCGAAATTTGAAAATGTCTCGTAGCGCCATGGGATCAAAAATCCGAAATCCGAATGTCGAATGTCAAAACAAAGCCGAAAAGGGCAAATATTCGAAGAGCGATCCGATGCGAGACATTGGTAGGGGCGGCGCGCTGCGGCGTCTCCCGAAAACTTTTGGGACAGCGCGGCGTCCCTACCACAGTGCGAGGCGTCTTCGCATCGCTTTGCAGCAGCTACACGCTTTCGCTTGGTAGAAGACCGCACGCCCAGAGTCGAGCCATGAGGCTCAAGGTATTTGCGTCGTGAATCTCGTTCTCAGCAATCATGCGCCGAATTTCGGAAACCGTGAACGGCCGGCACTCCAGAATTGATTCCGATTCGTCGCGCACATAATCCGGGCACGGGGTCACCGGGCGCGCCAGAAAGAAGTGGCCGCGTTCGTCTGTGAAGCCTGGCGACGTAAAGTAATGGCCGAGCGGGATGAGCTCGCCATCTTTCGCCAGCTCGTAGCCGGCCTCTTCGCGGAGTTCGCGCGAGGCGACTTGTTCGATCGTTTCCCGCGCGCGGCCGGGGTCAACGCCCCCGGCTACAGAATCAATCTGGCCGGATGGCATTTCCCAGATCGCTTCTCGGATTGGGATGCGTTCCTGGTGAATGAGAACGATTTTGCCGTCGTGCGTCACCGGCGCAACAATGACGGCCGCTTTGCGATGCACGATCGTCCATGTGCGCGGCTCGCTGCGCGCTGGTGTTTGCACTCGATCGGTCGCAACTTCCAGATGTGCATTGGCGAAGTGCTGTTCGCTGGAAATCGTTTTCCACCCTCGCTGTTTCACGCGGAAAGTGTAGAGGCCGCGAGTGATGCAGGCAATCGCGTCGTGACGCAGACGATCCTGGGACTGTCGGACTTAGGGAATCGGTTTGGGAACTGAGATGACCACAGGGCGGAGAGCGCGAGTAAAGAAAAAAACGAGTGGGCAGCGCGCTTGCACCGCTAAAAAGATTTCTCTGTGCGGTCCCGCAGTCTTCGGGAACAATTTGTTTCTCCTGCTTGTACTAAGCTTTTGCTGCGGCCAACAACTTCTTTTTGCGTTGCACCCCATCACGCAACTCTTCGGGAAGTTGCGTTCCTTCCGCGTCACTATCGCTCGCATCGGCGGCTTGCGCTTTTTGCAAAAGCTCACTACAGAGCGCTTCCAGCTCCTGCTCGATCTCTTCCAGAGTGCGCACCGCTTTTGCCGAGCCCGCTCCGGCCATGCGCGCGTCCCATCGATACACACCGCCCCCAGACGCAGCAGCCCCGCTTCTCGCGCCATTAATAAAATCTGCCCAAAACTCTCTCGGAAAAGCGCCTCGTTCTCCGGTCGAAACTTCGCAATGGTGTCGTGGTCGGGATGATGATTGGCGCACAAGTAACGTAGCGCCACACTGTCGTAGGTGGCCCCCGCGATCCGCCGCGAACTAAAAAGCCCCGTGCAATAGGCATAAATCAAAAGCGCCATCATCATGCTGGGAGGATATTGCGCGCTGCCGCTGCCGCGCGCGTTGAGCTGCGCCCCCCGCATATCGCACAGCTCCACCGCTTCCAGAACCAGATGCGCCAGATCGTTCTTTCCGCCACCCACTCCCGCAAGTCCGGCGGTAACAACATTGGCGTTTGCCGATCGATATTAACCAAACGTTCAGCCATGCAACGGCTGTTTACTCAATCTACTGGTCCAATAAAGTCCGACAGTCCCAAGGACGCCTGCAATACCTTATGCGATAATCCTCAGCGCCAGGCTCCGTTCACGCGCTAATTCCAATACTTGGCTAGCCGTTTGGAGCTCCCGCGAAGTAGCGTAAGGCGCGTAAACTTGGCAGAAAAAAATAAGCACCGCCGCGCAGAGTAATAAATTGCGGCAGGCCGCAAACGCGTCGTCGCAGACCACCGTCCTCTGGCATCGTGAAAGCGCTGGTAACCGGGCAGCCGGGTAGCGACCCGCGATTGCCGAGCAACGGGTCGCTCTCCCCGGTTAAGCCAGAGAACTTGGTGTTCATAATCCAGGCGTTTTGCAGAAACTCGAATTGCCGGGAGATGTTGGGATTGAGACAGATGAAATGTAGTCCGCGCGGCGACTCGTTAGGCGGCCCTGGCTGGAGCGCTTCTTCAGGCGATAGCTCGGAACCGTACTCCCGGCCGCGTCGAAGAATGCGATGGAAACGAACCGATGAAGTTAAATCGTCGTAGAACCTCTTCGGACCGAAACCCAGCATGATAATAAGTTTTCTCAACGCGCTGAGGTGTTGCTCAGGGAAGTCGGTGTTCCGCGGATTCGCCCGCCGAATATGCGCGCCGAAAGGGCAGTGCGCGCCTGCCGGATCGCTTTCATAAGTAAATTGATTTTGCTGCGCTGATTTTGGATCCACGCCGGGAATCGGTTCATCCTGGGTCGGCGCCAGAGGATCCCCTGCTAGCGTGCGGCCAACCATTTTCGCGCCCAGTTGCGCTGCGTCCGCAAGATTTCCACCGGCTTGCTCGTAAAGGAACTGCCAAAACTTTCGGACATCCTGTTCCAATTGCCGCATCACAAGATAGGTGCCGTTGCGGCCAAGATCTTTCTTCGCAGGCGCTTCCCCTGCGGACGGTAAGTCTGTGCTGGTAGCATCGGGTTCCAGCAAAGGCCGATCGGTAAATTTTCCGTATTCGTTGCGATAGCCGAGCAGGAATTCACCTAGTGCGGTGATGTTGGTGTATTGCAACTGGGTACATGGCGTTCGACGCTGCTGTTCCCAGTCGATCTGTGGCTGGCTAATGCCATCGGCGAAACTAAAGGGTTCATTTCCATCCAGATTGCTGGTCCCTAGCCAGGTCATCTCCTCGAACGCATCACTCCAACTGCTACCCTTAGTCGTTTGAACAAATGAATCGAACTGGTCTGGTTCGCCAAAGAACATGATCACGGCGTGTGGCTCGCGACCGTAGCCACCCCAGAACCACTTTGATGGCGCGTTATCTCCAACATCGCCCAGTTGCCGGCTGCGGCTTTCTTGCGCCATCCCCCCACGAAACTCGTGCGAGAAACCGGCGATGACAGACTCCGGAACGCCAAGCTTCTCGAGGCCAGGCGCCGTGAACGCAATGTTCAGGGCCGTCTTCGGTGGCGGCTTCTGCTCAACCGCGCTCGTTACTGAGGCGGCGCGCAACCACGCTTTCGCCGCCGCCACGTTTTTCACGCGCACGAGCGCATAAGACGCACTCGTGAGGCGGCCGTAGCCGAAGCGAACCAGGCCTTGCACGTCGGCGTAATCCACTTCACTCATAGCAGTGCGACCCATTGGCAGAGTTCATCGTCAGTCATGGACGGCGTCTCCAATCCCTGGCGAATGCGCGTGTGTCTCTCCAGATCGACGGCGGTCAGGCCTGGATAGGCCTTGTACCAGACTTGGCTCGGCAACGTATGCCGGCGGAGGTATTCCTTGTAATTCCGTTCGTCGATGCAGCCATCCAGCACCAGCCAATTCGTTCTGGGATAACCGATGCCGTTGCTGAAGGAAGCGTTTAACCCGAAACCAGTCTTGTTGATGAAGTCATCCATGTAACTCTCGACGCTGCCGTCGTAATTGCTGCAAAAGATCATTCGCTCTGTGCCCGCTACAAATACCCAGCGCGCAAAGTGAATCGAGCGTATGCGACCCAGACGGCCGGGCCGGGTAATATGCCGCGCGCCGTAGTTGACGGTTTTAAGCACGCCGATTGTCGTCAACAGTCGTACCAAACCCGGCTTTAGGCTGCCCATCGCGCTGAACTGGTTTGTGACGTCGTGGTCTTCGAATTTCGAGAGGTCCTCGGAATGCTTTTGATCGGCTGTGGGACAAACTTCAGGATCGCTTTTCTCCAAGCGGCGAAGCGCAATAATGTAAAACGGAGCAAGAACGACCAGCAGTGGTGACACGAGCAACGCCAGCAGTGGCAGACCAATCAGGTGCAGCAAGTTTTTAATCTGCCATCCTATGGGCGTTGGATTTTCCCTGGATAACATTAGTCGTCCACCCGATTTCTCCGCCTTGACAAAGCTCCGCAATTTTTCGTGAAGCTCGCGCGGCGCCAGGCCCTCAAAAGTACCAGCGTTTTTCTCGATGTAGCTTTGAACCGCCTCGTAAAGCGCGGCCTCTTCGCGAATCTGACGCACCGTGCGACCCCGCCAATTGACGTAAGCGGCAATGGCGGGAGCATGATGCTGTTTCATCCATGCGAGAAGATTGGTTTCGGAGGTAAACCCTTCGCAGCATGAAAAAATTCTGACCAAGCCTTTGCCGGCGCGCTTAATCAACTTACCCAAAAAAGCATTTGCATCGCCATCGACATCTCCCAGGAATGCCAGGTAGAGCGGATACTGGCGCGGAGCTAATCCATAGACACGAATGTCTTCAGTCGTCTTATCGTCGAGAATAACGAATCGCGCGAAATGGAGCTCGTCGAATTCCGCGAAAGGAATCAGCTCGTTGTTTGGGTCCACCCGACCTGGCGCACGGTTCATCGAATCAAGCAACTGCCGAAGCTCCACCTCGCGCTCGGGCTTGATGGCCGCGACAACCATGAAGTTCGACTGCGGAGTCATAGCCGCCTACTCGAACACCTCGTCACCGCTAGGCTCGTAATGAGGGACCTTGTTCATGTTGTGCCGCAGAGTGGATAACTCGAGATACATCCGTTTTCGGGCGCGGCTTTGATTACCCAGGGGGCGATGCTCGGCGATGGTATGCCAGGGGTTATAGGAAAGTTTCTTGGCAAATTCCATTTGTGCCGGCGAATCGAATTTCTGCTTTGGCAGCCGCAGCGTTGCCACCGAGACGCGTGGCGAAAGTTTCTCTGGCCAGAGCACGCCGTTGTTTTCAATCGGCATCAGGAACGAATCGGTCTGCAATTGCACGCGAAAGTCCAGTTCCACGTCTCCCTCACTTAGCGCTTTGACCATTGCATCGCGCAGGTAATCGTCCGGCGGGCGCAGAGGCAGCCGCGGGATCGGAGTTTTCTTCGTCGTCTTTGGCCAGACGGAATATTGCATCGCCTGGCCTTCGCCTAACAAATACGGCACGCAACTAAAGTAAGGAGCTTCGAAGGGGCTGCTCTGCGTTTTCACCCAGAATCCCTGCATGATCATGTCCAGGACGTGCGGTTGCTCGAGATTGACGAAATGAAAAATTTGCGCGTTTTTCACGCTCCATTTTTGCAGGTGCGCATTGGACTTTACGTCCTGAGTGACAAACGTCGGCGTGGACACGCCAAACATGTCGAGCGTAAATTTCTCCTCATCCATCAACTTTGGCCCGAGCACACCCATGAGTTTGATGCTAATGCTCATGAAGCCCACATCGTCGATGTCAGGAGTGATGTAAGGACCCGGCCCGGAAAAGCGCACCCAGCAGCGGAACGTTTGTGGCTTGGCATAGATGCCGTGTCGAAACTGCGGCGGGAGATTGTCGTGAACAATAAACTCGCCTCGCACAATCCCCTGTGTTTTGGTGTTGCCACCACGCTCAAACCCGCCTGGTTTCCAGAGTCCGCGCATCTGGGTCGTAAAGCTCGAGATGATTGAATCGAGATATTCCTCCTCGTTCGGCAGCGGTTTTTCCTCAGCGATTTTCAAGCCTTCATCCTTGCGCTGCTTGTTAATCAACGCGGTGACGAGGCGCGCGATTGGATCGCGAAGAGTGGCGTCGAATGCCGGGCGGAGCCACGGATCGATTCGCCGTTCCATCTGCAAAAGGAACATCACGGTATTGCTCACCCAATTTAAGAACCGCGAGCCTGTATTGGCGTGCGGCATTGGGCGGCTGACGTTCGAATTCACGGCACCTCCGATGGCCGTACGATCTGATTACGCCGAGGCCGGAAACTCAAGCGCAAAATCGATCAATCGTTTTTTGCCCAGATAAACTTTGCCCAGATAAATGTGCGGCGCGACTTCGCGGATCTCGTCGCGAACCCAATGCGCGACGAGCGAAGTCTCCGAATAATCCAGCACAATGCACTCCTTGTTATCCAGCCAGCTGGGTCCCTTATAGACCTTGGCGATGATCGCGTTCAGTCCGAAGGGCAAAATCTTGTTTCGCAAAACGCCTTTGGCCGGATCGAATACTTTGCCCTGCCACGCGAAATGATTGATGAAATTGGCGATGCTCTCCGTGTATGTGGTTCCCGGCGCGACGATCGCCGTGCCTTTGGCTTCGCCGCTCGGAATTTCGCCTGTCGGACTTTGTGTGAAAAGATCGTCCAGCTGTTGCTGCGACATTTTTAACATTTCGGCAACTGTGACAGCCATAATTTGTTCCTTTCGTTAGGAGTGAAATTCTATTGTTTTCAGATATTCGATGATTTCTCAAGAAAATTATCTCACGCAGTTGAGCTGCCTCATGCAAAGCGGATTTTCGCAGCGGCCGCTCGTTGATCGCCTGATGGGATCACGAGGATTCATTCAATGATTTTTTGGCTCGAAACTGCCACGTCCCCAACTACGGAGCTTGGTAAATGTGACCGGCTTTCAGCTTCATGTCGTGACGTCTTCTCAACTCATGCGCCAGTTCAGGGGCGATTTGTGCCGTGCTGAAAACCGATTGATAAAAATTCGGCTCTAAGGCGCCGCGGCCTTCCTGGCTTTTTTTGTATGCGATCTTTCGAGCCACGCCAAATTCGCTGGCCGGTTGCGGGATGCTGTTCAGCTTGTCGGCAGCCCAATTGCCTGGATTGGCGCCCATTTCGGTGGCGAGAATTGCCCAGAGCCTGGGCTCCTCGGAGTCGAGGTCAGTCCGTGGGAACACGGTGACCCCGACTAATTGCTTGTGATTTTCCTGCCACGGCTGTGTCAGTGGTTTTGTCGGGGTTTTTTCTTCGCTCAAAAAAGGAATCCAAAATAATTGGAACTTGATATCTCCTCGCGCTTGTTTGTTTTTCCAGTCCTCAGTAAGGTGGCGTGGGCTAACGTGGAAACCGGGAGCGTGATTTTCCTCGCGGGTGGGAACGAAAGTGAATTTGCCGCCGGTGCCGCCGACTTCCACGATGCCCGTCCAGTATCTTTGATACGCGGTGCTAGAGAGAGCCGTCGGCAATGTTTGTTTGGTCAGGTGGAGCAAAGTTTCACCAGCTTTGATCACGCCCATGCGATGCGCTAGCGCAAGGCCGAATTCGGTTTGCTGTGCGCCGAGATTCACGAGGTCATGCGCGCCAAGTTTTCCGATGAAGGGGACGTCGGCACCCGCCGATGCCGCGGTCGCGTAGAGCACGGACATGAATTCGCGGTGATTGTCAGTGGGCGCAGTCGGGTTGTTGATGCCGAGAAAATCCACGCGCTGGCCGTCTGGAGTTTGAAAGGCGACCATGATGCCGAGAAAATCCGGATTGGTTTCCACGTGCGGCGTGCCCAGTCCCGTGGAAATTCGGCCAACGCCGGTGTACTGCGCGCCGGGCTGAAAAAGCCCAACGCCGTACAAGGGTTCAGGCACATCGTTCGCAATTTGGAGAACCACTCTGCTGCCAGCGATTTGGTATTGGTGCGCCACACGGTCGAGGAATTTAAGATCTGCGGAGTTGGCCAGAAGTTTCCGCTGGATATCAGGAATCTCGGCCACATCCTTGCCAATCGATTCCAGATCCGCTGCACTGGGACGGAAAGGACACCACTGATTTTCGCCACCTGTGTTTTTCAAAACGTTTTCAAATACTCGATGAGCGCACGCTTGTCAGTGTCGGATAAATCCGTGCCGAAATAGTGACCCTTGTCCTCGATAAAATCGGGGCATTTGTTTGCTTTGATGAGATCGGGAACAAGGTTAGCGAATACTTTCTTGGCGGCTTCGTCATCCAACTGTTGATCGCGGATCTTCTCTAGGTCCGCTTTAATTCTTGGAACCACAGTCAGCATATCCCACAAGCTTGGCTCGAGGTTTGCGATGAGATTGATTGGGGTTCCTGTGGGGATCGGACCTATGTTGAGGTATCCATCTTTGTCGCATCGGAAGCGCAAGGCCCAGGGAACGTATTCCCTGCGAATATGGAGGTAGCAGCGCTGGCTGGTGCGCCATATGGAGTCTGACCCTTTGCGCTTTTCCGGCCAGAGCAATTTTTCGATTGCATCGTCAAACGCATCCATGCGCCCCGCCACCGAGGGGTCGCCGGTGAATTTCCCAAGCATGTTAGTGTGCAACAGCGGCGCGGAACTCCAGACACTGCACAGCGATGGCGTCCGATAATAACCCGGGCCAACATTTTTTTCTTTCGCTTTGAATTTAATCGGATGCGTTTGATCGAACGGGTTAAAAAATTCCAGTTCGCCCACGGGCGTGAGTTGCTTGTAAGTCAGCGACGAAAAGTTGTCCCAGATCTGGCCGGCTTTCGCGTTGGTTGCGAATGCGCGCGCGGAGTTGGTTTTGATTGTGTTCAAGGGATATCGCTTATCGTTTGACAGAAAATTGTTTTCTAAAAAATCCGGCGCCATTACCGCGGCGCGGAACCAGGCTTTACCTTCGCCGGAGCGCGGATCAATGTTCGGCGGCGGTTGTTTGCTCGAATGGCACGCGGCGCAGTTTTCGGCGAAAACTTCTTTTCCACGCGTCATCACGGCTGAATCCGTTGTGATGTAAGCCTGTCCGCCGGGTGCATCGGCGAGATGAAAGGGTTTTAGCCGGCGAAAAAACGCAGCGACATTTGGCAGACGCTCTTCTGTCGCGCGCCAGAAAACGGAATGCTCGCGCGCATACGGAATCTCGAACGGTTTTTGCGGCGTCCGTCCGAGCAGCCGGTCATGGCGCGTGAGCCAATACTCGGAGAACATGCCGATGTTGACGTAAACGCGGATGGCTGCGCCAAGCACGCCAACAGAATCCGCGCCATCCTTCAGAATGTGCGGCACCGGCATCTCCTCTTTTTCACCCGGCAAACCGAGTGTTTCGCCTGCCATTTTTTCGGGCGTGGCGATGCATTCGCGTTCCGCCAGCAGAAAGATCGCATTGATCGCATTTGGATTGTTGATGTGGTCAGTTGCGATCCGCGAAGTATCGGAAGTGCCCCGCGGTTGCGCGGCGAGCATTTCGTAAAAGAAGCCGCCTTTCTCCACGTTGCAGGCGAACACCTTTCCTTCGTTGATGTATTGATTGCCAATCGCCGACGCCAGATTTTCCCAGCCCGGATTTTCCGGATCAGTCGGCGGATTACTCGGGTTCGGCGCAACGTGACAAGAGCCACACGCGACGCCGACGCGATACGGTCGCACAAGCTTGTTGTCATTGTAATAAGCCGGATCGTTTATGAAACGATCGCCGTTCCATTTCTTGCGCGCGGCGCCGTTGAATTCCGGATTCGGAAAAAGCCGAAAGCCGAGCACACCGGAAGGTTTGCCGCAAACGGTATCATCGATGCCTGCCGGCTCCGGCTGAACTTGTTCATCGAGACACAAGCCGAATTCATCCGGCTTGCTCGGCGCGCGGAATCCAGGCTCGTTCATCAGACCCAAAATTTTGAAGCGCTCGCCGCGCGGATATTTCCGGTTATCGAGCATCTTCAAGAGATCGATGAGCCCATAACTGTCCTGCGCGGCGTGGTTCCAAAAACGCTGGTCGCCTCCGCTCCAGAGGATCCAGGTATTGCGGCCCATGATTTCCTCCGGCGAAAGATCGATGCCGCCATCCATCGGTTTGAAAATGTCGGCGGCGATCTGTGGAAAATCGGCAGTTGTTTTACCAGCGGCTTTCGCTTCGTCGATCAGCTCGTTTTTCTCGCAGGCCGCCAGCGCAACGGAAAAAATCAGCGCTGAGCTTTTGGCAATTACAACGCGGGGAATCTTGATTTTCATCGAACACTCAGATGCGATTGTCCTCCGCGATTACGTCGCTGGCTTTCTCGGAGATCATATAAACATTCGTCACTATGAAGATACCCGGGATGCGCGGAAAGACGCTGGCGTCCACCACGCGCAAGTTTCGCACGCCGCGCACGCGAAAGCGACTGTCGAGCACTGCCATCGGGTCGCCGTCCGCGCCGATCGGACATGAACAGGAGGCATGATGTCCCCACGCTTCTCGCATTATGAAGTCACGAATGGTGGCTTCATCCTGGTTGTCATCCGGCCTCGGCCAGATTTCACCTTTTACCGCGCCTCTCTCTTTCGCGATCCGATTGATTTTCCGGATGAAGTTGAAGCCTTCCACAAGCGCGTCGAGGTCTTCGTCCTTATCGCGATCGGTCCCTTCGTAGAAATAATGGAAGTTGATTTCCGGCACGTCGCCCGGGTCGGTTGAGCGAAGTGTAACTGTCCCAGCGCGGTTTTTTGTGTGCGCTTTCATGACCAGCCATGTCAGGAGATTGTGCTTGCTGGCAAGATCTGGATTGGCTCTGTCTTCAGAGTAACCTTTGTAATAACCCTTGAAGAACCCCGGGACAGCAAAGATGAAAAGGTCCGGCGCGGGTAGCTCTGGCCGCGATTTCTTTAGAATCCCGACGATAACTGCGTTGCTGGTGTAAAGGCCGGTTTTGTTTTCGCGCCACTCCTTCAGCGCAGCATCGGGCGGCTGACCGGGCGCTGGCTCACCCATCGCGAGGTTTTTGAGCAGCACGAAGTCCTTCTCTACTTCCGAGATCACTGCGATCTCGTAGCGGTCTTGCAGATTCGCACCTACTCCAGGCAAATCTACCCGCACCTTGATTTGGAGGTTTTCTAACTCAGTTTTGGGACCGATGCCAGAAAGTTTGAGCAGTTGTGGCGTGTTATACGCGCCTCCGCAAAGGATTACCTCGCCCCTGCAATATACCTCACCGGAAGTGCCGGCGATGGAGCTGGGTTCGGGATGCGCTTTGTAAAGGTGTTTTCCTCGCAGAAATCGCACACCGATCGCAGTCGGCTCGCCTGCTTCACCGGACTCCCGATCGAATATGATTTCGGTAACCAGTGTTTCCGTCCAAATAGTCAGACGCTCCGGGTATTCGTTTTGCACCTGGAGCAAATAATCTCGCGGACTGTTGCGCTGGCCGTTGCGAACTGCGATAGGAACCAGCATCACTCCCTCCGGACGTCGCTTCATTGTCTCCCAATCGTTTGGATCAAAACGCGACATAACCTTGTCCCCGAAAAGATCCATAATGAACGACTCGATTGTAGCAATCGCACCCGTTCCCTGGTCGATAAGAGTAGCGAGGAGAGCAGAAAGAATTTCCCCGGCCAGCTGCTCGTCTTTCATCCCAAGCTTGGGATCAGCTACAGCGGTATGCAGCCAGCCATGGTAGCCGTGCCGGCCACGGCTAGGTCGAGGCGCAATCCCCAAAATGTATCTGATCTTGTTCCATAGCTTTTCGAAAAACGACTTGTGCAGATAGTCACAATGCTCCAGGCGTTCGAAGTAACTGCGCATCCGCTCACCGCTCCACGAGTTATCCTTTGTTATTTGCGCGATCTCATCCCAATCACCGCTTGGCCCGCAAATGGTGATCATCGCGTTGTGAAGAGTGCAGCCGCCTACTGTCGCTGCCCGCGGATAAAAGATTCCGTTTCTGGTGTTATCCCACTTGGAGTCGGGTTGGTTCGGATTGGCGTAATGTTTAACAAAGAATTCCCAACTTAGGTCTGGATGTTCACTGGCATGCGGATGGAATGCGGGCACCTGCGCGACTTCCGGTTCATCCCAGCCGCCTGCCTCCAGGACCAGCACCCGAAAGCCGTTCCTGGCCAGATTAGCAGCAAGCGGTCCGCCGCCCGCGCCGGAGCCGATAATGATGAAATCGTGCTCTGCAGCGTGTTGTTTCGGGTGAAGGGCCGTGTTTCTCAATTGAACGAAGATGAGACGTAACCCAGCAGACCCGCGTGCTAAAAGCTATCTCGTAAATGGCGCTGTCATGTTGAGCGAAGCGAAACATCTCTGGCTATTGCCTTGCTCGGTCCGCCTATGAATAATCAGAGATTCTTCGCTTCGCTCAGAATGACATTCGTGCACCGGTTTCTAGAAGGTTTTGAGCAGATCGACTAAATCGTCGAGCTCCTGTTTGCTCAAATCCTTGGCAAAGTAATGGCCGCGATCCAGCACCAAATCAGGCGACGCACTCATTCCAAGAAGTTTCTCTACCTGTTTGCGTTCGGCATCCGTCCCTGGTTTTCTTAGATTCTTCATTCCGAACGCTAGCGCTGCAAGATTCGCGGGTTTGGTAGCCCGCTCGGGATCAAGATTCGCAAGCAAATCTACTGGGGTGCCTGCCGGAGTCGGCGCGACATTGAGATCACCGAACCAACCTCGAATGAACGCCGCAAACAATCCCAGGAGCACAGCCAGCACAAGCACGATATACCCGAGCGCGCGCCAGCGGCTTGCCAGAAAAATAAGAATACCTATCAGCAGCAATACTGCGAAGGAGATCCACGGATAATTGACCAGCCACCTGATCCAGTCGGGACACACACCGGCGACGAATTGCTGAATGTATGGAGCCGGGATGTGCATATGCGTTTCCACAGGCGTGCGCCAGATAAGGCCATGGTCCTGCTTGAGACGGTCGATGGTCGCGTGATTGAGCGGCGACCCCAGATCTGTGGAAGCTCCGCTTGCCCAAAGATAACGGTTTGCTTCCGCTTCGTCGTCCGTTTTACCCGGAGTAAGCAGCCGATAGATTCCGTCATTGAACGCTTCCAGGCGGCCCTTGACTGATGGATCGTTGTTAAACAACCCACACGTGTTGTTATGAAGCAATGGCGCTGTTGCCCATATGCCGATCAGAGGCGGCGGCCGGTAATAACCGCGACCGTTGTCCGGCGGTTGCCACTCAAAATTCCGCTGCGCATACGGATTCCAGCAGGTTATTTCGCCGATCGCAGGGAGATTTTTATAGGTGTCCGAGGAGTAATCCTCCCACATGTGTCCGGGAATCGCGTTGCTGCCTAACGAACGCGCCGCATTCGTTTTGATCAAAGTCACAGGAACACGCAGGTCAGTGGAGAGAAAATTGTTTTCCCAAAAGTCCGGTTTTTCCACCTCTGCCAACGCCCAATTTCGGTAGCTGGGGTCCTTCAAATACTCGACTAGCTCGTTCGGGTTAATCTTCTCAGGCCCTTTGGGCGCGCCGTTCATTCCATTCGGCTGTTTGCTCGAATGACAGATGATGCAACGTTCGGCAAAGACTTTGCGCCCGGCCGCCAGCTGCGGGTCCCACGGCACTCCTTCGCCTTTCAAGTTGCCGAGCGCTTTGCCTCCCGGCGCATCTTTCAAACGCATCGGCCCGGTCGATTTGACGAAGAACTTCGCGAGATAACCGACATTGCGCTTGTTAACCTGCCAATACACCGAGTTCTTTTCGACGTCGGAAATTTTAAAAGGCTGCTGTTTTCGGAAACCGATAAAAAGATTGTGAAGAGTGATCCAACGCTCCGAGAACATGCCGATGTTCAGATAGACCCGCGCCAGCGCGCCCCACACGCCGATGGAATCCGCGCCTTCGAGCAGGATGCGCGGCACCGGGCGCGGATTGGCGTAGGCGTTTGGAAGATCATACAGCAACACCGGCAGCGTCGCCGACTCGCCCGAAACGTTTTCGAAATCGTTGTGGCCGTAGCGCGCCGCGTAATCCTTCGCGTAGTCCGGGCTGCGATGGGCGAGAATGCCCGAGCGATCCAGCCGCGCGCCAAAATCCCATAGCGCGTTCATCGTGCTGGTGTTGTTGATCTGATCAGTCGCGATCAACGATGTGTCGATGGTTCCAGGCGGCTGGCTATCGAGAAGATGGTAGATAAAATTGTCTTCCTTCAGAAGATTTCCGAACACGGCGCGCATTCGAAAATATTGCGCGCCAATGGTCGTGGAGAGATTTGCCCACTTCGGCGCTTCGGGATCAGCCGGCGGATTTAATGGATGCGGCGCAACATGACAGAAAACGCACGACATCCCCACCCGATACGGCCGAACCAAATTGGGATCGTTATAGTATTTTTCGTCGTTTCGATATTTACTGGCGTCCCAGCGCTGTCGGGCTTTGTCATCAAATTTCGGGTTTGGAAAGAGACGCAAGCCAACGATACCGGATGAACGCCCATACAACTTCGGATCCGGTTGGCGAAGCGTTTTGTCTTCTGGTTGCCGAATGTACAAACCGAACTCGTCCGGTTTGTCCGGCGCTTTGGTGCCGGGCTCGATGGTGAGTCCCGCAGGCCCCCAGCGTTTTCCCCCAAGTTTATCATCCGGCGCGAAGTCGCAGAGCTTCAGCAAATCCAGGAACCCGTAACTGTGCCCGGCCAGATAATCCCAGAAGACTTCGTCGCCCGCGCACCATAACACCCAGGTGTTGCGACCTTTGATTGCGTCTGTGTTTTCGTTTTCTTTTAGCTCCAGCGGTTTCAGAACGCTGTTGCCGGCGGCATCAACCGTTCCGTCCGGGCGCATGTCCATGTCCCGGAAGTAGTCATAATCATCGGCCGAAAAATCGGCCGGCGTTTTGCCTTCCGCTTTGGCTTCATCTACAATTTCGTATTTCTTGCAGCCGGCGAGAACCAAAAACGCGCAAGTAACCACGCAACTGCCGACTCGAATGAGACGGAGAAGATCGACTCTGGATGGCGGCGATGCCTTCACCGGAGCCATCATTGATAAGTTCACTGTGAACTTTCTGGCAAGAGAATTCTAACAACCAAGGGATGACCCAGAAAGCTTTCGGAATCGTGTTTATTCGACGCTAGGAAGTTTTCCTTGAAGCACAGGCGCCAGCCAAGCGGTCGGTTCTCATCGGTGCCTCCGAAAATTTGCCGTTCGCGAAACCACCACTCGAGTGTCTCAATTACGCTGTGATCTAAGAGTTTCAAAGCAAAAAGCCGCCACGCTGTTGAAGCGTGACGGCTGACTGCGAATTGCCGCTGGTTACTCGTTCGATTTTCAGGGCAACTGAACCTGCCCGACATAGTTGCCGCGCGGAGCGTGTCATCGCGCGCCCATCGGGGCTCCCCAAGAATTACCGCATTGCGAACGCCCTTACCGCAGGAACTCGCGAGTTTCGTTCGCAAGTTCCCGCATAGGGGGTTGCTAACTTAGCGCTACGGACTCAGGGTCGAGGCGGAGGTGTCGGCCTCGGCCGGGGTGTCGGAATGGTAACGGCGATATCGACGCTGGCCGTAGCCGCAGGCGGGCTGTTTAGCCCTCCCATCACCAGCACACGATTGCCAGGCAGCGCGGTGGAGGGCTGACCGGCGCGGGGAACACTCATGGAGCCGGCTGGCGTCCAGGTGCCCGTCCGCGGGTCATAGACATCAGCGCTAGCCCCGGGTGTTTCGAATGCCGAGAAGCCACCGGGCATCAGCACCCGGCCGTCCCGCAGACGTATCCCGCCGTATTCCTCCTCGCTGCGACCCGTGGTCATGTCACCGGTGGGTGTCCACTGGCCGGTGTTCGGATCGAAGATCTCCGCAGAGCTCAACCGCGGCACGTCCTCTGAAGTGGCACCTCCGGCGACCAGAACCCGGCCGTCCAGCAGACGAACCGCTGTGTGGTCCTCACGCGCCGTGCTCATGCTCCCCGTCAAAGTCCATGTTCCGGTTACCGGATCATAGATCTCCGCGCTGGCGATTGGTTGGCCATTTTCGCTAAGTTCCGTGATCCCGCCCATAACCAGAACGCGGCCATCATTAAGCACCACGTTGGCGAATTCGCCGCGACCGACGTTCATGCTTCCGTTGAAAGTCCAAGTGTTGGTCGCTTCGTCGTAAATTTCAGCTGACGTGAGCGAGGTGACTCCGTCGATTCCAGTCCCACCTGCAACCAACACCTTGCCCCCTGGCAGCAACACTGCCACGAAATCCTCGAAGCGCGCGTCGTTCATGGGCGCGGTTTTCGACCAGGTGTTGGTGGAGGGATCGTAGATTTCGGCGCTGTCAAGAATATTGAAAAATTGGTCCCCTCCGCCAATGACCATTACCCGGCCGTTCTCGAGTCGGACTGCAACGGGCGCGGCACGTGGCGTGTTCATGGGCGCTATTGGCGTCCATGCCCCTGTCTGCAGGTTATAAATTTCGGAATCTGCGAAGATAAAATCCGGAAACGGGAGACTCCCGTCATATCCGCCGGCCACCAGAACGTTGCCGTTCAGCAACGCGACGGCCGGGAAGAATGCGCGTGCTTTGTTCATGGGATTTGCCGGAGTCCACGTGATCCCCTGCGCGTAGGCTGTTGCGCAGACGAAAAGCGGAAACGCGATAATTGAGATAATTTTTGTTTTCATATTTTGTTTTGTTGAGGTTGAATTGTTGATTTGGGTCTATCGAGGCGGCCCGAAGGTGAGGAACTCGGGGAGGTCGATCCCGGAGGCGAAGACGATCTGCCCGCCTGCCGCGGGAAATTCTAAGATATCGCCGTCTGGAGCCGGGTTCGCCTCTGCCACAAAGAGATCGCCAGATCCATCAAAGGCCAGACCGCGCGGGGTGGTCAGACCGGTAGCGAAAGTGCTCTCCATGCCGTCTGGAGTGAACATGAGAATGGTGTCGCTTGTGTCGCAAACGTCAAGGCATTCGGTGGACACAAAGAGGTTGCCTGCACTATCGAAGGCCAGCCCTGCCGGACCTGTGACGGGCGCGAAGGCGCTTGGCCCGACGAAAACGGTGCGGGTTCCATCGGGAGCAAATTTGTAGATAGTTTGGTCCGGAGTATCGGTTGCGTAGAGATTGCCTGCGCTGTCAAACGCAAGGCCAAAACCTCCGTCCGGAGTGGTGCCGACGAGGGTACGCGTTCCATCGGGCGCAAATTTGTAGATGGCATTTGGGGTGGTCTTTGACTCGCTTTGCGCAAGAGCAAAGGTGTTGCCCCCGCTGTCGGTGATCAGCCCTTCAAGGAAACTCAGGGCGATGTTGCCAAGGACGCTCTGGTGTCCGAGCGGCGGGAATTTCAAGATCCTGCCCTGGAACTGAGGAGGAGGAGGATTGGAGCGGTTGACTGCGGCCAAAAGGTTGCCGCTGCTGTCAAAGGCCAATCCCCGTGGGCGGGCCAGACCAGAGGCGAAAGTGCTCTGCATTCCATCCGGCGTGTATTCGGAGATTGAACCGCTGAATTCGGTGCAGTTAAACCCGCAATGGGCACCGCTAACCGAGACGTAGAGGTTCTGTGCGTGAGCGTTTATCGCTAACGCGAAGAACACGCCGAGGCTTAGGAGTATATTTCGGAGAATTTTTGTTTTTTTGAAGTGGGTCAGTAGTTTCATGGTTTTTACTTTCTTGTTGGTTGTTTGGTTTCCATTGCGAGTGTACAGCCGGAAATTCGGCGTGAGGTTACGCGGAAAATGAGGAAATCTTTGGAAACTGCGGATCCACCTGCGCCAAGGCTTCGGCGTGACAGATTACGCGGATGACACGGATGCACGGATTGTGAAGCACAGGCTGCCAGCCGAAACGCTTCTGCGGGGACGTACGATTTAGCGTTCCGAAGAACACGGAATGTTTTCGCGGGTGATACCGATCACTGAAGCGGCCTTCTGTTGGTGAGGCAACGTAGTGGTGGGATCTATGCTCGCGAACGCCGTCGGAGCCCTCATCGGCACGTTGCAATGGTTTGGTGATTCCTTTTTTCGATGACGATGCCCGGATGAGAGTGTAAAGTGCCGATCATGAACTTTAACGAGATAAAAAATCTCGTGGAGCGTCAGCCCTTTCGACCCTTTGGAGTTCGCTTATCGAACGGCGCGCAGTACTCGTTCAATGACCCGCGAGAGTTCGGCGCGCCAAGAGATTTCCATATCATTTTTTTCTTTGGTCAAACCGACGCGGTTCGTATCGACACGGAAAACATTGTTGAGATTTTCGAAAAATAAGATCATCATCGCAGCGGGCCGACGTTACGGCGGAAAAGTGGTGGGCGACGAAATTTGGCTAAACAAAAAGCCGCCACGCGGCGAGGCGTGACGGCTGATTGTGAAGTATGTCGGCTCTATCAATGAGTCTCAACGGCAATATCGACACTGGCCGTAGCCGCGGGCGGGATGTTTAGCCCTCCCATTACAAGCACGCCGCGATTACCATTCAGGACTATTGCGGAGTGGCCAGCCTGGGGAACACTCATGGAGCCGGCCGACGTCCAGGTTCCTGTCCGCGGGTCATAGAGATCGGCACTAGACACCGGCGTTTCAAAGGCCGTGTGGCCACCGGGGATCAGCACCCGGCCGTCGCGCAGACGCACTCCGGCATACTCAGCCTCGCTCCGACCAGCCGTCATGTCGCCGGTCATGGTCCACTGGCCGGTGTGCGGGTCGAAGATCTCTGCGGACGTGAACCGTGGCTCCTCCTCTGAGCTGTCACCCCCGGCGACCAGAACCCGGCCATCAAGCAGACGAACCGCTGTGGGGTCCGCACGCGCGGTGCTCATGCTTCCGGTCAAAGTCCAAGTCCCGGTCACCGGATTATAAATCTCCGCGCTGGCGATCGCCGGGCCAGCTAATGTCGCGAGCCCGCCCGCAACCAGAACGCGGCCATCATGAAGCACCGCGTTCACGAATTCGCCCCGAGCGACATTCATGCTTCCCGTTGGAGTCCAGGTGTTGGTCGCCTCGTCGTAGATCTCGGCCGATGTTAGTGACGTAAATCCGTCGCTTCCCGTGCCACCTGCAACCAAGACCTTGCGCCCAGGCAGCAGCACCGCGACGAAGTCCTCGAAGCGCGCATCATTCATCGGCGCGGTTAGCGACCAGGTATTGGTGGAGGGATCGTAGATTTCGGCGCTGGCAAGGATATTGAAAAATTGGTCGCCTCCGCCGATGACCATGACCCGGCCATCCTCCAGTCGGATTGCAACGGGCGCAGCACGTGCCGTGTTCATGGGCGCTACCTGCGTCCACGCCCCTGTTTTCAAGTTGTAAATTTCGGCGTCTGCGAAGATCAAATCGGGAAAGGGAATACTCCCGTCAAATCCGCCGGCCACCAAGACATTGCCGTTCAGCAGCTCGGCGGCCACGAAGAATGAGCGTGCCTTGTTCATGGGATTCGCCGGAGTCCACGTGATCCCCTGCGCGTAGGCTGCTGCACAGACGAACAGCGGAAACGCGATGATTGAGATAATCTTTGTTTTCATATTTTTTGTTGAGGTTGGATTGTTGTTGTTGTCAAGGATGTACAGCCGGAAATTTGGCCTGAGGTTACGCGGAAAAATTGAAGTTTGGCAAGACAAAAAGCCGCCAGGCTGTGACGCGTGACGGCTTTGCCAATTGCGGCTGTCTAGGTGGTCGAGTTATGGGGCGAACTGAATCTGTCCGCTAAGCGGTGTTTTGTCTTCCGCAGTTGCAGGGATCAGTAATTCAATCAATCAAATCGCAAACATTTGTAACTTGCCCGTTCCCGGTGTCCGACAGGAGATTGCCGTTTGGGTCAAACACGAGAGTAAAATCTCCGCTCTGGAACCGAATCCCGAATCCTGGAGTTGCTGGATCGTCAATAGCGCCGCGGCCGAGGCCCCTCACGACGGTGTTGCCATCGTGAAAACGGCGGTGGTAGCTGGGGAGGTAACGAGAACGCCACCGCCTGGCAAACTGATCACCCCTAGCCTTCCGGTGATTGTCTCTTGAACCGCAAAGCCACACACGGAGGCGGGAATAGTGAACGTCATGTAAAATGGCCCTGGCCGGCCACTACCGCGTGCGAGCTCCGCTGTTGGGAGGCCCAGCCCCGCCAAGATTAAACAAGTTGCCGCTACCAGGCGGAATCTTGTGTTGGTTAGTATCGATTTAATGTTCTGTTTGTTCATGATTTAATTTCCTTTTCTTGTTTTGGCCTTCGCTGACTTCTCGTTGTTGAGGAGTTCATTTCAGGCCGTTGACGGATGTACAGCCGGAAATTCGGCCCGAGGTTACGCGGAAAAGTCTGTAAATCGTTAAACCGTTGAAGCGTTAAAGTGTTAAAGCGGACATTCGCCTTAAGAGCTGCTCGGAAAGTTTTCGCAGCAGGCAGCGGATTGTCACGGATTGGGGAGACCGAACAGCGCTCAAGGCAACCGGGGTCATCGACCCCCCGGCTACAATGCTGAGCATGGCGAGGTAACGAACCAGGCGGCTGGGCAGTTGCGGCAGTCGTGGGAAACGGATAGTTTCCGTTAATGCTCGAACAGATCCGCCGTTTCCTTCGCGCCGTCCCGTTTGTGCCGTTTCAGATTCACACCAGCGCAGGAGAAGTGTTCAGCGTGGAGCACCCAGAAAACTGCGCGATCGTGGCACACACCGTGGTGGTGGCTTTGCCCGATGGAGAAAATGCGATCATGCTAAGTCCCTTGCACATCAACGGAGTGGCAGGCGCGCAGCCGGCAGGCTATTGAGCGCAAACTCCGACTGCTTTCGGGGTCCACTTTTGCGAAAGAACAATCTTTGTTTTCGCTCCGCCGCCGTAGCGGCTCTGACGCGCAGGAGGCTTGGTTATCTTCTGTTCTAAATTTGCTCCCGATCGGCTACTTCTCTGCGGCTAATTCCTGAAAGCGAGGATCGTTGCGGATCTGGTCCCACACTGGATCGAGTCGCAGCTGCGCCGTAGTAATCGCACCGCCATACGGTATCTGCAGGAGCCGCTTGAGAATGGGGATCGCGTGATCGGCGTCTCCCAGTAGAGCGTAGATATCCGCCATCTTCTCCTCTCTTACGGGGCCATCTACTGGATCTTTAGAAGTGGGATCTATAGCCATGGCTTTTTGTCCTTCGGCGATACCGGCGGCCGCTTCGCCCAAACCTGCATACGCTTGACCCAAAAACGCATGCGTTAGGCTCGCGGAAAAGGAATCCGGCGGCATCTTCTTGAGCTGGCTGTCGAAATCCTGTGCGGCGTCCCGGTAAGTGGCACGCGCCGCGGCGATATCGCCGGCGCGTTGCTGACTCAAACCGAGAAGAAGTTTTTCGATGTTGCGTGTGTTGCGGTCGGTCTCGGCAGCCAGAGCTTTTGAGAGTATCTCGATGGCCTCAGCGTAACGGCGCTGGAACAGGGCATAGATAGCATGCGGGGTCGGATCGAGACGGGGATTTGCGAGCAGCGGTTCCATCGCCTGGAGATCGCCGGTTGCCAAAAAGAGATCCGCTTTCATAGAGACGAGACCGAGATCGCGATTCGCTGGCGTCCACGCAAGCGCGCGATCAACTGTGGCTAGAGCTTCGGGAAAACGGCGCAGGCACCTATACGTAGTCGCGAGACTGAAGGAGGCATGGACGTTGCGAGGATCAAGCTCAACGACGCGGCGTTGCTCCGCAACCGCCTCGTCCCAATGTCCAAGCCGTCGTTGGAGTGCAGCGAGCGCTTCGATAACATCAGCGCTGTTTGGAAGACCTTTTTCGGCTTGCTGGAATTCCGCCAGCGCACCGGCGTAATCGCGCTGTGCGTAATAACGGTAATAACCAAGGGCAAGATGAACCTCGGGCAAGTTCGGATCGAGGGCGAGGGCGCGATCGAGGGCATCCTTGGCTGCCGCCAGCCGTGCCGGGCTTGGATCAGTTCCTAGCCAGTAACTCCCGCTTTGCCCCATGGAGAGATATGCCCAAGCCTGCGCAAAACTGGGATCCAACCTCACCGCCTCTTGGAATAACCGAATCGCACCCTCCTGGTGCCACCAGCCTGGAAACGTGCGGCCCCTAAGATAAGCATCGTAGGCGGCAGGATTGTTCGTCTGCTCGGCTGCCAGGAGCGTTTTTTCTTGATCGGAAAGATTGGCGCGTCTCACGAGCGCCCGTTCCGCCTGGACACGCTGCAATTCCCACAGCGCACCGGTAAGACCAATCGCAACGACGAGGATAAGCGCCGCGATCAAGCTTGCGACCAGCGGTTTCCTCTTGCACCAGCGCCAGACACGCTCCAATCGCGAGGAGCGACGGGATCGAATCGGTTCGTTGCGCAGAAATCGCTCGATATCTTCCGCGAGCGCCTCGGCCGAGGCGTAGCGATTGGCTGGTTCCTTTTCGAGACATTTCAAGCAAATCGTCTCGAGGTCGCGATCTACTTTTGGATTCCAGAGGCGTGGGTGTCGCGGCTCGGTTTCCAAAACCAGGCGGATCGTCTCATAGGTTGTCTCTCCAGCGAAAGGCGCATGGCCAGTCAGCAATTGGTAAAACACTGCGCCGAGTCCATAGACATCCGTGGCGCAGCTGACAGCCGCGTTGCTTCCCACAGCTTGTTCCGGCGCCATGTAGCTGGGTGTGCCCAAAACTTCCAGCGTGCGCGTGACCGTGCTCTCCGTTTCCACGAGCCGCGCGAGCCCAAAATCGGTCACATGTGGTTCGCCCTTTGCGTCGAGCAGAATATTCCCCGGCTTGACGTCCCGATGCAGAACACCGTTTTGATGGGCATGATGAAGCGTGTGCGCCAGCTTTGCCATTAGTTCCGCCGCCTTGCGGCCTGGCAACGGCTCGCTGCCGATGATTTTGTCGAGCTGCCCGCCTTCGATCAATTTCATGCTGAAATAGCAGGCGCCGTCACGCTCGCCGATTTCGTAAATCGGAACGATGCGCGGATCATCCAGATGAGCAGCAGCTTCCGCTTCCATCCGAAAGCGCTTCACGTGTGCTTCTGTCGCCCAGTGAGCGAGGCCAATCACTTTGAGCGCCACAATCCGATTGAGACTTTTTTGTCGCGCCCGATACACCACTCCCTGGCCACCGCGTCCGATTTCTTCGAGTAATTCGTAATCGCCGAAATCTTTCAACATCCGTGCGATCGTTGGTGCAGACGTCTCGTCATTTTCGTTGTCGAGCGAGGCGAGCCCAGCTTTAAGCAGACACACGCTGCAGACTCCCTGCGGCGCATCCGCGAACACGGTGGCCCCGCATTCTGCGCAAACTCTCCTAGCGTTTGTCATCCTGTTTTCCGGCGAATTGACCGTCCCTACGTGTACAGCCGGAAATTCTTTCACAGGTTACGTTTGCAATACGGCGATGAAATGTCGCAGCTCATCCTCGACGTCTTCCGGCACTGCGACCGTATGGGCAATCTCTTCGTGTAACAACTGCCGATAGCGATGGCGCAAACGGTGAAACGCTTGTTTCACGGCGTTTTCGGTCATTTGCATTTCGGCAGCGATCTTAGCTTGCGAAGGCTGGCCGGCTTCCCCCGCAAATGATTCTTTAAAGCGGTCGAACAACGGCAGTTTGCCAGCGGCTTCATATTCTGCTCCGAGCCGCACCAGCACTTGCTCCAATAATGTTAATGCCCAACGACGCTCGTAAATGCGATCCGGGCTCAATTTGTGGGCCGGCTCCTGGTCGGCGCGTTCGCGCGCGAGCAAATCGTCGAGCGAAATCAGAGGCCGGCCTTTGCCTCGTTTGACGGTCATTTCGCGATGCCGCGCCTTGGAGAGAAAATTCTTGATGGATGCCAGTAGATAAGAACGCAAGCGTCCCCTTTCCTGCCTGACCGTTTCGAAGTCCCGTCGTTCAAGCAGGCGCACAAAAAAGGCTTGAGTGAGATCCTGCGCTTCCTGCGGCTTATAGCCTTGGCGCCTAACGAACCCGTAAATTGGCCACCAGTAGGTTCGGCAAAGCTTCTCCAGCGCTTCTTTTGCTGCCGCCGAATCACCTCGAGCGGCTAGCACGACGCTCCAATGAGTTGTGGCGAAAGCGACTCCACCATCTTCCGCGCTTCCACCAACCCCAGTCAATGAGCTCACCTGATCATCAGCAGGCACGCTCCGATACAAGTAAAAAGGCACGGGAAAAGCAAGCCTGCGTTAAACTGCAAGGAACGACAGCTTCCAAGCCGTCGTGCTTCTTCGACGACTAGGAAGTCGCCATTCCTTGAAGCAAAGGCGCCAGCCAATCGGGAGTCTTTATCTCCAAGTGCCCTTTCAAAATCTCGCGGATAAAAACGCAAAAATCGCCGCCGCAATCGGCGCAAAGTTTTTCCATCGTGTACGCGCCCAGCATGCGATAGCTCTCAAACTGTGATTCGGAGAAAAACTGGTCGCTTGTGCTCTCATGCGGGAACGCCGGGTTCCTCTTGAAATATTCGTAGATGTCTCGCGGTTCATCGCCATAACAGGCCGGCTTGATGTAAATGATCACGCCATCAGGCGCATCGGGCCCGTCCACCGCTGAATAGCAGACGCGGCCTATGGCACACCTGTGTCCCGAGTCTTTTGGCGTCTCGACCGCGCTGCGCGGATAAATCGTCATGGTCTCGAACTCGATCGGGATTCCAAAATCGATTCGAATTTTGCGCACCGCTTCACCCAGATCGGCAAAGGAACATTCCGGATCTTCGCCGCAATCGCTCACCACGATGTAATGGCAGCGGCGCAGCACCATCTCGTAAAGACCCAGATTCTCGAAGTGGCCACCATCGGACAGATTCACGTATTTGTAGCGATCGGTGGTGTTGCCAACCGCCTCAGAAAAGAGCGGCCCTACCGAATATCCAGGACCGGATCGACGCCACGTTTTGGCGCCCGGCGGTCCGGGGTTTCCCAGCCACCAGCCCAAGCGCACATTAAATAACGTCATCAGAAAACCGACCACCGGGGAAGAGTGATACCCCATGTTGGGATTCGCGGCTGCCCCGGAAATGGCCATCGCTGTGCCCAATGAAATTCCGTCGCCGTATTCCGCCGAGGGCCGGTAGCCGACTCGTTTGTTCGATGAACCGCAATGTAGCCGGCTCATTGTGAAGGATTCGGCCTTTCGTTCCTGCCATGCTAACTCTTCACCCCTAACGAGATTGAGCGCGCCATTGAGCACCTGAAGCGGCCTTTCCGAAGACAACTTGTGCAATTCAAAATTGTCATCCGGGTCGAAGCCGGTAAATAGATGCGGCTCGCGCGTTGCGCGCGACGCGGCGAGATAAGCGCGGATCAATCGGTTTCGATAGGTCGCGTGAAGAGAAAACCTGTTCGCGTTGATACCAAAACCTATCACGATTCCGAAGAGCAGCATGGCGCCTGTGAGAAAGACCACGACGAACAGTTGAACCTGCCACGAATTCGGATCTGCGATTTGTCCTAGCCTCCCGCCCAAAACCAAAGCAGTGGCGTGTTGTGCCCAAGGCTGAGCGCCAACCACCACGAGGACCCACGAAATGACAATTGATAGCAACACAAAAAAAATAGCCGCCACCGCAACCAGAAGCCATTGGAACCCGGCCTTGTCGCCAAGCCACTTACTCAGCCTGGACCGAAGAGCTAGCAGCGCGCCCGCCATTCCTGTCATGCCACCGAAGGCTCCCAGGAGAGCCTTTGCCACGGGGTTAGCCTTTAAGTGTCCGAGAAAGACGTCGATCTGATTTGACTTTGCGGAAATGGCTTGCGCGCCCCAAAGAACGATCGCGGTCACTACGATCCAGCCCAAAATCGTGATGAGAATCCACGCCGCCGAGCGGCCCCACCACTCGCGATCTTCGTCCTGCGTCACTCGGCTGGTCAATCCTGTGAAGAGGAAATTGACTAACAGCAATACGCCCAGGATAAGCGCGGGCGCGAAGCAGAGGTGCGCGACAGCGTTTGTCAGCGGCGTGAAAAATATTCTGGTAGCGCTGACCCACAGACAGAAGCCGGCGACTGCCGCCGCCAGCGCGATAGTCCCGAGTCGCCAGAGCGAATCAGCGAGGCGACTGGGCCGCGCCTTTTTATCGCTCTTACGAAATGCACGAATCACCAACGCGATAACGCCGCCGAAGAAATAGCTCGCGACGAAAAAAACCACAAATTTGGCCAACCATTCCTTCGCTTGAAACGGATCGCTGCCATGAACATTGCGAAACAACGCCCACCATTCGGTCAAAACCAGAGCTGCCAGCGCTAATGGAACTTGGCGGAATTTCAGAAAACGGCGTTGTGACCATCGCGCATTGCCAGTGGAAGGAACATCGATGATCGCGTAGGCCATTGCCACGGCGATCAGAACAAATCCAACTATGACCAAGGCGTTGAGCGGGAAATTCCACCATTCCTTTAGCTGGATGGTTTTCGTTTGGTCCGAAGCCGCATCCCAGTTCGGCGATACCATGATCGCAGCGAGATACAAACGCGGGATCATCATCGCCGCTGCCAGCCACGAGATTAGCACCAGCCAGTTCAAAAACATGTTGCGGACGAACGTGGCGATCAGCGTCCAAAAATCCACCGAGGTCACGCCCACGCGAGGCGCCAGATAATTGCTGAATTCCCGCAGATGCCGGATCGCACGAGGCTCGGGGTCCAGAGTGGAATCGGGCCGGCGCTTCAATTCCTCTGCCACCCCATGGATGCCCTGCGGATGATTCCTGATCCATGCGCTCAACCAACTGCCGATGTAGCCGCCGCCGGAAACGGTGGAAAGATAATGGAACTTGCCGAGCAACCCGCAGCGCGCCAAGCCTTGCAACACGCCAAGAGCAAAGGTTGCGCTGCGAATCCCCCCACCGGAGATGCAAAGCGCCGCTCGCTTTTCTTTCAGACCATGGACCGCGTCGCAAAATCCTTTGAACTGAGTCTGCGGCTCAGCCGAACGGGGAAAGTCAGGCGGCAGTCCTCCATGCAGAGCAGTGAACTCTTCCTCGAGCACTTCGTGCAATAACAATGGAGAACTTGCCGATGAAGTTTCCTCTGTCATAGCTGCGAACCCCGAAAGTATTCAGGGCTTCGCGCCTCCACCGTTTATCACAAGACGTTGAATGGTTAAAGCGTTAAAGCGTTCTAGAGAGAAATGCCTCTGTCAGTCGCCATTCACTTGAGCGAACGGACGTTTAGGGATAGCTTTTCTTCCTCGCAAAACGCGGTATATGTCTGTGCTAATTCTGCGCCCGTAGCTCAGCCGGATAGAGCAACGGATTTCTAATTCAAGAAAGACTTTTTGCGTGCGTTTTCACAACCTTGCGCAGCATCGCGGACGCTAGGCGTTTCGCTCATTAGGTATTCGCGCCGGGTTACGCAGAATTGCGCAGTTTTGCAGCCAAAAATTTTCAGACCGTAGAAAAACGACCGTGAAAAATTTTGTCGAGTTACCGCCACGGCCTTCGCGTGCGTGTGGAACTGTTCGAAGGTTCGGTGGGCTAACACGAAAACGTAACTGTCGCGTTACTTTTGAGTTGTTGCGGTCGGAGCGAATCCCTGCCATTGCCACTAATTATGAAAATCATCAACCATCGGCAGCGTGAGTACATTTTTACGGATCATTCCATGGGTGGTAATACTTTCCCAAAACGCCTTGCGTTACTGGTGTGCGCAGCAGCTCTTGCTTTGCCCAATGTGGTAATGGCACAGGCCGGAAGCTTGGACCCGACTTTTGGCACCAACGGCATTGTGACTACGGCAAACACAGCCGCCAATGCCGCAGCCCTTCAGAGTGACGGGAAAATCGTAGTAGCCGAGTCGATCGCAAATAGTCAGAACTTCCAGCAAGGTGGTCTCCTGCGTTACACTTCTAATGGCGTTCTCGATTCAAGTTTCGGCACCGGCGGTAAAGTGTTGATCGCTGTCGGTACCAGCGAGGCCGACGCCGCGTTTGCCACGGCCATTCAAACCGATGGAAAAATTGTGACGGCCGCTCCCCTTGGTGTTCGGCTCACGGTTTTCCGCTTCAATTCGAATGGCACCGTGGACAACAGCTTCGGCACCAATGGCAGTGAAACTATCACAGCAGCCGGATTCCTCTTTTCGCCAGTCAATGGCGGTATTGCCCTGCAATCTGACGGCAAAATTGTTGTTGTGACCGGAGATATTGTCGCGCGCTTACTCGCTAATGGCCAGCTTGACTCGACTTTCGGTTCGGGTGGCGTAGCCCCTACTGTGGTCGGCAACGCGGTCGCGATTCTCTCCAATGGCCAAATTCTGATCGGCTCCGGCAATGTTACCTCCCTCTACACGGCGAACGGCAGTCTGGTTACCAGATTCGGTGTCAACGGACAGACCGCGGGCTTCCCCTTTGACGGCGTAGGCGGATTTGTCGTTACTACTGACCCAACAACCAATCTTATCAAGATCGTCACCGCTGGCAGTCTTATTACTTCGCCGAGCCTGACATTTGCGCAAAACACTTCGGGCTTCCTACTGGTGCGCTACACCAGTAACGGCACGATCGACAACAGCTTTGGCACTCATGGCGGCGTTGCAACCCCGTTCCCAGGCAATCTTTTTTCTCAGGCATTTGCTGTTGCTGCCCAGACAAACGGCGACATTGTCGCGGTTGGGCAGACGGCGCTCACCGACGTGAATGCTATTCCTGGTCCATCCAACTTTGGCCTGGCACGCTATCTTCCCAACGGGCAGATAGACACGACGTTCGGTAACGGCGGCTTTGTAAGCACAGCATTCGGCAGTAGCGAAGCTTTTGCTAACGCGGTGCTCATTCAAAGCGACGGCAAGATCGTTGCCGCCGGCAACAGTAACAGCGGAACCACCGTCGCACGCTACCTCGGTAATTAATAGTTTAGCTTCCAAGCAGATTTGAACGAGCGTGTTGTACTTGCAGGAGTTGGCTCTGAGCATCTCGCGCCGGTATTGAACCGCCTCGCGAAGTTCGTCCGTCCATCCTTCTGAGTCAAAGTCCGTGGCGAAAATCGCGAGCACTTTGTCCAGTTCCTCAGACCGCTCGGTTACTGCCAGGAATCCGAGACCGCTTGGCAGGCAAATTCGCAGCAAAAATTTCTCAGACCGTAGAAGCGACCGTGAAAATCAGTCGTTCGCGCGCCGATGGAGTTGTTCAAGCCAGCCGCCGTATTAGGTCTGCAGTAAAAGCTGAAACGGACGGTGACATTCATATTACTCTTAGTGATGCGACTGGTGATAAACTTGGAATCGCGTTCGAGCAGCTTCAGCGCATGCTCCGCTTCGGTTGGCACTCGCGCACGAAGAAGACGTTCGGTCCCGAAGAGAAACGGTCGCTCGCGTGGCAGCGCCAACGATGTGCTCACGTTAAGCATTTCACGCGACCGGTTTTGGCCGAGGTCGCCGCGTGGTGCCCAAAATGCCGCATTGACGTGTTTGGGCCGATCCTGCACCAACGACTCCAGTAATGACCTTTTTAGGCTTGACAGGCTAAACGGATTTTTACAAAACTCGACGCTGCTAAACGGATCTGAATCAGGCGGAGGACATTCCCCGCTAGGTTCTTCGTCTCTTCCGGACCCGCAAACCAGACAATTATTCAGCGGGGAAAAAGGAAGGAAGAACCAATGAATCCATCGATTCAATTCCAAGTGCTCGTGTGCTTCGCGCTGTCGCAAACGGCTCAGGCGCTGAACCAGCCACTAGTGGGTGGTTATTGTTTGAGATGGTAAACCTGTGCCGCGAATGGCTTTCAACGATCGGCAAAACTTAGGAGGAAATCGATATGTCAGTTCCCAATCATCATGCTTCTCCAGTTCGTACTGCTCCCCAAATACAAATCAGCCACGGTAAGTACATCAACATGCCCCAGAATCTCATAGGCGCTCTGCTTGAAGCATTTGAGAAATGTCTTGTGCGTTCCCAAGGTCTGCACTTGCTCGAGGAATCCATGTTCATTCGACACGGTGATTATTGGGAAATTCGTTACCAAGGCCAGGTTGCAATCCTCAGGGCTACGCGCGGTCTGGATTACCTCTGTTATCTATTGCGTCATCCAAGGCAAGATGTTCACGTGAGAGAATTGCTCGGTACACATGCAGTAACTCTTAGCCTTAAAAGCGGTGATTTAATTCTCGATTCGCGGGCCAAGGCAGAATACAAGCGCAAGATCGATGACTTGCGGAAAGATATCGAGGACGCGGAACGGTTTAACGATTTCTACCGTGCCGCCAAGGTTCGCAGCGAGATGGACGCCATAGCCGAACAATTGGCCGCTGCCGTTGGACTTGGAGGTAGGGATCGTCGGTCTTCCGCCGACGCCGAGCGCGCGCGGTCGGCCGTCACGAAGCGGGTTAAAGACGGTATCAACAGAATTGGGAAAATTATTCCTTCGCTCGGCAGCCACTTGGCCGCCAGAATCAAGACGGGGTACTTTTGCTCCTATAACCCGCACCCCGATCGCCAAATTGCATGGAGGTTCTGATTCTTCTTTTTGAGTGTTGACGCCTCACGTCACAGTGTGACGTAGAAGATCACGCCTTAGAATCGCTGCCGGCAGTGTGGTGCTCGTGGTCACTCTGTTCCACTGGCTCCGCTGCTTCGCAGCGATCAAGTTCATGAAAAAAGGGAGGTCATATGGCAGCTAAGGACAAAGCGCGTAGTTACAAATTGAGCGTGCCGGTCGACGCTTCAGGCGTTAAGGATTTTAAGGCGGATAAAGCCGTGAAGGTGGCGGCTTTTGATAACAACGGACGTGTCCACGAGGCCATCGTCAAGCTCGACGCACGTAGTGGGAAAGGCGTCGCCACGCTTTCGTTTGACCGTCAGCCGGGCTCGTTGCGAGTGGTTGTGGGCCCTGAGGACGCTTCTGTCGAACAGTTGCAAGGGCTGCAGACGATAAACATCAGCATCTCAAATCGCAACTGGCAGGGAAAAAGGGAACTGAAGCTCTCTCCCATCCCCATCACATCGTATTACTGGTGGTGGTGGTTCTGGTGGTGCCGCAACTTCACGATCCGTGGCAAGGTTGTGTGCGCGGACGGCAGTGCCGTTCCCGGTGCGCAAGTGTGCGCCTACGACGTGGACTGGTGGTGGTGGTGGGTCACGGAAGAATTGGTCGGCTGCGCCACCACAGACGCCACCGGTTCGTTTGAAATTGATTTCCGCTGGTGCTGCGGGTGGTGGCCCTGGTGGTGGTGGGCGCGTCGCTTCTGGCGGCTGGAACCGCTGCTTGTGGAGCGAATCCTCCCCATCTTGGAGCGTGACCCCAAGATTCCCCGGATTCCCACGCCTGACCCAGCGCCAGACTCGGCGGTCTTCGATACGTTGCTGCGCAAGAGCAGGGTCGGCACTTTGGGGGCGGTAGGAAAGATTCAGCCCCAAGCGCTGGAATCGCTCCGGACGCAACTCCTCGTTAACTTGCCCGCCTCGGCGGAGCTCGCGCAACTGCGCATCTGGCCGTGGTGGCCCTGGTGGCCGTGGTGGGACTGCACGCCGGATATCATCTTCAAGGTCACGCAGAACTGTAAAGGGCAGGACCAGCTCATCCTCAGCGAGAGCATTTGGCAGACGCGCTGGGACATCCCGACGACCTTGGACGTGACGCTGGTGGCTAATGATCTTGCCTGTTGTATCCACCCTTGCACGACGCCGAGTGATTGCCCCGATGGGGACTGTTTGGTGATCACTGACGCCTGCGACGACCTCGTGGCTACTATCGGTGGCAATCCTGGCGCTCCCGCTACGCCGGCGGGATATCTGAATCCCGGGCTCGTGTCTTCAAGCGGAGATCGGCCGTATGGCGGCACGGTCCCCATTTCCGGCATCTTCGGTACCACAGCCACGGCTGACTACTACGAGTTCGAATGGTCAAATAATGGTGGCGCGACGTGGAATGCGATGCCACCGGCCGCGGCGGGCGGCTTCACACGCTGGTTTTGGGGACCAGCGTTGCCTGCAGGACCGGTGGGTTGGCATTCTGTGAACTTTCCGTTTGCCCCGATCAGTGGACACAACGTGATCGAAAGCCGCCAGCACTTCGAGGCCAACAACGATCCAGCCAATTGGGGTATCACCCGGTTCTGGGACGCTGCCACCGAGAACTTGCTAATGTACTGGATTACGGACGGCACCGGGTTCGCCGACGATACTTACCAGCTTCGCGTGCGGAGTTGGCAATTAATCGCGGGCAACTTGAAGAAAGACGTCGTTCTTCTGCTCTGCGACACGGAGAATGACAACGGTTTGATACTCACCATCGACAACGGCTACGTGAACCTCGTAGGACCGACAGACTCCAACGGCCACGCGTGCGGACCTGGTACGGTACACACGTGTACGACTGAGCCCGACACGGCCATTGTAGCGGTTCGCATCAACGGCAATCCCGTTGATGTCTGCGCTAACGTAGACGCCACCAAGGGCGGGACACTCGAAATCGACTTCATGGCTTGGGATCCCGACGGTCACCTGGCGTATTACACACTCGAGGCGACCTATGGCAACAACCTCGCCATCGATTTGCTCTCGGTGCCAGGCGCGTCGCTTTCCGCCGGTCCTCCGGTAGGGGCAGTACCTTCGGCCGGTTTACTGGTAGGACCCGACTATGGCGCCGCGTTGGGCCAAGGAGGACCCGGAATGTCGCCTACTTGGAAGGGCGGGATCATTACCCTCACCATCACGGACCTTCACAAGGCCTTCCCTGAGACCTGCTGTTACCAGTTGCAGCTCTACGCCCACAAGCGAACAGTGGTAAGCTGCGACCATAGCCTTTGGGGACACACCAATCTGAGCGAATACAGCTTTACCGTTGTGGTTTAAACCCCGGGGGCCGAAGTGCGTTGGAGAGGAGAGATCCGCCATGGAATTCTACTGGCTCGTGCTCGGGATCCTGTGCGTCTGGCGGGTGACGCATCTGCTTAACGCCGAGGATGGGCCATGGGAACTTGTGGTCCACCTGCGACGCCTGGCGGGTCCGGGGTTCTGGGGAAAGCTGCTCGATTGCTTTTACTGCCTCAGTTTGTGGATCGCTATCCCGTTCGCAATCGGGCTGGGTCGCGGCTGGAAGGAGACGATGCTCTTGTGGCCGTCGCTCTCGGCGGGGGCCGATCTTATCGAGCGATTGACTGCAAGGAATGGTCACGGTGCGCCGCAGGCATCCTATATCGAAGATCCCGAGGAGCCCTGAAGGCGGATGAAGATGTCATGCTGCGGTAAGGCAAGACAGGCAATCGGCGGGGCTTCGCCAGTCTCTCACCTGCGACCCAAAACGCCACCAGTATCCGCCCTTCGCTATGTGATCATCTTCGAGTACACGGGTAACACCGGCCTCACAGCGATTGGGCCGGTCAGCGGGAACCGCTATCGGTTCGATGTTCCCGGCGCCCGTGTGCGTGTGGATCCCAGAGACCGGCCTGGTCTGGCCAAGATTCCCAATCTGAGGCAGGTCTAGTAACCTTACTTTCACAATGAGCCGTTACGTTTCATCGGCTGGATATCGGCTACATGATGCATAAGCAACGGCTTTGCACCGTCGAATTTCTTACCAGAGACTCATCGGCCTACCTCGAGGTTCCGTAAGCGTTGTTGCAGCTCGAGGCAGATCCGCTGGAAACGACTGGCCGCTATCCACAAGCCAATAAACTTGCCTGCAACTGCGCTCAAGATGAGACCGGTAACAAAGGTAACGCCGTTAAGTAACAATGTTCCTAATTTGGGAACAGTGGCGCAAGCTGAGCTGTTGTACAGTGCATACTTCACGGAAATGAGTGTGAAAAGGCAGAGCCCCAGAGCTCCGGTCGAGCAGCCACACTCCTGACGAAGACGTTCGAGCCGCGATTCCCAAGACCTTGCTTCAGGGTCTGTCATTTGGGGTACCTGGATTACCAGACGTAGCTTGCGGAAGCGGCGCTGCGTGCCCTCAGATCTCATAAACTGCTGGAGATCATCGTTCGTGCGCACGATGAACGACATGGGCCTTATTTCTCGAAGGCCAGAAAACCTTGTATTACTCAAGACATAAGCTACTGCGGCGGTGGGGGCGCGATCGGGCAGTCATCAGGAGCTGTTGAGTCCGCATCCGCAGTAGTGTAACTCGGCCCGGAGGAGAATTGGCCAGTGCGATTGATGTCCGTCGTGTAAAAGAGCTCATTGTTACCGACGTCCGGGTCGGTGACCCAATTACCCTTGACGGTAACAATGGCACCGGGATCGAGCCCTTTCCAATCATCACCTACCGGATCGCTACCAGCAGAGGCGATGGCTTGGCCAACCCAACCGCCGATGGCTGCGCCTACGTAAGCGACGACGGCAGCCACAATTGCAGCAACGATGAGCGCTACTAAGAGGCACAACAAATAAAATGGCCCGCTAGCGGCGCAGCCGATTGCGGCGCCGAGCGCAGCGGCCGCTAGGTAGCCCAAAATGATGCCGCCAATCGCCCCAGCCGCGGCGCCGATCAGGGAGCCGATCTTCGCGCCACAGGCTGTCTTGCTCTTGATGATACACGGCAACATCGCCGCCCCTTTGGAGTTGCAATAGACCCAAAAGGAGCTTTGTGTGACGTAGTGCCAATATATCGCTTTCACCACAAGATCGAAAAGGCCCGCTGGCCCGATCGCGAAGGGCGCAAGAATAGCCACCGCAGTGGAACTCTGGTCCACAGTATCTTCGACGATCCCAGACAAACAGATAGGCTCGCCTTTGGGAGTGGACCGAATGCAGCCGTCAGGCTTCAAGGCGAAGTACAGAACCAGGGCGAAGATGGCCGCCGCCCCGACAAAACCTCCCGTCAGCGTCGAAAATCCGAACGTCGCTCCTGACGCACCGACAATGCCGTTAATTATAGGAATCCCGTTGGTCCAGACGTAAGCTACCCCGCCGGCGATTGATCCGGCCGCGGCAAAGGGCCACCAATCGAAAGAACCGGGAATGGGAGTTGGTTGTTGCGCGCCGCAAATGGGAGCCCCGTTCATCGCGAAACCTCCAACTTAGCTCCGCGCGCTCCGCAGAGGATGCGGCAAATGACCCATCCCAGCAGCGCGCCCAACACCGCGCAGACGAAAAGCGAAAGAGCAGGATTTACCATGTTGTAAGCTAGCGGTCCGAGTAGCACGCCAACCACGAGACCAATCAAAAGCGCCAGCGTGAACACAGACAGGACTGGAAGATGCTTCACTAAACATGCGAAGGCCGCCGCGAGAAAGACAGCAATGAAAGAAACGATGAGCCCAGCGAGTATCAATTGCCCAAGTGGTGGAGGACCCGGCGGGGTCCCGCAGCATAGGGTCCCATGAAGGAGCCCGACCAGAACGCCGACTGCGCCTCCTGCAACGAGACCTAATCTTAAGCAAAGCTTAATGCTCATATCAGCCTCATGCGTCAAAGAGGATGACAATGGAAACGCCACCCAAATACGCGCTGCCCATGATCGCAAGCACGTCCACCGTCGCGCTAATCAGCGTTCCGGGCGGCGAGGGCGGAATCGCTGCGGGCACATTTATCGAAACCATGACATTCTGCTGTGCGGCAGGGCCAAGCGTAAACGCCGCCGGCACGACCGTGACCCAAGGCACGACGGGCACCGGCCCAGCGGTCAAAGTAAATGTTTGCGTGGAGCTTAAAGGATTCTGCACGGGCACGACAAACGATTTGGAGCGCCCCTGGCTTGTCTGAAAGCCGTCCAGAGTTTGCTCCCCCTGGTTGTTTGTCGTGTCCCTGTCATAGGGATGCAGAAGGTTAACGAAGATACCGTAACGGGCCGCAGCCTTGAGTGCAGGCGGCAGAGGCCAGGACAAGGTAAGCTCACTCCCGGCGAAGCCAGCTCGCGCCAAGTCGACAAAAGTCGATCCAATGGACTGTAGGGGCATGCCGATTCCCCACGCGGTCCAACTCAGATCGACGCGCGTCTGATTCGCTGATGCGTCGGCCGAAAGGTTGCGCACCGTCGCAGTCAGATTATCGATCGGCCGCAACGGCCAAAGATCAACGGTGCTGATATCAGGGCTATTGAAGGTCGGCGTCCCGCCACTCTCATACACTAGGCGCTGATCGTAAATAGAGGGGTCGGGATCGTGGATGATTTGGCTCGGTACGCGAATACAACAGCTCTTGCGAACCGGCAGCGGTTGCCTAAGCGAGTCGCAAATAGATCTTTCGCTAATCAAAGCAGGAACAACCTCATGGCTTAATCATTACGACAGAATAACCGCCTATCATCTCGCCACCAACGCGCTGCCGAATCCGAAGAACTTGAGCCTCATGTGATTTCAAATTCGGAATAATGGCGTGAAAGGAGATTTTCAGCGGACAACAACCTCGATGGAAGCGCTCTCGCGGTTTCAACAGCGGAGCGCGTAGATCGGGTGGCAAATGAGTCAGGTCGGGTACGCGGGCGCCTTCCGCGCTAGGTGGAAAGAATCCCGCAGAAACAGGTGCGGTAGTAGGAGCAAATCCAGGATTTCGGTTCCCCGCGTAGAGCTGCAGCCATTCCATATTCGCGGGCGCATCTACAGTCACTTCCACTTCTGCATCGGCAGGGGCGTCGGGGTAACCAAGACTGAAACCAAGGTCAACCGAAGCTGGTGAAGCCGCCTGAACTACGGCGATATTCCGCTGGCCCACATGGCGATCCGCTCCGGCAGAGAACTGATTAGGATTGAGAGAGTCCAACAGTGGTTCGAAAACGCGAACAACGAGACATTCATGTCCGTTATTCTCAAAGGTGGGCACCCAGCTTTCCGGGCAACGCACGATCGCGTGGCAACCTTGGGTGAGCCATTGACCATACGGCTCCTTAACTTCAACCCATTTCGGATAGAGGGTGAAGCGATTAGCCAAGTCGACCCAGGTTGCCCCAACAAAATTAGCATCGGTACGAGAGATTCCGAGGCTGGGATTAAACCAGTAGAACTCAATGCGCACCCGGTAGGCTGGAGCCTTTCCTAGATTCCAGACATGAGCGTAAAGCGTATTGGGAACATTGGCTTGCGCGACTCCCCCCAGTGTCGGTGGATTCAATGGCGCAGTACTTGCGTCCTGATTCGGTGTAACGTAGATGTCTGGCGACTCCCAAAAAATTCCTCCCGGTATGGGTCTCCCGCCCCGGTCGCCCGACGACGCTCGTATCAATAGGTAGGGAAGATATTCATCTTTTCTAGGACCAAATGTTGGTCCGTCTCGAAGGATGTCCTTGATTTTCCCTCGGAACCACGGGATTTGGTTCGGGTCTCCCTCCGGAGGCTTTCCCTCTGTCCAAGGTGGCACGCTCGATTTGTTCGGCTCGTCCGGCGGGGTTTGAGGAATGTCCACTGTACCTGGGTGCTTTTTAGGAGGTGGAGGGGGACACCTAGGTCGCTTTGGAGGCTCACACTCGTGCTGCGGTGGAGTAATGGGTTTGCCGCAATCGCAGGTCATTGCAACATGGATGGTGAGATTCCCATGACAAGGACACTCACACGCGTAACCTTTGCCCTTTGGTTTCATTACTTCTTCCGCTTGGGCTTCCGGGGACGTCTGCCGGCCGTCTTGGCGCGAGTTATTCCTCTTTTGGCCGCAGCGTTTGTCCGAAGTTGCACAACTGGCGGAGCCTCTTGACAATGTGGGTCTTTCAGGCCGGGGCCGTCCCAGTGAAGCTGCAAAGGCACTGCGGAATTCCAGTTTATTGGACCCAAGAAGCTTTGGCCCATCTGCGGAGGGTGCGTGCACGGCTCAAAGTAATTGAATCCCTCGGGATCCGGCTCCGGATTGTCCGTTGTCTTTCGATTCCAATCCCAGCAGTGATACCCGTAGCCACAATCAGAATCCAGGTTCCATTCCGTGAGTGGCACTTTCGTACCGTCTTTCTGAACCGGATCGCGAGTTGAGAGCCAAAGAAGATATTCCGTGAAAGCCACGGCATCTCCTAAGTGCTTGGTTGGTGTTACGTCCAATCCGACTTGATCGGCTTCGCCTGGGCTGGCCGCTGTTTCGAACCGATCGCGAATGGTCGGATCGCTGTTTAGGGCCCCAAAGAGAATCCCAGGCCCAGAACCTGCCGCGTGTGGACCCGCGGTTGTGGGCGGTGTTGGAGTGACCTCTGTCCAGTGAAATTCACGAACGGACGTTGGATAGCTCCAAGGCCGTCGAAACTCGTCTGGATTTTCGCCTTCATCCGTAGGGATGGAATGAGGATATTCTGGGTCACGATAAGTCTGACCCGGCCGAATCGGTTCTGGAGGGGGCAACCAGCCCGCGAAAATATCTCCGTCAAGATTTAAAACCTCCTTAAATGCTCCTGATTCGGTGTTGCCGATCTGGATGAGGATCTGTGCAATTTCATCCTCCATAGGCAGCATATAGCCCGTCATCACCAAGACCGCCCGAAATGACTTGAGCATGTGGAATAGCGGCAACTCCAGTGCGTAGTAGAGCGCCAGCCGAAATGGGTATGTGAGCAAATCTGCCAGAATTGCCCACGGAAGTGTCGCGAGATACAGAGCAACCTCTGCGATGTAGGCAATGACGGCAATCACCGATAGGATGAAGTCAAGCAAGTCATCCCAGAAACTTCCGTCCCCGTTGCCACCACCATCCCCTGGGGGAGCATCCCCTGCTGGATCCGACATGGTCGGGAAGTCTAGATTCGGAAACACGTCGGGAGGATCCGGCGGCTCGTGAGAGAATCCATCCACCGTAACTAACTTCAGGTATCGGAAGAAGAGATCGTAAGCTTCTTTAATCAGGTCTGGAGCGGGACGACCGTCAGTGGGGTCCAGAATCAAAGGATGCTTTCCGTCTGGATACCAAACATCCTTTATCGCCTGACGCAGGATATCTGGAAGCGAATCGGGTAGACTTGAGTCGATATCCAAAAGCCGTTTGCGTTCCCAGTTCTCTCTGAGTGTTCCGCCGGTTGGATAGGAAGGGCGGGCGACCGCATTGCCGGTGTCGTCTTGGAATGCGATATCAAAATACAAAGCAGACTCCGTTAATTGCGGATAGTTCTCTCCGGATCGGGGTGACGTGGGGTCATTCAGATACCAGTAAGCGTCCATATGGTTTTCCACCAGATGGTGGCGTTGCCAATGAAGCCGGAAGGGCCCGCCAGAGATGGCGTTTACGAACGCGTGGCCCGTGACATCCGTTGCGATATGGGTCATGTAACCCAAGGCGTAGGCGCGAGCAGGATCACTCTCACTCGCGTCAGCGCTCTTCCAAATCGCACGAGCGAATTGTCCCGTGTCGCGGTAGTGAAGCATGTCGGACCAAAAATAAGCTTTCTCGTCATAGCCTTTATCCAGGCCCAAGGAAAAGAAACTCCACCAATCCTCTTGCTGAACGACAAAATCTTCCAATGCTGTGATTAGAATGCTGCTGAGCTCCCCGGAAATATCTCCGACTGTCTCAGAAAGACCTCCGGTCAGTCGGCTCATCTCCTCCGCGGTGTCTTCGCTAATCGGCCCAAGATAGTGTTCCCACTTCGAGATGTAAGGATCTATCGCGTTATAGAGGTCTTCCAAGAAGTTCAGTACCGCAACAAGCACGCTGGATACGTTGATGCCGTCCTCGTTCCTGAAATCAGGGAGGAAGAAAAAAAGATCGGGGCCGATCGCACCCAAACTGGCAAAGTTTCGGTAGTCCTGAAGTAGGTCGCCGACCCGTTTGGTATCAAGCCCTGTCCACTTTGGGTCAATCCGATCTGAGGCTCTTACTTCGTAGCGCCCGCGCGCCAAACGAAGCCCTGCATGCCGCATCGAACTCATATGAATACATGGGCCAGGCATTGACGGCCTCCTACTTTAGGGAGTAAATATGGAACGTTGGTAAGGCGTGACATTCCGCGTCACGTCGTGACATTCCAGCGTCACTCGACACGGCAACGACAAAATGATACGAAGTAGGCGCAATGAAATAAGCGAATACGTGGATCAGTGGTGTGTATTGCCGAATCCGGAGCAATGGCAAGTGACGCCAGAAACATCGCGACGAAAATTCCTGCTATCGCCCACGTCCAGAGTAGCCACGCGGGGATCACGCCGCCTCGTCCTTGATAAATCGCGAGGGCGGCAGCGATAAGCGTGCTGCTTGTCCACCACACCCAATGGCGGCAAATATCTTTGATGTACGCCCACAGCTCGGCCATTTTCAGAGAATAACTGCGGCGCCAATGTCCGTCAGCGTTTTTCGCTCTCGGCCAAAAATAGGGCAGTACCAAGAACGCGGCGGGGCTTGCCACGCCATACGCTTCTCCACTGAGATTCACCGCCACGCTGCGCTTCAGTGCGCTTGCGGGCTACCAGATGAACGTTTCACCAGCTGACATAAAAGAATCTACATTCATTGTCGGTCCTCAGTTTGGGGAACCCTGGGTTAAAAATGAAGATGTAACGATAATGCCTTTAGTGGCAGAATCCCTCACGCAAGTGGTCATGCGCTACAAGAAGATTGATTACGCACTCTCCGACGGTCCGCAAAAATAACAACACCGTTAACTTTCCGGTGTTGCGCACAACCGCAACCGCAGGCATTGGGATTGTATGAAAACGAAAACTTCACCCACAATAAATTTAATGAACCACTCGCCTGCACGTAGTGACAACTTGGACTGCGATTCCCGCCGTGCCTGCGGATTTCGTATCGCTTCGGTGATAATCGCGCTCATAACCACACTAACTTTGATCCCGACCCTAAGGGCTGCGCAGACCAGGCGCGGTTGCGCAACTCCGGTGATCGAACAATATGGAGTCGCCCACAGTAGTTTCGGAGATACTCCGTTAAGATGGAGAGCTTTTATCCCAACCGACGGTCAAACCCACCCAGCGATAATTGTCATTCACGGTGGCGAATTTAGGAGTGGTGATTTTGATGATACACGAACGGATCAAGATTTGGTTTGCGCTGGTTTTTGCGTTTTCGACATCGAATATCGTCTCGCGCCTCCCGGAAAACTTCAGGGGCAGGGCAGTGACCCTGGCCACTATCCTGAGCAGACCGATGACGTGGCCACGGCGATTCGCGCCGCTAGGAATCCAGCGCGAGGGTCGGTGGCATTTGGGAGAGTTAACGGCAAGGTAGGCGCGGTTGGCGGGAGTGCTGGTGCCTCACATGCTGCCTACTGTGCCGCGGCTCCGACTCTCGGAGGCGACCAGTTGGACGCCGCCGTGCTCCTGAGCGGGGCATACGATTTTCATGATCCGGCTTCGCTTATCGATACCAGGTGTGCACAGTTTGGCACAGACGTTCGCAATTACGTTGGTTGCTCGCCTGGCCCTGCTTGTGACAGTAACGGAGGGTTACTCGACCTGGCTTCGCCTTATCGGAGATTTACCAGCTCTTCTTCGCCAGTTTTAATTATTGCGACCAATCTCGATCCGATGCCGCCCAATCAGTTCACAATCTTAGTGAACAAGGTGGCGGCGGTAGGCGTGCGCAATTGTGAACAGCTTCTCATAACAGAAAGGCCGGGGCCAGATGGATGCACTCGGCATTCCTTCGAGTATTGGCCGGTTGTGGCAGATGAGGCAATTGCGTTTCTCAATACATCGTTAAATTGATCCCGACGGCACCACTCGGCGTGTTTTCCTTAACGCGTGATTGTCGCAGTCAACCCATCGACCCTATCGAGCGAAGCGGTCTCCATTAAACGGCTGGAAGTGCTTTGAAGCGCCGGGCGTTGACCCCGTATTCTTGAATCAAGAGCAAGCAATCGACTACGCCACTGGCCGCGCACGTTTTCGCTCGGACGAGATTCGCGGCTTGTCTCAATCGGAGTTTAGGTCTTTGTCCGCTCGCGTCCGCGAACAAAGTGCGGACGTTTGTTGTCCGTCCGTTCATTTCTCTAGGGATGTGAGCCGACGGCAGAGAATCGCAGGAAATTTAGTTCTTGACATTCTTCGGCGCAATTGAAACTCTGGCGGTTGCGCCAAGTCCGTTAGGCAACTCCAGCCAAGCCACCTGACCCTCTTTCCGCAGGGAAACCGCGAACGACAGGGCTCGCTCGCACAACTTGAGATACTGGTAATGAAAGAACAGTCCGCTTCTCAATCCGCCTTCTTCAAATCCACGCGCTTTAATCGGCTTTGCTCTTTACGTGGCTGGCCTCGTGTTGGCCTTCGTTCCCATGAGCAACGTGGCCGCGGAAGACAATGCCGCCGCGGAGCTGAGTCAATCGGTACCGACGCAACCGCCGGGTACGTGGAAAGTCACCGGCGATCTCGTCACTGCACGCTACTTACACACGGCGACGTTGCTGCCGAACGGGCAGGTGCTGGTGGCTGGGGGCAGCCACGGTTCTGGCGTCTTAGAAGCCGCGGAACTATACGATCCCGCGATCGGGATGTGGACATTGACCGACCCCATGCTCACTAGACGCAGCGGCCATACGACGACGTTGCTGTCGAACGGGCAGGTGCTGGTGGCCGGCGGTACCAAGATGGGCATGGCAGAACTATACGATCCGGCGACAGGAATGTGGACGGCGACCCAACGTTTTGCCCCAGAGCGGTATTACCATAGGGCGACGTCGGGGCCGAACGGGCAGGTGCTTGTCTCAGGAGGATTCTCCCGCCACTTCGGCGTTCTTGCGCGCGCGCAACTCTACAAATCGGCGCCCTAAGCGGTCGACATTGAATAGCGCGGCATCGGTCAATCGTCGGCCAGCGCGTTGATCTCGGGATGAGCTAGGTTCATCGCGTCATCGCATGCAAGGAGCGCAGGAATGATGAGAATAAAACCTTGACTTATTGATCGCGGATGACATAACAAGCTTCTTGATTACGTCATCCGACGTTTCAACGCATCTTCGGCAGGGATGAGGAAATGGGGCTGGGTCCAAAACGTCGGCTGTCGAACGCGTCGAAGCGGTTGTCGGCCATGACAAACAAGTGGTAAGGGGAAACGGTCACTGCGTTAAGGGTGCGAAGTATCGTAGTGGCAGCCAAGCCAGCTAGTACAACCCACCCTTGAATTTCGGTGGAATAATGATTGCTAATTCTCCAAGAGAATATGGCAGCGCAGCCGAAAGCGTAAGCACACGCAGCAGCCAGTTGTTTCCAGTTGATATTATGTTGCGTCATTTCGCTTTGAGTTTGTCTCCACCTGCGAGCATTCTTGTGTTCGCGTCGTCAAACAGGGGCCACATTTCTGACTGATTGCAGTTGCCAGGGAAAATCTCGATCCCACGCGCCCCGTTGGCTATTCCCTTATCCAGCGATGTTTTCATGTCAGCAACGGTCGTCACGGGTAAATGGAATTGGTACATGGTAGGATGCCCAGCCGCCGAAAGCTTTTTGATCTGTAGCGTTCCTGGCGAATCTGGCGGTGGATAATTATTACCGGGCCAGAGACCTTCATTCGCAAATCCGAAGTTAGTGTATTTCGCTGCTGCCCAATTAATGACATTATTCAAGGCATCTAGTCCGTCTTGTTTCGGGGAAGGTATTGCTCCGATAAACAAAAATGGCTTATTCGGAAAAACATCATGAAACATGTCCGTGATCCATTTTGCCCCAGCTGTCCATGCATCCATACAGCTTGAAAAACCATCACTGCTCGCCTTCGCGTTACAAGCGTCAATATCTTCTTGAGCCCTTACAAACGTTGATTCATGTACTCGCCCTACGCCGCTGATGTTGGCGTAGACGCAAAGCGGATCGTTCCCGTAACGACTGCCAAGAGCGTGAACCGTGTCGCTCCATGCAGTCTGAAACTTTGAATCCCACGGGAGAGGCATGTTCAGCTTCCCATGTCGCGTCTGCACAGGAAAGGCATAAGCATTCGTCGGCGAATCAAAAATCCAAGACGGCGAGGTATAACCGGCGGCTACAACAACAGCGAACTTTTTGCCGTGCTCACGGGCGAGTTCTACTCCTTTATCGAAGAAACTCCAATCGCGGTTGCCTTTTGTTTGTTCCAGTCTTCCCCATGTCTCGCGCAGAAGCACCACTGGAAAATGAGAGTTCGTCCAACACGGCTTGTTTTTAAGATCGTGGTCTGGATCGCCCACATGAAGAGCGGGGATCATATACACGCAACCAATTCCAAAACCCTGCGCCGGAGTCGTGCTCGGTGTCGGTGTGAGTGTGGCCGTCGGTGTCGGAGCTGGAGTTGTCGCCGCGCCGCCGTCCAGCAGCACGACAATGGAAAACAATAAGACCGCACCTTTCCTTATAGCTCTAGATGTTGCTCTCCCAAGTGAAGTGAACGCGGCGACGAGAGTGGCTGGGACCAAGTAACTCATTGGGATTCGTAATGGAGGGAGACGCGAGTGCGATTCGTGCATTGCCGTGCCTATCTATATCATTTCGTCATTGCAATGTGAAGACAAAAGAGATGCTGGTTTTAGTCCGGTGAAGTACTGGGAAACAATCGCTGGCAATCTCAAGAAAGCCGGTTGGAGTTTGGGCTGGGTCACAGCGATTGATTCCGACGGGCGAATGATCTGGATTGCCAACGCGCATCGCGATAACCGAAGGCGTTTCGTTGCGCATGCAGATAAAAAGCTGGCAGCTCACCGTCGTTCGGAAGGGTATAGCCAGACACGGATTTTTCATAGAAATTTCCAACGGCCGGGCCGCCTGTGCTGTCCAACTCAAGAGGTTAAGGCTTTGGGAACTATGCTCCCGAAATCACTCATTCTTAGCTTGGTCGGCGTACTCCTTGTGACGTTGAGCGTGTTTGCTGGCACATCGGTTCTTGAAGGCGTTGTTAAAGACGCCACTGGCCGCCCAATTAAAGGTGCCGATGTTCGGATTGAAGCGAAAAATTTTTCCAAAATTCTTAAGACTGATGCCAGTGGCCATTACGCTACCGGTGGCCTGGCAGTTGGTACCTATAAAGTCATGCTCGTTATCAACGGGCAAGTCAAAGCATTGATCCTCGACGCCAAGACACAGTTGGATAAACCCACACAGCTCAACTTCGATCTAAGCAAAAAGAGGGCGTCGGCTAACACCGGGGTTAATAATGTCGAGAAAGTCCGTAGACCTGCCGTGTACGGCAAGGATATCATGGACATCAGTGTGAGTACCCACCACCCCTGACCCGGGGAAACAGTGCGAGACTAATTTAGGCGGCAGCGCCAGGTTTCCGTTTAGTTGCGTCCGGACGGCAAAAAAAGCTTCATTGTCCCTCAGTGCAGATGGCAGCGACGTCTGCAACGTGCGTTTCGATTCGTGATTCACGTTTACGATGAAGCGGGCAACGTGATCGTGTGAGCGCGTGAATTTGGTGACTTCCGCTTAATCGACGACCTGAAGATTCCGCAGTAAGTGGGACAGGTCTTTCTGATCCGCCGCGTAGTATGCCTCCCACTTGAGGCGCTCCTGTGGGGAGAGCGGCTCGTATTTGCGGGCCTTTGTGTTTAAGCCGTGATAAGCGCTTTGCAGTGTTTTGGCGACGATGGGCGATTTCAGGACTTTGTCTGCGCCCGGCAGCGCAGAAAGGACGCGGTAGAGACCCTGGGCGCTGGATTGGAGGAGGGGAAACCGAGGAGCCCGGGCGGGATTCTTCCCCTGCTGGGAAAGTTGCGGTTTGAAATCTGCGGCAACACCCAGAAACTCGTAGGCGCGCTGGCGGGCGCTGTCGGGATGGCGCCGGATCGCGTCAAATTGAACGACCAGAATGTTCCTCGCGGGGAAACGATCGAGCCAGGGCCTGAGGTGGCGGGCGAAGCACCCGAGATCGCGAAGAAACGAATTTTCCATCATCTCCTCGAACGAGTCCGGCAAAGACGCCACCACAGCGTTCCGGTTGTACCAATACCATGAGTAAATCATCTCCACCGGCGGCCGCAGACAGAGCAGCAGTTTGATGTCTGGCCGGTAAGCGGCAATCCGGGCCGCCGCTTCCTCTGAGTAAAGGTAAGCGGGGCAAAACTCTCCCCGGCAGGAAACCGCTCCAACAGCGGCCGGGAATTGCTCGTGATACCAAGCCTCCCCTCGCTCGAAGCAGCGCAGCTCTTGGCCAGCGAGCCGGCGCAGGATCGTGTCTGCGAAATAGTAGACCTCTTTGTCCGGGGCAAAGCCGATCTGCGGATGAGCTTCGAGCTGGGCGGAAAACCAGGTGGTTCCGCATTTGGGTGCGCCGATGCCAATAAAATCGATGTGGAACATATAGGTAGTAAGTCGAAGGACTTTACAGCGGGACAGACGTCACAGCGATTGATTTCAACGGGCGAACGATCTGGATTGCTGACGCGCATCGCGGCGACGGAAAGCGTTTCGTTGTGCGCGCGGATGAAAAGTTGACCGCGTTTGCGGAACTCGAATCGGCGGTTCGGGGTTGTGGGTTTCTTGCTTGACAAGCTGGCGTAATTTTCTCCAGACTGCGTCTCTCTAACGGATTCGAATCAGGAGGAGGACATTTCCCCGCTAGGTTCTTCGCCCCTTCCGGACCCGCGAATCACAGCACCAACGTAGCGGGGGAAAAGAAAGGAAAAACCATGAATCCGCTGACTCAATCCAAAAGCACAACAATTCTGCCAGTTCTCATCTCACTAACGCTCGGCTGCTTTGTGCTTTCGCCGCAGGCGGGAGCGGTTTGTCAAAAAGGCTGCGACCTCATCACTGGCAACACGTTCCTTGGTGATGAGGCGCTTATTAGCAACACCACCGGCAACGGAAACACAGCCACCGGTGCTAGCGCCCTGAATAGCAACCCCACCGGTTCCGACAACACGGCCAACGGTGCTTTTACGCTCCTAAGCAATACCACCGGCTCCGACAATACGGCCAACGGTGTTGGCGCGCTGTTCACCAATACTACCGGCAGCGAAAATACGGCCAACGGTGCTTTTGCGCTCCTTGTCAACACGACCGGCTTCGACAACACCGCCACCGGTTATACTGCGCTCCTTAGCAACACCACCGGCGGCGACAATACGGCTAACGGTTATGCTGCGCTCTATAGCAACACAGTCGGCGAAGGCAACACGGCTACCGGTTTTCAAGCGCTCTTTTCCAACACCACCGGCTTCGAAAACACGGCCACCGGTATTTTGCGCTTTGCGCTCGTTAGCAACACCACCGGCAGCGACAATACGGCCACCGGTGTTGCCGCGCTCGCTAGCAACACCACCGCCACCGGCAATACCGCCACCGGCGTCTTCGCGCTCTACAGCAACGACATTGGCTACTCCAATATCGCCAGCGGTGTCTACGCGCTCTTCAGCAACAGCGCTGGCTACGAGAATATCGCCAGCGGTAACTACGCGCTCTACAGTAACACCACCGGCAGCAACAATATCACCAGCGGCGAGGAGACACTCTACAACAACACCACCGGCACGGGGAATACTGCCATCGGCGACCGCGCGCTCGGGTTCAACACCACCGGCATCAGAAATACTGCCACCGGCATCCGCGCCCTCTATAATCTCAGTAGCGGCGACAACAACATCGCCGTCGGGCAGTTCGCCGGGATGACTCTTACCAGCCGGAGCAACAACATTTACCTGGGCAGCGACGCAGGAGCAGCGACGGAATCCAACACCATCCGCATCGGCACGCAGGGGACCCAGACCAAAACGCTTATCGCCGGCATTGCGGGAACACCGGTTAGCGGGCCGGCTGTCAAAATAAACGCCAACGGTCAACTTGGCGTGCCGCCTTCGTCGGCCCGTTTCAAGGACGAGATCAAACCGATGGACAAGGCAAGCGAAACGATCCTCGCGCTCGAACCCGTTACATTCCGCTACAAAAAAGAGATTGATCCCGGTCGCACCCTGGAATTTGGCCTTGTAGCTGAGGAGGTTGAAAAGGTAAATTCTGATCTGGTGGCGAGAGACGCGGACGGCAAGGTTTTCACTGTGCGCTACGAAGCGGTGAACGCGATGTTGCTCAACGAGTTCCTCAAGGAGCACCGCCATGTGTAGGAACAGGACGCGATCATCGCACGCCAGCAAGAGCAAATTGACTCGCTTACCGCAGGGTTGCAAAAGGTGAGCGCACAGATCGAACTGAGCAAGTCCGCCCCGCAAACGGTTCTGAACAATCAGTAAAAGCTGCCGAGCACTACCACTCCTTGAAATCGCCCTTATGCTCGCGCGTTTCGATTACCTCGCCACCTTCATCGTAACCGCGAATCACGGCATCATGTGAACGGCTGTAAAACTTCGCATAGCCGATTGCATTGCTAATTGCGTTTGGCTCCGCGTACCACAGCCGACCGAATGGCAGAGCATCGGAGATTAGATTGACGCCGCGATGATCTTCGCGCGGGCGGACTTCGTAAGAGTGCACGGAATGCAAGCGCGTGGAGTTAAAAGCCCTTCCTAATCGGCCAACAAATTGCTCGCGACAAACAAGCAAAGAAAAACAACACCGAGCAGGAAACTCCAAATCGCGATGCGATTTAAGCGCGCGACTGGGCTGTCTGTCGCGACCGGAAATGTAGCTCGCATAATTGCAGCTAGCGCATCATGTAGGTTGGAAAATTGTTCAAGGTTATCCGCTGTCTCACGGGCGCTGTCGTGAGTTTTCAACTGCGCTTTTCGCATGGCGAAGATCACTGCTACGATCGAACCAGTAAAGAAGGCCCAGGCAACAAACAAAAAAACCAAACAGTGTTTCGTCCCGGATAAATTTCCAACGAACGTAAGGCTCAGCGCCAAAGCGCCTGCTGATAGGGTCAGCAACGATTTATCGAGCTGGTACGCCTGCTCGAATCCTTTTTGTAAAAGAAACTCCAGCCTTGAAATCAATTCTCGCCGGGTTTGGGCTGCCTTTTCGCGGGATATTGGCTGGTCGTTCACGCTGCCGATTTGTAAGACGCTTCTACGGGAACCGCTACATCGGGCGTCACGTTTGCTCAAATTTTGTTTCCCGCGACTGGACAGACTGCTAAAGACGTGGCGCTGTGAAACGCGTATTGTTGGCTTGTCGAACTTGAATCAGCGATTCGCACCGTCACTAAATCCAAACAAAATCACCAGACGATAAAAAGCAGTCGTCTGCGCTCCACATGATCTAGCGTAAGTCGTCCAGCTTTTTAAGAAGGAGATTTACGAATACAATAAACGCCCCGCCTTCGTGTGGTGTCGGATCAACAAGCCGATGCGCCGATGGATTCCGAAATGCTCCGACGACGCCAGCATATAGGTCACGATGGCCCTCTCGCTCTGCATCATGTGCAAATTTGCCTGCCAACGTGCCGGTTTTTCCAAACACCCTGTTGACCAAGTCCTGCCCCACAGCGTGCGGGTCTGTTACCATTCCGACATCACGAAGCCGCTCCTCAAGGATAACTCCTGCTGTGCGAACTGCCGAATCCCAGAGTTTAGGATCGGCTGCGCCAGCCCCGAGGATAGGCAAACAGCGGTGCTTAAGCTCAGCATCCAACGCAGTGATGTCCGCCAGCGGCGTCAGGTGACAGACGAAGGATGTATCGGGAGTGGCGAAATTAGAATCAACTGCTTCATAGGCTTTGCCGGTAAGTGTGCAATATCTAGCGCCAAATTTATCTCCGGGTTCAGTGCGAATGTGAAGAAGATCATTAGCTGCAAGAGCATCGAGTGCGCCCTTCGTCACGTCAGGCGCGGGATAAAAGCCCGGAGCACCCTTGAAGTGCAAAAATCCGCCCTCCGTCCCCCACATGAACGTAAATTCTTCCGGCATTTGCTCTGTTCTTACCTTCTCGACAATCGAGCGAAGCAGTGCCTGTTGAGTCGGTGTCAGATTATACATTGATAGTGGCACGCGCGATTAGTGGGCCACGCAACGTTATTGGGGCAATGCCACCCGAGCAAGCTCACCACTCTCTGAACTCGCCCGCGTGCCCGTGCGTTTCGCTCACGTTGCCCGCGCCGCTACTTTTTCCCCACGCGCGTTAGCCGCATCTTCTGCCCGTAAAACTCGAGACAGCTCGAATCGGACACGTGCTTCGTCTTCAAGGACACGATGATGCCCTCTCCGGCAGGGGTGATTCTTCCAGTCCCGGCGTTCTTGCTGCTATCCTTAAATTTGAACTGGACTGTGCCTTTGTCGGTCACTTTGCCCGCGCCATCGGCCTCCGGAGCGGCGCCGTGGCCGTCGTTGTAACTTGCGCTGAACCAGACCGACACCGTGTCTCCACTTTGCTGGAGGCTCATTTGAAACACGGCTTGACCGTTTAGAAAATTCTTGTCTGCGTATTCACCGGAAAAATTTTCCGCGGCGGGCGTCGGAGACGGAGATTTTTGTTCTACAGGCGGCGCGGTGGTCGGTTGCTCTGACAGCTTTTGATCCTGGGCGCAAAGAGAGCTGCTAGCAATTGCGCAAAACATCAAGATCAGGAGTGCGGCAACGCAGCGCACAAGTTCGAGAACGACGTTCTGGAGTCTGTTTTGCCTTACGCAGATATTAAGCATTAGCGTTTTTGTTTCTGCAAGATCAGTAGAATTGATGCGTTCGTACATGGCGGCGGATTATTTGTTCAGTCGTGGATTTTGGCTTGGTTCGAGCGAATTAATTACAGGTTCCGTCGCAAATAATCAGATTGCCACCAACAGAATTTGCCTCTGCGCTGGGGGAATTGGGCGCTTGCTTGCATATCGGGGCGAGTTGTAGCGCTAGCCGTTTCGCCGGACAAGCCGAAAAATAGCGAACTCTATGGCTCTTTGAACTCGCCCGCGTGCTCGCGCGTTTCGACCACATTGCCAGCATCATCGTAAACGCGAATCACTGCGCGACATGACCGACTGCGATGCTTTGCGTAGTCGGTTGCGTCGTTGATTGCGTTTGGCTCGCTACGACAGGCGACCGAATGGCAGCACATCGGAAATCAGATCGACGCCGCGTTTATCTCCACGCGGCCGCACTTCGTAAACGTGTGCGCGAACCGTCGATGTCGCCTGGCCTATCACGGTGGAATTAGACGGCCGCTTGCGCGTCATCACCTTTAAGACGTTGGCAAAAGGCCTCTGTCAGTCGCCATTGACTTCAGCGAACGGGCGCATGCGCACAGCTTTCCTTCCTCGCGAAACGCGGTATATGTCCTTGCTAATTCTGCGCCCGTAGCTCAGCCGGATAGAGCAACGGATTTCTAATCCGTGGGTCGGGTGTTCGAGTCACCCCGGGCGCGCATCAATTCAAACTGTTTTTCCACAACCAGCCTAGTGCGCCGAGAAATAGGACGCTGGCGAGAATGGAAATCCAAGCTCCAATCGCAAGCGCATGACGCGCGTACTCGACGCGCAGATGATGGTGACCGGCTG
>QHQA01000219.1 GCA_003219695.1 Verrucomicrobiota bacterium
CGCGACTAGACCAGTGCATGCGCGACTATACCAGAACAACGCCGAATCACAGGTGATAGTGACAGATGAGAAGTGAGAGCGTGCGGAATTTGCTTTTCACTAATCACTGATCACTTCTCACTAATCACTTCACACTACTTCTACTCAAATGGCCAGCGACGCCCCGCTCATATGTCCACGCTGCAAGGTGCCTTTGAAAGAGGTGCGCACTTCAGACGGAGTTTTCTGGGCGTGCGACAACTGCGGTGGTCGCGCGGTCACAGTGGAGCTGTTGCGCAATCGTTTCACGCCCGAATCGATCAACCCGCTGTGGCTCCACGCGATGCGCGGCGAGGGGCGCACTGGTCTCCCTTGTCCCTCGTGCCGGCATCCGATGATCGACGTCGCGTTGTCGAACTCAGCGCAAATCAACGTCGACGTTTGCCAGCACTGCCATTTCGTATGGTTCGACGCACACGAAGTTGACACGCTGGTTCCGCGGCGGCCACAAGCAGCCGCTCCCGAGTTGCCGCAAAAGGCGCGCGAGATGCTCGCGATTGCGAAAGTCGAGCAATTGGCCAAAGAGGCCGAAGGCCCCGATTTTGACAGCGCGCCGCCGGATGAAACTTGGAAACAGATTGCCGCCTTTCTGGGCGTGCCAGTCGAATTCGATAGCATGCCGCGTGCTCGGCGTCCCTGGGCCACATGGGTGCTCGGCGCACTGATCATCGGTGTCAGTCTATTCGCGTTCACCCAGCTCCGCGAAATCGTGATGCAATTCGGCTTGATTCCCGCGGAAGCCACGCGTCTGCACGGTCTCACGTTTGTCACTTCATTTTTTCTGCACGCGGGAATCATTCACCTCGCCGGCAATATGTATTTCCTTTTTGTTTTTGGGGACGCCGTCGAAAATTTTCTTCGGCCGCTGCGCTATCTCGTGCTCATCGCACTGGCGGCATTTGTTGGCGATCTCGCGCATATCGCGCTCGATCCTCGCTCGCAAATTCCTTGCATCGGCGCAAGTGGAGGGATCGCCGGCGTCATTACCTTTTTCGCGCTGAATTTTCCGCGCGTCCGCCTCGCGTTTCTAATGCGCTGGTGGTTTGTATGGTTTCGGTGGATTCGATTACCCGCCTGGTTCGTCTTCATTCTTTGGATTTTGTTCCAGCTCATCGGCGCTCTCGAACAGAGGGCGGGGATAAGCTCGGTGTCATCGATCGCCCATCTGGGCGGAGCGGCGGTGGGTGTCGTCGCATGGTTGCTTTGGAGAAAACAATTGCCCGAAGCAGCAAGCTCCAAGTTCCAAGCACCAGAAAAGCTCCAATCTTCAGGTTCTTAACGCAATGTTTGGTTGTTACGGTATTGAGCCTCTCTCTCGATGTTGAAAGTTGGGATTCGGAGCTTCCCAAAACCGGTTGTCATTTCTCTTTCAGCGGTTAGTTTCCAACCCCGCGCTCTTTCCACCTGTTCCGCCTCTGCGGAATGAAGCAGTGAGCGAGGTCGGAAAGATCGACAACCAACGAAACAACAGCTCGCTGAACGAGGAGGCCCCGAACTGATTTCTCGGGGAAAACAATCATGCCAAGAGCTACGAACGCACCGGCTAGCCGGGCGCGCCGCAAACGAACGATAAAGAAAGCCAAAGGCTATCGCGGACGCCGCTCGAAACTTTTTCGTTATGCGAAAGACGCGGTCATGAAAGCTCAGTACTGGGCGTATCGCGACCGCAAAACGCGCAAGCGCACTTTTCGTTACCTTTGGATTCAGCGCCTCAACGCTGCTGCGCGTGCCAACGGCATGACGTACAGCCGTCTCACGGAAGGACTCAGAGCGGCCGGCATCGGCCTGGACCGCAAAATTCTCGCCGATCTCGCCGTCACCGACGAAGCCGCATTCAAATCGATCGTGGATCAAGCGCGAGCCGCGCTGGAGGAGAAGGCGAAGAAAGCGGCGTAGGCATTGTAGGGCAAGCGCGCCGCTTGCCGGGCGTATCATTTGGCAGGCGATGCGCCCGCCCTACAATTTTTGGGCGTTGAACAACAAACGTTCAACGTTCAGCTTGTCTTATGACGCACCCGCTCGAACAGCTACGCGACGACGCGCTGCGCGAAATCGGATCGGCGACTGACGAACATGCGCTCGAAGCCGCGCGCATAAAGTATATCGGCAAAAGCGGAAGCATTTCCGCATGGGGCGAGCGGATGAAAACGCTGGACAAAACAGAACGCCCCGTCATCGGGAAATTGCTCAACGAAGTTCGCAATGCCGTCACCGCCGCTCTCGAAACGCGCAGCGCACAATTCCGCATAGAAAAAGAATCGGGCGCGCTGGCCAGGATCGATATCTCTCTTCCCGGGACGCCGGGTGAGATCGGTTCACTGCATCCGCTTTACCAGATGCATGAGCGTGCAATTCAAATCTTTCGGCGAATGGGCTTCGCTCTTGCCGAAGGCCCCGATGTCGAAACGGAGTGGTACTGCTTCGATGCTCTGAATACCCCACCGGATCACCCCGCCCGCAATGAACAGGATACGTTTTATCTGCCGGATGGACGACTTCTGAGGACGCATACGTCAACTGTGCAAATCCGCGCGATGGAATCCGCGTCGCCTCCCATACGGATGATTGCCTCGGGCGCGGCCTATCGGCGCGATGAAGTGGACGCGACCCACAGCGCACAGTTTCATCAGATCGAAGGGCTGTATGTCGATGAAAACGTCGGTATCGCCGATTTAAAAGGCGAGCTCGAATTCTTCCTGCGGGAACTCTTCGGTTCTGAAACCGAAGTGCAATTTCGTCCGCATTACTTTCCGTTTACTGAGCCGAGCTTGGAGGTTTACGTCCGATCAAAAGCTTTGAAGGGCGGCGAGCAGTGGATCGAGGTGGCCGGTTGCGGCATGGTGCACCCGGCTGTTTTTGAAGCGGTCAACAAATCGCGGGGCGACAACGCTTATGATCCAGAAAAGTGGAGCGGCTATGCATTTGGGCTCGGCATGGATCGGCTCGCGATGATTCTATTCGACATTCCCGATATCCGGCTCTTTGCACAAAACGATTTGCGCTTTCTCCGCCAGTTCGCATGAGCCTCTTGGTCATTCCGAGTGGAGTCGAGGAATCTCTGGGTATGATCGGACTAATTAGAGATGTCTCGACTCCGCTCGACATGACAGAAAGACGAAAATGAAATTCTCGGTTAACTGGTTGCGTGAATTCGTCGATCTCCCAAAAAATCCAGAAGAGATCGCCGAACTGCTGACTCGCGCCGGCATTGAAACCAAAAACATCGAGACGCGGGGCGCGAACATCGACAAGGTCGTCGTCTCGCAGATTACCGCATCATCGCAGCACCCGAACGCGGATCGGCTGACGGTGTGCGAAGTGGATGATGGCAGCGGCACGAAACGCCAGATTGTTTGTGGCGCGACGAATTACAAAGTCGGCGACAAAGTTCCGCTCGCATTACCCGGGGCAAAGTTGCCGAATGGAACTGAGATTCGAAAAAGCAAGCTGCGCGGCATCGAATCAGAAGGAATGCTTTGCAGCCCAATCGAACTTCGTCTGGGTGAAGATGCGTCCGGCCTGTTGATTTTGTCGCCGGACGCAAAGATCGGTGCACCGATCGGCGATCTTTTCCCCGCGGACACGATTCTCGACGTCGAGATCACGCCTAACCGCGGCGATCTGCTGAGCCATTTCGGGTTAGCGCGCGAAATTGCAGCACTCAGCGGCGCGTCATTCCGAGCCCCGAAAGCCTTCGGGGTCGAGGAATCCCGTGGCGAAACCCAGCGTAAAACTGCGGGATCCCTCGACTTCGCTCGGGATGACAAGCTGATTAAAATTTCTGCGACGCGCGAATGTCCATTTTTCTCGGCTCGCAAGATCGGCAATGTGAAGGTCGGGCCCAGCCCGCACTGGTTGCGCGCGAAGATCGAGAGCGTCGGCATTCGCTCCATCAACAACATCGTCGATATCTCCAATTTCGTAATGCTGGAGCTCGGACAACCGACGCACGCCTTCGACGCCGATAAATTGAAGGGTGACATTAACGTGCGGCTTGCGCGCGAGAGCGAGAAATTTCTCGCGCTCGACGGAAAGACTTACTCACTCAAACAGGACACCTGTGTCGTCACTGATCAAGAGCGTGCCGTTGGAATCGGCGGTGTAATGGGTGGCGAAGAAACGGCTGTTACCGATTCGACCAAAAATATTTTGCTCGAAGCCGCTTATTTCCTGCCGGCAAGTATTCGCCGGACGGCGCGCGACTTGAACTTGTCCAGCGACGCGAGTTATCGATTTGAGCGCGGCGTGGATCCCGACATGATTTTGCAAGCGTCGCATCGCGCGGCCGAATTGATCCGCGAGATCGCTGGCGGAACGCCCGCAAAAGAAATTCAGGTTGCCGGTAAACTTCCAGCCAATCCAGCTGACGTCTCGTTGAGTTATGTGAAATGTGATCGCGTCATCGGCGTCGCAATTGAACCGGAAACCGTCGATGAGATTCTCACCCGCTTTGGGCTAACGAAAACCAACAGCAGCCGCGAGGGCGGAACATGGAAGATTCCGAGTTATCGACGGGATCTGCAGCGGGACGTCGATCTGATCGAAGAAGTCCTCCGCGCGTACGGAATAGACAGAATTCCAGGCACAACACGCGGCCGCTTCATGCCAACGAGTCCGGCTGATCGTTCACACGATCTCGAGACATTTTTGCTGCGAGACCGATTGGTCGCATCCGGTTTGTCAGAAGTGCGCACATCAAAATTAATCCCGAAAAGCGCCTCCGCTTTAAGCCAAGGTGCGATCGAGCTGCGCAACCCATTGAGCGAAGATCACGTCGCTTTGCGGCCGAGCTTGATCAGCGGTTTACTCGAGGTGCTCGAACGAAATGTTCGCGCCGGGGCCGAGAGGGTTTCTATCTTTGAAATCGGCCGCGCGTTCATTCCGCCATCTGGAAAAGAGGAACGGCATCTCGCAATTCTACTCTGGGGAAATGCCGCGAATACGCCGAACTGGCGATCGCAGATAAAACGCAGCCTCGATTTGTTTGATCTCAAGGGCGCGCTCGAATGCGTGGTTCCAAATCTGTCGTTCCGGCCGGGGAAATTTCCTGATCTCGCGCTCGCGGTCGAAGTGTGGTCCGGCGATCAGCGGGTCGGTTTCGGCGGACAACTCTCAGCGGGCAAATCGAGCGCGCCGGGGTCCGTGCTCGTTGCCGAACTCCATGCGGATCTCCTTTTGGAAAACGAATCGGTAAAAAAATTTCGAGGGCTCGACCGCTACCCAGCGATTACACGCGACATCGCAATGATCGCGCCGGAGAAATTGACGCACGCTGAAATTTTGCGCGTGATTGAAGAGCCGAAAGAACCTCTGCTCGAGAGCGTGCAGTTGTTTGATGTATTTGAACACCGGGAGGGCGCCACATCCGCGCCGGCCGGGAAGTCGCTCGCATATAGATTGACATACCGCGCGAAAAATCGCACACTCACAAATGAAGAAGTAAATGCAGCGCACGCAACGATTCGCGAGCGATTAAGGAGTGAGTTGGGAGTGACGCTGCGGGAATAGTTCTTTGAGAGTAGAGAGCCGTTCGTTGAGGGTTGGGAAGAAAACCAGTGCTTTTCTCTCAACTCTCAACCGACGGCGCTTGGTGCGGGAGCGGATATTTACCCTGCGATGTTCGAGATTACAGGTCGGATGCCCGAACCGCTATTGAGAAAGCAAGGAGGCTGGGTCGCCCGCAGAACATGGCAGGCCTTGATTGGAAGTCAGACGCTGCGGCGACGGTCATCCACCCGTTACTGAAAGGGAACGGGTGATCCGGCTAAACGGCATCGGCGGGGTAAGATTTCAAAAACCCGGGTCGAAAAATTCGACCCGGGTTTTTTCATTGGCGTCTCCTTTACGGCTTCCACGGATTTGAAAATTCGCCCGCAAGCCCGATAGTGCGCGGTGACGTGCGCACACTTTTAGCCCTCGAAGACGGCCGATATTTCGAGGGCGAATCTTTTGGCGCAACCGGCACATGCGTCGGCGAGATTTGCTTCAACACCGCCATGACCGGTTACCAGGAGGTGCTGACCGATCCCTCCTACCGCGGCCAGATCGTAGCGATGACCTACCCGTTGATCGGCAATTACGGGATCAATTCGCTCGACCAGGAAAGCCATTCGCCGCATGTGCGCGGGTTCGTGATCGAAGAATTGACCGATGTGCCAAGCAACTGGCGCTCCGAAATGTCGCTCGACGATTATTTGCGAAAATGGAACATCCCGGGCGCAAAAGGAATCGATACGCGTGCGCTCGCGCGGCATTTGCGCACGCGCGGCGCGATGAAAGCTTGCCTCACGACTGAAGAAACCTCGCCTGAGGAAGCAACACAAAAAGGGATTGAGGGTGAGGGCGTGATCGGGATGGATTACGTACGTGAAGTCTCTACGAGAAAAATTTATCGCTGGGACCCGGAGGACACGCTCAGCGCGCCATGGTCGATCGTGCAAGCGCGCGATGGAGACGGCAAACGCGCGCTACGGCCGATCCGATTTCGCATTGCCGCATACGATTACGGCATCAAGCAAAATATTTTGCGCTTGATGCGCCAGAAAGGCCTCGAGGTCACGGTCGTGCCGGCGGCCACATCTGCTGACGAAGTGCTGGCTTTCGATCCCGATGGAATTTTTCTCTCCAACGGCCCGGGCGATCCCGCGGCACTTCCGTACGCGCACGAAACGGTGCACGATCTGATGGGCAAAAAACCGATCTTTGGCATTTGTCTCGGTCATCAGATTCTCGGGTTCGCGTTCGGAGGCTCGACCTTTAAATTGAAATTTGGTCATCGCGGCGCGAATCAGCCGGTGAAAGATTTGCGCACCGGCAAAGTCGCTATTACCGCGCAAAACCACGGCTTCGCCGTCGATGCAAAATCACTGCCGAACAATGTCGAAATCACTCACATCAATCTAAATGACGGCACCGTCGAAGGCATGCGGCACAAGGAGTTGCCGATCTTCAGCGTGCAATATCATCCTGAAGCTGCGCCCGGCCCGCACGACGCCAGCTACTTTTTCGATCAGTTCGCGGATTTGATCGAGAAAAGCGGGTGATGCAATTGACCGGCACGCCGAGCAGCCACATTTTGTACCATGTTTAATTCAACCAACAACAAACCTACAGTCATGAAAATTGCCGTGGCTGCGACGTTCATCGCAGCTCTGGCGCTCTCGCCGCTGGCGATCGCCCAGGAACACGAGCACGGCGATGATACCGCAGCTTCGAAAGAAGTGACCGGCGAAGTGGTCGATATGATGTGCTACGTCGATCACAACGGTGTTGGCGAAAAGCACGGCCAATCCTGCGGAGCCAAGTGCATCAAGAGCGGTGGCCCGGTGGGCATTCTTAGGGATGGCAAAGCGTATCTGGTCGTCGGCGAACACAAGCCCATGAACGATCAGCTGGCCGAATATTGCGGCAAGACCATCACGCTGAAAGGCAAACTGGCTGAACGTGGCGGCATCGCGATGCTCGAGAACGCCGAGGTCGTGAAGAAATGACGAGCGCTAGCCGCTCGTCATCCTGAGCGAAGCGCAGCGGGGGAGTCGAAGGATCCCGCGGAATTGACAAACAGTATTGCGACGGGATTCCTCGACTCGCTCGGAATGACAATAGCGGTCATTTGTAGTAAGGCCGCAGCGACGGGCGCAGCTTTCCGACTCGTAGTTTCGTTTCAATTTGCAAATCAGAAACGGGCGCGTCTGCGAGTCCGCCACCGGACGGATTCGCCGTGGCGAATTTGCGAACGTCGCCCGCCTCGAGCGCCGCGATTGGTAAACCATCATGGAATAAGATGCGATTGGCGGTGAGTGCGGCAATCCGCGCTCCGGGCGTCAGAATGCCCTGCAGGTTCAGTGGATCGGCACCGCTGAGCGTGATCAGTTCGCCATTTGAAGGCGTTTTCCGGATCGAACGCAATAAGCCAATTGCTTCGGGCAACGCGAATTGTTCGCCACTGATTCCGCCGACAAAGTAGCCGCCACGAATTTCGCCACGCGCTTCCCATCGCCGATAAATTCGCCCTAGCTCATACCAATTGACACCAAGAGTTTCGCGTTCAAGTAAGGGGCGAAACACAATGCCGTAGCGACGCAACAGGACGCGCGCAAATTTTTCGACGGCAGTGTCGCAGGCGGAGCTTTCCGCACCGCTTCCTGATTGGGAGCCGATCGCCTTCCTCAACACCACCCAGCGTCCGGCAAACTCAATGCTGGCGAGATTCGTTTTGCGCCTGCGCTTTCCAATGTTCCGGCCAAAGGTCGGTCGCTTCTGCGACGGCACGAGCAGCGCGCGTAACCCGTCGAAACTATCCGCGGTGACAAAACCGAGAGCGGCAAGCTGCGAGAGCGCGTCCTCGATCTGCGACGGGAGCAAACTGCTCCGGCGCACAAGTTCGCTGAAGAACAGCGCGCCGTTGCTCGTCAGCGTCTCGAATACTGTTTGAGCAGCCGACGAAAATTCGATTGCCGATCTCGACTGTGAAAGAGTCAGCCACGCCTCAAGATTCTCGCGTTGATACAGCGCGATTGGACTGGTCCGCAACGGCGCAGACGCGCGCGCGTTGGGATTCTGCGGCGCGCTCAAACGTCCCCACCCGATGCGACCGGAAAAACAAAGGCGATCGAGCCATTCAGGATCGTAATCTGCAACGCGCGCAGCAAGGACTGCTGATTCCCACGCTGCCAGCGGCAACTCGCAGCCATCGAGTTGTTCCAGAACTGATTGCAATCCCTCGGGCCGTTCCACGCGATGTTCGCGATCGGCGCGCTGCCACGCGAAAAGAAATCGATAAAAATCATGCACCGAAACCGGTTGAATTTCCGCGCGCAGCCGATCGATGGTGAGCCGGTGAATTCGCGCTAGCAGTCTGCGATCGCACCATTCTTGTTCAGTCACACTGGGGCGAAATTTACCGCGCAGGACAAAACCTTCTGATTCAAGCGCCAGTAGCGCGCCATCGATATCCGGGGGTGGCAGGATCAGCGTATCTGACAGTTCGCTCACGGTAATTGGCCCGCAAACTTCCATTCGGCCGCGAACCAACTCGCGAATTGCATCGCTGCGTTGCCAACTCTTTCCGCGCACGGAGTCAGGCAAAACTAATTTAGGTTCAACGAAAGCGTCGGGGTAAACCGGTTCGATCATCGGAACTCGTTCCGCAGCGATCCAGAACGTTCTGGGCGCGCCCGCGTTTTGGGGTGCGCCGGTGCTCCGCTTTTGCAAAATTTCCGGACCGCTCGAAAGCGGCGCAGCAGCGCCGCATTCCAAAACCTCGCGGCCAGTCGAAACTAGCGTCGGAACCCGCAAACGCGTCGCCCGGCTTTCCGCAATGAGAATCGACATCAATTGCTCAGCGTTTTCGCTATTCGCCGTTCGCTGAACTTCGTCTAGCGTCATCACGCCAACCAACATCAGCGCATCGTGCAGTTCATCCGCGTTTGTCGCTTCGGGCCATGCTTCCTTTACCACTTTATCGATTGCCGCGGCGTCGAGAACGCCGAGCCCGTCGCTCCCGTTTCTTTCCGAAGCGCGCCGGGTGTAAACCGCCTGGGTGCGGCGTTCTTCCAGAGGCGCATTATCGAGAAATGCATACGGTCGCGCATTCAGAATCTCCGCGGCGAGCGGCGACGGTTCCGGCAAATCGCGCGCGACGCAGCGGATCTCGCCGCGCTCGATCTTGCACAAAACTTCTTCCAAGCCGTCGATGTCCATCGCTTCTGTGAGACAATCATCGATCGTCTGTTTCACCAGCGGATGATCCGGAATCTCGCGGTCACCAACGATGTGTTCGAGGCACGCGAGCTGGTCGGGAAAAACTGCCGCCAGGAGATTTTCTGATTCCATGCGCTGCAATGGCGCGGCGATTTTCGCGCCGCCGCGAAACCGGGGCACGGCAAGCGAACGCGTCGCATTCCAGCGCCAGCGAATGGCGAACATCGGCGCGTCGAGCAACGCTTGGACAAGCAGGTCGCGAACCGTTTTGGAATTCAAATAACGAAAAACTTCCTCAAGCGGAAACGAGTGCTGCGTGCCGAGCGAAATCACGATCGCGTCATCTGTGGCCGCTGCTTGCAGCTCAAAATTGAACGAGCGGCAAAACCGTTTTCGCAGCGCCAGCCCCCACGCGCGATTGATTCGGCTGCCAAAAGGCGCATGCAAAACCAATTGCATCCCGCCCGATTCATCGAAGAACCGTTCCATCACCAGAGTTCGCTGCGACGGAATTGCGCCTAGCGAGCGATATGTGTCGGCAAAATACTGGGCGATTTGTTCAGCAGCGCGTCTGGGGAGCACAGGCTGCCAGCCTGTAGTTTCCGGCAGCCTGCCGGAAACATCCGGGGGCTGCGCGCTTGGATGTGTCGACCAAATTTCGACGCGGCAAGCTGCGGCGCCGGGCAGGCTGGCAGCCTGCGCTCCCCAGAACTCGCTTGTTGCGAGCCAATCAGACGGATCACGTCCGGAAGCGATCAGCTGTGCAATCTCGATGCGCAAATCAGAAACGGCTCGCGAAACCTCGTTCGTGCGCGCGGGAGCTTCGCCGAGCCAAAACGGAATTCCAGGCGGCTGACCTTTGGCATCTTCCACGCGAACAACTCCAGAATTGATGCGCAAGATTCGCCACGATGCATTGCCCAGTTGGAAAATGTCGCCGGCTAAACTTTCGACGGCAAAATCTTCGTTCACAGTGCCGACGAAGGTATCGGACGGCTCGAGAATCACGCGGTAATCGGCGTTGTCAGGAATCGCGCCGCCGGAAGTCAATGCGGTCAATCGCGCGCCGCGACGGCCGCGGACGCGACGATTCACCGCATCGTGATGAATCAGCGCTGAACGTCGCCCACGTTTGGTGCTGAAACCTTCGGCTAACATGCGGACAACGCTATCGAACTCGTCGCGGGTGAGATTTCGATATGGCCAGGCTGCGCGGGCCAGCTCGAACAATTCGTTTTCGTTCCAGTCTTCAGTCGATGTCGCAGCGACAATTTGCTGCGCGAGAACATCGAGCGGCTTTTCGGGAATGAGTAGTCGATCCAGATCGCCGCGATAGATACAGCGCAACAACGCCGAGCATTCGACGAGCTCATCGCGGCTCAACGGAAAGATGCGGCCCTTAGGCAGACCGCCACGCCTATGCTCAGCGCGACCGACTCGCTGCAGCAAGGTCGCGATGGAGCGTGTAGAACCGAGCTGGCAAACGAGATCAACGGTGCCGATGTCGATGCCCAATTCTAACGACGCCGTCGCAACGAGCGCTTTGAGTTCGCCACGTTTCAATCGGTCCTCGGCGTCGAGCCGCAATTTCGCCGAGAGACTCCCGTGATGCGACGTGACCATGTCCGCGCCGAGCAATTCGCTCAAATGATGCGTGACGCGCTCGGCCATTCGGCGCGTGTTCACGAAAACCAAAGTCGTCCGGTGCGCCCGAATCAATTCCGCCAGGCGACGATAGATTTCTTCCCAAACTTCGTTCGACATTACCGCTTCAAGCGGCGACTGGGGAATTTCGATCGCCAAATCCAATTCGCGCCGGTGACCGATGTCGATGACCTCGCAATCGGGATTGCCAGCGTTGTCCACGGCGCGAGTGCCGACGAGAAAGCGCGCCACTTCTTCGATCGGTTTCTGCGTTGCGGATAGACCGATTCGCTGAAGCGGATTTTTCGTTAGGGCCGCCAGCCGTTCGGCACTTAGAGCGAGGTGCGCTCCGCGCCGGTCATCAACGACAGCGTGAATTTCATCTAGGATCAGCGTGCGCGCCGTGCGCAACATTCCGCGCCCAGAGTCGGACGTGAGCAGCAAATAGAGAGACTCCGGCGTGGTGACAAGAATGTGCGGCGGCTTTTTGATCAGTGCCTGCCGTTGCGCGGCTGTGGTATCACCCGTGCGGACTTCGGCGCGCACGTCGATCTCGCGGCCATTCGTCTGCACTAGCAACGCGCGGATTCCTGCGAGCGGCTCTTGGAGATTTTTCCGGATATCGTTGCTCAACGCCTTGAGCGGCGAGACGTAAACGACCTGTGTTTCGTCCGACAAATCGCTTTCCGCTCCCTGGCGAAACAGCGAATCGAGCGAAGCAAGAAACGCCGCAAGCGTCTTACCCGAACCTGTCGGCGCGGAAATCAACACGTGCCGGCCGGATTGAATCGCCGGCCAGCCGCGCACTTGCGGTTCGGTCGGTGAGCCAAACGTCTGCTCGAACCAACGAGCAACCGCATGATGAAATCGAAAGGAATGCATGAGGAAGGAGAACAATTTATGTGACGATTAGGCGAAGGAAAGCAGCGCCGCGATTTTGCACTTCCACGCTCGGCAGGTGGATCGGCTTGTCGTCAAGACGATGCCAAAGGGCCGCCGGAGGCTCTGGAGAAAAAATCTGGCGGCTACGCCGCATCGCCAACGCGTTGAGGATAACGCGTTCCACCTTCAGCGAATGATTAGGCTCGCGCTCGCAGCGCGATGACTTCGCGTAGCATCCGCAGGCTGTCGCAAAAAAAACTCACTTTGCTTCCTTCGGCGTGGTTCCAGCGGACCGGAATTTCACGGATCCGCAACCCGGCGCGATGCGCGAGAAGAAGCAGTTCGACATCGAACGCGAAACCGCTCACCCGCGCCGCCTCGAGAATCGGCAGGCAAACATCGAGCCGAAACGCTTTGAACCCGCATTGCGTGTCCCAGAACGGAAGCCCGGTCGCGACCCGCACAAGGAGATTAAAAACCCGGCCGGCCTGCTCTCGCCGCCACGGCTGATGAAGCCCGATCAAGCTGCGGTCCAACGCGCGTGAACCAAACGCGATATCGACCTCGCCGTTTGCAACCGGTTCGAGCACCTTTGGCGTCTCACCGAGCGGAGTGGAAAGATCGGCATCGAAAAATAAACCGATTGGTCTTTGCGCGGCCAGCAAGCCCGACCGCACCGCGGCGCCTTTCCCGCGATTTGGAAAATTCTCCAGCAAACGCGTAGCGATCCTCGTCTCTAAAAAAACATTGCGCGCGATTGTCGCAGTTGCGTCGGTCGAACCATCGTTCACGACGATCAGCTCGCTTTGCGGACTCGCCTCGCCGAGATAATCGAGCGTCGCTCGCAGCGTATTGCCGATACGCGCTGCTTCGTTGAAGCAGGGAATGACGACGGAGAAGGGCGGAAGCATCATTTTGTCATTCCGAGCGAAGTCGAGGAATCTCTAATTACCGGATCGAGAGATGTCTCGACTTCGCTCGACATGACAATCGCTACTTGTAAATCTCCACCACAAATCTTCCGTTCGGATCGACGTATCCGCGATACATCCCAGAAGTGTTGAACGGCAAAGTCACGTTGCCCTCGCGATCGATGGCGGTCAATCCACCAGAACCGCCAAGTTTAGCAACTTTATTGAGCACCGCTTGCGCAGCTTCCTTTAGCAACATTCCTCGATACTCCATTAACGCCGCAACATCGCGTGCAGCGGTCGCGCGAATAAAATATTCGCCGTCGCCCGTTGCGGACACAGCGCACGTGGCATTGTTCGCGTAGGTGCCTGCGCCGATCACAGGCGAATCGCCCACGCGACCGGGGCGCTTATTCGTCGTGCCGCCAGTTGAAGTCGCTGCGGCGAGATTCCCATTTTTATCCAACGCAACGGCGCCCACTGTGCCGTGTCGATCTTGATCGGTGATAACAAACGCTTTTCCGGCATCGCCCGTGCGGCTCTTTTCGGCAGCCCTGATTTTCTGCAAAGCGTCCCAACGCTCCTGGGTGAAGAAATATTTTTGGTCCACTAGCTCCATTCCGTTCTCTTTGGCGAACGCTTCCGCGCCCGCGCCGTCCATCATCACGTGCCCGGACTTTTCCATGACTAATCGGGCGAGGACGATGGGATTTCTGATGTGCTTCAATGAAGCGACGGTTCCAGCATTGAGCGTTTTGCCGTCCATGATGGCCGCGTCCATCTCGTTCGTGCCAGCACTGGTAAACACTGCGCCTTTCCCAGCGTTAAAATGCGGATCGTCTTCGAGCACGCGCACGGCTGCCTCTGCCGCATCGAGGCTCGACCCGCCGCGCTTTAGAATCTCATAACCAGCCGTCAACGCGCGCTTCAGTCCTGCCCGGTATTCATGCTCTTTTTCCGGCGTCATTTTGCTGCGATCGATCGTTCCCGCGCCGCCGTGGACGGCGAGGCCAATTTTTTTTGCTTCCATACTTGGCTGGTTCTCAAGGCGCGTTTCCGGTGCAGATGTGGGAGACCAGACTTGCTCCTGGGCGAGCGTTGACGCCGCTGCACTAAAGAACATGAAAGCAAAGAAGCAATTGGCCCTGAGAACTTTCGCGCGTTTCATCAAACACAATGTAATCAGTCGCGCCTGATGATGTCGAAGAGTTTCCAAGGAGCGATGGCTTCCTGGCCCACGAAGAACACGCGACGGCTGCCGCCTTCGCCAAGGCTGCGGCGAGCCAAGGGCAAACCGTCGTTCCTTGATGCGCCAAGCGAAGTGAGGGAAGGTTCCCGGCCATGGCAAACGCCCGCGCCCAGCCGCCGGTCCTCGTCGCCCAGGGAATTGGCCACCTCACACGCAATTTTCTGCGCGAAGTGGGCGGCGTGTTCTGGTTCATCGTGAACACGTTCCAGGAAACATTCGAACGCATTCAGAAGGGGCGGGTGCCGTTTCGTGCCACGAGTTTTTTCCGGCACACCGAGCGCGCCGGTGTGGACTCCGTGCCGCTGGTCGGGCTGGTGTCGTTTTTCTTGGGCCTAACGATGGCGCTGTTGACCGGCTACCAATTGCAACGCTTTGGGACGGAGCGGCTGATCCCCGGTCTAGTCGCCATCGCTTTCACGCGCGAGCTTGGACCCTTGCTCACCGGCATCATGCTCGCTGCGCGAATCGGCGCGGCGTTCACCGCGGAACTGGGCACGATGCAGGTCAACGAGGAAGTCGAAGCGATCGAAGCCATGGGAATCGGGCCGCTGCGGTTTCTGGTCGCGCCGCGAATGCTTGCACTCTTTTTTCTGATGCCGTGTCTCTCCACGGTTTCAAATATCGCGGCAATATTCGCCAGCAGCCTCGTCTGCAAAGCGTATTTCAGCATGGCCTTTCCCTATTTTCTCGATCTCGTCAAAGATTCATTGCTGATTCGCGATATTATCACCGGAATCTTAAAGAGCTTTATGTTCGGGTTGCTCATCGCGGCGATCGCGTGTTACCGGGGATTGACGGTGAAAGGCGGCGCCGCGGGCGTGGGCACATCCACTACATCGAGCGTCGTGACGGCGATCACCACGGTGATCGGCTTCGATACGCTGTACAACATTGTTTACACCACATTTTATCCGACATGAGCACACCCACGCATATGGTCGAGATGCGCGATGTGTGCATGCAATTTGAAGAGAAAAAAGTGCTCGACGGCCTCTCGCTCAAAGTCGCACCACAGGAGCGATTAGTGATCCTGGGCCAAAGCGGTAGTGGCAAAAGCACGATATTACGCCTGATTCTCGGGACGCTGCGGCCTGCGTCGGGATCGATTTTTTTTAGGCGCCATGAAATCACGCGTCTCCAGCGCGGGCGACTTCAGCGCGTCCGGCAACACATAGGCATGGTCTATCAATACTCGGCGTTGCTGAGCTCGCGCACTGTTAGCGAAAACGTTGCGCTGCCGCTGGAGGAGCTTACGGACAAGTCGCGCAGCGAGATCGACAAAATCGTCGATGAAAAACTGGAGCTTGTGGGAATGGAGGACTCGAAGGACCTTTTGCCGGAGGAACTCAGCGGCGGGATGCGGAAACGCGTGGCCCTGGCGCGTGCGCTCGTGCTGCAGCCCGAGTTGATCCTGCTTGACGAACCTTCGGCCGGACTCGACCCAGTCATCGCCTCGGTTATTGACGAATTGATCATCACCCTCACCGAGAAATCGAAGGTCACTTCTATCACCGCAACGCACGAAATGGACAGCGCCTTTCGCATCGCCACACGTATGGCTATGTTGTACCAGGGGAAAATCATTGAAGAAGCCAAACCCGAAGAATTCAAACAATCCAAGAATCCGGTGGTCGCTCAGTTTTTAAGCGGCAGCACTGAAGGCCCGATTCTGGAAGGCACGCTCGATGCAATTACAAAGAAATGAAATCATGACCGGCCTGCTGGTGATCGGCACGATCGCGGTGGTCGCATTTCTTTTGGTGTTGCTCGGAGCGCCGGGATTGTTCCGGCCGCTGGTGACCTACAAGGTTTACTTCGACAACGCAGCCGGGATTAAGCAGGGGGCCGTCGTGATGTTGGCCGGTCGCAAGATTGGTCAGGTGCAAAAATTGTATTCACCGGTTTCGCCCCAGGAAGAAAAACGCGCGCAGCAAGCGGCTGAGGAGATTCATCCACCCGAACTGAACGCCGCGACTCCTGCTCCGACGCCGGGCAAACTGCGGTTCGAAGTGCGCGTCGATGTGCAAGTGGACAAAAAGGCCAGGGTCTATCGCGATGCCAGGGCGCGCTTGATGCAGCTGGGATTGCTGGGCGACATGGCCATCGATTTCACCCAGGGCACCGAAGAGTCCGGCCGCGCGAAAGATGGCGCGATGTTCGCAGGCGAACGCACACCTGATCTGGGCGAAGCCGCGGCGAAAATGCTGGAAGTGATTAAACCGGTCGCCGCCGAAGCGACCAATACTATGAAAGACCTTCAGCAGACCGCGCAAAACCTGAATCGTCTCACCGACGAAAATTCCGAGCTGAACCTCGCGCTCACCCAGTTCAAAACCTTCGGCGAACACATGTCCGATCTGACCGCGCCCGACAGCGCGCTCTCTCATTCGCTTACCAACATCGAAAAGATCAGCACCAGCCTTACGGAGAACAACAATATCGAGATGACTCTGCGAAACCTGCGGAACTCGTCAGAGAAACTAAAGGTAGCGACGATGGATCTTGAGCCGGCTGGCGAGAACATCAAGCAATTCAGCGAGACAATAAAAACGCAACCGTGGCGCTTGATCTGGCCCTCGACAAAGAAATACGCCGAAGCATCACCAACTCCCGCCCCTGGCCAGGGAACCATCACCGTCCGCAAAAGCGCGCGAGCAAAGCCGCGTCGCACGGCGACTCCGACGGAGCGCACCAGCAGCCGCTAGGGCGACCGTAGGCATCCGTCAGAGCGCCAATCTCCGACACACGCCATCAATGATGTTGTGCTTGCAAAACGAGTCGGTGCGTGGCTTAACTTGTGCGCAAGATGTTGAACAGCGATTGAGATAAGCCCAGAATGATCCGAAAGGAAGATTGCCAGAAAGTTATCCGCGCATTCCGAGCGAAACACGGCATAGATGCGACTGACGAGAACGTTATTGCAACCGTTCATCTGATGAATGCTCACGGGCTCGACGTGCACGCCGCACTCGACCAAAGTTCGCGAAGTGGAAATGATCGCGGTGTTGATGCTTGGTATTATCACGAACCCGACAATGAATTGACTATCTACCAAAGTAAGCTGACCGAAAGTAAGGCACTGTGCTTGCGTGGGCTCAACGATTTGGACACGGCTCGTCAATGGATAGAGCAAATCGTGCTGGAGGGGACGGTCGACTCAATCCCTAATGACAATCATTGCCTGTTCAACCTTTACACCAAGCTTAGCTCCGTCAGAGGATCGATTAAGAAAATTCGCTTCGTAATTCTTTCGCTGTTCGATCGTAACGAGATTGAGGATTGCTCCGAGTACCAAGAGTTCGAGACCATACTTGTTAAGTCACAATTGAACCATCATGTTCGCGATGTACTTAATGGCAAGCTTGTCCTTGATGCCTCCGAATACAATCTGGAACGAAGCGTCGCTGTTGAGCCGAAAGTCTACCCGATTAACAAAATCCCAAACGCCCAAGTCGATTTGAGGCGCAATGCACACCTCGACCTCGCTTATATCCCGCTCGATAGCTTAGTGCAGCTGTATCGTCAGAGGGGCAACGTTCTCTTTGATAAGAATGTGCGCCTATCATTACTCGGCACAAAAGAAGCCCGTGAACGCCTCCTACATCCTATGGAGGAAACTCTGGACGCGGTCACTTCCGGGAAGCTAAGTCCCAATATCTTTCCCTTCTACCATGTGGGGATTACAATTTCAGCAACGTCTGCGGGTGCCGACGGCGAGAACCTCTTAAACCTTGAGGCACCAAGCATCATCAATGGCTGTCAGACGATAACAATCGCTAATGAGTACCTTAAGAAACTTGAAAAACAGAAAAATGATGCAGGCATCGAGCTTTTTCGGCAGATAAAAGTCATAGCAAAGGTCGTCGTCGGAACAAGAGATGACGAACTGAAGGAGATCACCAACTGTAATAATCGGCAAAAACCCAATTGAGAATTGGCAACTGTTTTCCAACGAACCGATTCACATCGAGATCGAAGCCGCACTGAAGGACATCGGAATCTTCTACGAGCGGCAAAAAGGAAAGTTTGACTCTTTAATGAGGAACGCGGAGAACGCCAAGTATTATCCGGCAACCAACGGCACCTATATAAAAGTAGTCGACCTTGGCCAAGTCATTGCTCTTTCCAGGCATAATCTTCAATGGGCTGCGAAGCCCTCGGAAATATTTCTTAACAAACAGAATCATGAGAAGATTTTTCGACAAATCCATACCGCGTAACCCAAAGGACATAGTGCTCGTGTCGAACCTGTTCAAAGCAATCAAACGAGGGCTCAAGAATTACTTAGAAATCCCGGTACAGGCAAACAGCAACGCGCCGATAATTTTTCAAAAGCAAATAGTTCGCATGCACGTTTTCTATCTGGCGCTACTCCATTTTTATCAGAACGACAATAAGTGGCAGCTTCGATCTGATTTTTCCCGAAGTCTCACAAAAATTGCGAGCCCCACTCTTGTCAATGAAGCAGAATCGTTTTACCAGAAAATCATCACCAGGACTCGAAATTGGTATACTCAGGAATCTAAGAGTTTAAGCGTCGAGATTTCCAAGCGCAGGATGGATGAATATTTTGCCAACGTGGCAACCGAACTTGGCATCGACACCTCGGAGGGGCCGCAACCTTTTTCCCAGAGAGCTATTCGCTGGGACGATTACGAGGCCTAAAGAGGCCCCTACGGGCTTCAGGTTGCCCGAAGCCGGACCAATCACGGTCCGTAACTTTTGGTGAATTTCTTTCGCGATTCTGGTTCGGGCTCGGTCGATGTCGTGGGTGCTGATGGCTCGGGCGTGCCTGCTGATCGCTGTTCGGCAGGTTCTGGTGGCTGCGTGGCTTCGGCGTCCGGCGCGCCCGGCGGTCGCGCCCTACCACGTTCCCGAGCGACCTCCACGTATGCCATTTGCAAATTAGAAAGCGTATTGCGCAGGACCGCTGCTTCTTCATTGGTCAGGTTGCCGCGCGTTTTTTCCTGAATCATCTCCAGTTGGTCGATGAACATCCTGGCAAGGTCCAGGTTCACTTCGGCTTCGCCGGTTTTTGGATTTGGGATTTGCCCAAGGAAGAGCGCGGCGTTTTGCGCGTGCATCATCACAAATTCGATGAAGCGCTGCGTTAACTCACCGCTCAGTGTAGTTTTTTGGACTTCAGCCATGTGTCATTTCTGTTTCGCGCCTGGGGAGCTCTCCGGCCTGCCCGCCGTAGCCTTGGCGGAGGCGGGAGGTCGCACCGTAGCCAAAACGTACGGTTGATCGCGGAAATATTTGGCTGCCACTTTTTTGATGTCGTCGAGCGTGACTGCGTTCACGTCGTGTTCGAGTCGTTTGTAATAATCGAAGCCCAGGTCGTAAAGCTCGTCGAGCGCGCAATGGTATCCGAAAGCGTCGTCGCTTTGGTTCGCGATCTCCTGTTGGCCGATTAATTTCTTTTTCGCTCGCGCCAGTTCTTCCGGAGTTAGCCCCTCGTTAGCGAGCTTGTGAATTTCATCGAGGAACGCGGCTTTCACCGGTTC
>QHQA01000220.1 GCA_003219695.1 Verrucomicrobiota bacterium
ACGCCATCGTGAATGTCAGCGAGCTCAATGCGTTCGAACCTGGAGCGATGGTGAACGAACAGTCGCTGCGCGAGTCGAATCTTGTCCGCGGTCATTTCGCAGGAATAAAAATTCTCGGGGACGGCGAATTGAAGCATGGCCTGAAGGTGGAAGCCGATAAAGTCAGCGCGGCGGCCTGGGAAAAAATCGAAAAGGCCGGGGGAACGATTACGCTGCGCGAGGGAAGAGCGCCGAAAGCCGGTCCAGCCCATGCCGCCGGTGAGACTGGAGTCGCTACAGGAGAAGTATCTGCTGAACCTGTCTCGCAGATAGCAGGAAAGAAAAAATCGCCTAGGAAACCGTCGGCCAAAGCGAAGTCACGGGCAAAGAAGAAAACATCGGGGGAGAGCTAGCGTCTCGGCAGGCGATAGTCCAGATTTAGCGGATGGTCTCGGCGTTTGTAAACACAGTTAAGATACCTGAACTGCGTCGGCGCATTTTATATACGCTGGCAATAGTCGTAGTTGTGCGCCTGGGAGCTGCGATCACCACGCCGGGAGTGAACCAGGGCGTTTTGCAGGAGTGGTTTCGCACGTCGCTGAGCCAGCGGACCGGAGGCGGTTTGGCCGCGATGTTTAACTTGTTCAGTGGCGGCGCGCTTGAAAATTGCGCGGTCTTTTCGTTAGGCATCATGCCGTACATCAGCGCATCGATCATGATGCAATTGCTCACCGCGGTGATTCCGCAGCTTAGCCGATTGGCGCGTGAAGATGGTGGGCGGCAAAAGATCATGCAGTTAACCCGCTACACGACACTGGTGCTGTGCATCTTCCAAGGCTATCTGCTGGCGCTGTCGTTTCAGCATCCCGAATCGTATCACACCATGCTGCCGGGGATCACTGATACCATCAGGAACCTCGGCGTCCCGTTAGTGGACGACCTTGGCTGGCGATTTCGAATCGTAACGGTGATTTCGCTGACCACCGGCACGATGTTGCTGATGTGGCTGGGTGATCAAATTACCGAGCGTGGGATTGGCAACGGCATATCGCTCATCATTACCATTGGCATTGTGGCGCGCCTGCCCGCTGCGCTCGCGCAGGCGTGGAAGACCTTCGTGCCCTCGGCGCAGACCGGATCGAGTCAGGTCAATCCAATGGTTCTTGTGTTGCTGGTATTGTTCTTGATCGTTGTCATCGCCGCAGTGATCACGATCACTCAGGGCGTGCGAAAAATAACTGTCCAATACGCCAAGCGAGTGGTAGGCCGCAAAATGTACGGGGGCCAGACGCAATACATGCCCTTGAAAGTGAATTACGCCGGTGTGATGCCAATCATTTTCGCTTGGGCGTTGCTTCTTTTCCCGGCAACAATTGTGCAGTATGGCTTTAGAAACAGCCCTACCGCCGCGCGGATCGCCAGCGCGCTCTCCACCGGCTGGCCCCATTATGTCGCTCTTGCGGCAATGATTTTCTTTTTCAGCTATTTCTGGGTTGCCACGCAGTTTCAACCGGCTCAAATCGCGGACGATCTGAAAAAATACGGCGGTTACATTCCCGGTGTGCGCCCGGGAAAACCGACTGCCGATTTTCTGGATTTCACCATGACGCGGCTCACCTTTTCCGGTGCAATTTTTCTGACCCTGATAGCGGTGTTGCCAAGCCTTCTCAGCCAGGGATTGAACGTGCCCATGATCACGGCGCAATTTTTCGGCGGCACCAGTCTGCTGATCATTGTCGGCGTGATGCTCGACACCATGCGTCAGGTGGAAACACACCTGATCCAGCGGCATTACGACGGCTTTTTGCGCAAGGGGCGGATTCGGGGGCGATCATTTGATCGCGCTGCCTATGCTCGCGGCGAAGCGGCAGCCGGTGGCACGCTCATGTGGCTATACGTGGGAATCGCCGTAATCGTGATCGCCGGGGTCGCCATTTTCCTTTACGGGCGATAGAACGGTAGTGAAAAGGCGGCTCGTTCTCCTTGGCCCGCCCGGTTCCGGCAAAGGGACCCAGGCGGAAATGATTACGCGACAGTTCGGCATTCCTGTCACTTCGACGGGCGCCATCTTGCGCCGTGAACGCGATCTCGGAACGCCTTTGGGGCAGGAGACTGCTGAAGTGCTCCGAAGCGGCGGGCTCGTCTCGGACAAAATCATCATTGAACTGATCGAGGACTGGTTGCGCTTGCATGGCGGCCACGGGTTCGTCTTCGACGGTTTCCCTCGGACACTGCCGCAGGCCGAAAGTTTGATGTCAATTTTGGCGAGATTACGCTCCGCCCTGGATTTGGCGATCTGGCTCGAAGTGTCGGAGCAGACCGTGCGCGATCGTATCATGGGTCGGCTCCAGTGCAGCGAATGCGGTTTTACCACCAGCGCATCGAGCGCGCAGTTTGCCAATCGCCCCATATGTCCTTATTGCGACGGTCGATTAGAGCGGCGCAATGACGATGATCTGGGCGTGTTGCAAACCCGTTTGCAGGAATTTCGTACCAAGACGGAACCGCTCGCATCCTTTTATGAAAAAATGTCGATCCTGCATCGGATCAATGGCAGTCGCGAACGCGAGGCGGTCTTTGGCGATATCGCGCGGCTGATTGAGGATAAGAGCGCGAAATGATTCCGATCAAGAACGCGAAAGAGATCGAGAAGATGCGGCAGGCATGCCGCTCCGCGAGCGACATCCTTGACCGGGTCAGCGATTTGATTCGCCCCGGGATTACCACCAAAGAAGTGGACGAAGCCGCGGCGGACTTCATGAGCGAGGCCGGCGTGGAAAGTGCATTTCTCGGTTATCGGCTGGGCCACCGCGTTTTTCCCGGCAACATTTGCATCTCGCTTAACGACGAAGTGGTGCACGGCATCGGCACCCAGCGGCGCATTCAATATGGCGACATTGTGAAACTGGACATCGGCATCATTCGGGACGGCTGGGTGGGTGATAACGCAACAACCGTTCCCGTCGGAATCATTGACGAGCGTACCGATCAGCTGTTGCGCGTCACTGAGAATGCGCTCGCGCGCGCAATCCGCGTCGCTCGCGAAGGCCGGCGAGTAGGCGACATCTGCGCGGAAATCGAGGATGAAGCGCGCCAGTTTGGGTTTTCAGTCGTGCGCGAATTTGTCGGACACGGCGTGGGACGGAAAATGCACGAGGAACCGCAGATTCCCAATTACGGCAAACGCGGCAGCGGGCCGAAGTTGAAAGCAGGCATGACGCTGGCGATCGAGCCGATGATTAATGTCGGCACGTCCGAAGTAAGATTGCTCGACGACGGCTGGACGGTGCGCACCGCAGACGGCATGCCATCCGCGCACTTCGAGCACACCGTCCTCATCACCAAGGATGAGCCCGAAATTCTGACATGGCGCGCAAAGACGCAATTGAAGTAGAAGGCAAAGTCGTCGAACTGCTGCCTAATACCATGTTTCGGGTCGAGCTGCCCAATGGCCATCGCGTGCTGGCGCATATCTCCGGGAAAATGCGGTTGCACTTCATTCGGATCTTGCCAGGCGACAAAGTTATGCTAGAGATTTCACCGTACGATTTGTCGAAAGGGCGAATTATTTATCGCCAAAAATGATGACCCGGCGGGCGGCCGCGGTTTTGGATTTCGCGAATTATGAAAGTACGACCATCAGTAAAAAGACTTTGTGCCAGTTGCAGGATCGTGAAACGCAAGAATGTGGTCCGCGTGATCTGCAAAAACCCGCGCCATAAACAGAGGCAAGGGTAAGTGGTGGAGTAATGGAGTAGTAGATTATTGAGTTATGCCAAGATTACTTGGAGTTGAAATTCCAGCAGACAAACGGATCGAAGCGTCCCTGACTTATATCTACGGGATCGGCTTCAGCACGGCGCGGCGCATTCTGGAGCAGACCAATATCGATCCGAACGTTCGGGCGAAAGACCTGACGCCGCAGCAGTTGAACGAAATCATTCACGCCATCACCAATAACAAAGTCAAAATCGAAGGCGATCTGCGCCGCGACGTGCAAGGTAATTTGAAACGTTTGCAGGCAATCAATTCTTACCGCGGCATCCGGCACCGGAAAGGCTTGCCTGTGCGCGGGCAGCGCACCTCCACAAATGCCCGCACCCGCAAAGGCCCGCGCAAAACCGTGGGCGTCATCCGCAACCCTGAAGCGAAGGCCGGCAAAGTTTAAACTAACTAGAAATTATGGCTGAGTCAGAGGAACCAACCAACCCAGCTCCGGAAGAATCGAAAGCGGAGGAGCCGAAACCGACGTCGATTCCTATCGCTTCGCCGGAAGAGGAGAAGGCGCCAGCTCCAGAGTCGCAGGAAGGCAAGAAGGCGCCAGCTTCAAAGGCTGACGCGCCCCCGAAGCCTGCAAAAAAAGCTCCAAAACAAAAGAAAGAACAAAAGGCGCCTGCCGCCGCAGGAGCTCCGGAAAACCTTTCGCTTTCAACCGAGGAGGTCGAGAAGCCGAAGGTCGTCAAAGCTAAGGGCAGCAAGAACGTTCATTCAGGCGTTGCCCATGTGCTTGCGACCTTCAATAACACCATCGTGACGATCACCGACCTGAAAGGTAACGTGATCGGATGGTCGAGCGCCGGCAAAGTGGGTTTCAAAGGTTCGCGCAAAAGCACCGCTTACGCAGCGCAAATGGTGGCGCAGGACGCCTCCCGGCAGGCGATGGGTCACGGACTGAAAGAAGTGGAAGTTTTAGTCAGAGGCCCAGGCGCAGGACGCGAATCCGCCGTGCGCGCATTGCAGGCAATCGGCCTCGATCTTACCGTCATCCGCGACGTCACTCCCGTTCCGCACAACGGTTGTCGCCCACCAAAACAGCGCCGCGTCTGACATCCCGCTTTAACCCTTCAACCCTTCAACGCTTTAACGAACCCATGGCCAGATACACCGGACCAAAAACAAGAGTAAGCCGCCGTTACGGCGTCCCGCTATTCGGTTCCTCCAAAGCATTGGAGCGGAAGAATTATCCGCCCGGCATGCACGGCCCGAGAGGCTCGCGGCGCAAACAATCCGATTACGCGATTGCGCTCGGTGAAAAACAGAAGCTGCGCTATCAATACGGGCTTCTCGAGCGACAGTTCCGGCGTATTTTCCAGCGCGCGCTACGCAAGCGCGGTGTGACCGGCGAAACACTTCTCCAGCTATTGGAAACGCGGCTCGACAACGTTGTTTATCGGCTCGGGTTCGCTAACACCCGCACCGGTGCGCGCCAGTTAGTGTCGCATGGGCACGTGCTGGTAAACGGACGTTGTGTCAACGTCGCTTCATACAACGTCAAAGCAGGTGACGAGATCACGATCAAGGACAAACCGAAATCGCGCCAGTTGGTGCTGCGCAATCTCGATCTTACGCAAATTGTTCCCGTGCCCGACTGGCTCACAGTCGATCGCGACGGGCTCACCGGCAAAGTCGCCCGCATCCCATCTCGCGAAGAGATGCAACCCATCGTGAACGAACAGCTCGTTGTCGAATTGTATTCGCGGTAAAAACTGCAGCGGCGTTTGTGCCAAGAGCCTGCCCTTCCCCCATGCAGCCTTTCAAATCGCTTTTCCCTGTTGGAAGCACAAGAAATAGACGAACATTTTCGTCTAATTCTCGTTAGACCTATGCCTCACGTCCGAATTCCATCGTTTAAAGATGAGCAAGGAATCGAGCACGTGGTGCTAAATCCGAAAATCCCAGTTGTGCTATACGTATGCCTCGGCTGCTGGAACATTCTCGATGATGTCCGAGCGTATTGTCGTCGCTGCGGTCGCTCGGGCACGTGCTTCGAACCCGCGGGGCAGCCGCGAACCGCCTGTTTCACCCATCCAGCGAAACCCGCTGCCAACTTCTGCAACGAGTGCAGCCGCGCTTTCTGCGCTGATTGCTTGCAGGAGACGGCGAGTTTTTTCACGATGGGGACTTACTCTTACCGGTGCCATTTATGCATCGCTGACATGAAACAGCTAGAGGCGGCTCACGCCGCTCGCGACACGGCCTACTGTTTGAGACACCCAGATCAGCTGACTCAGCATACTTGCCGCAACTGTGGTGAGCGTCTGTGTAGGTTTTGCGCTTATCATCCTGTTGGTGGCATCCTCACGAAACGCGTGGAGCCGGAGACGTTTTGCTTTTCTTGCGTGAGGCAGCTTGTAGGCAAACGGAAGGTACGTCATACCGTGATCGAGCATTTTGCGCATGGCAACTTTCAGCAGTTCACCTTCTAGTGTTTGCGATGGGGCCTAACGAGACGATTCGAGCTAACGGCTTCCCGTGACCGCGTCCATGCTCTTCATAGCTAAGACACTTTCAGCACATTTGATGCTCGATTGTCGGAAGCCGTAGCTCATCTTATTATCTGATATGGCTGTGGATTTGTCAACGGGCAAAAGAAGTCCTGTGGTGAAGGTTTGGATCACTCTGTATCATCTGCATAAGTAGAAGCAGTTTTGAGGCGGCCGATCAGTCGGG